>JBKJJZ010000317.1:0-4586 GCA_046597705.1 Vicinamibacterales bacterium | reverse complement strand
CCGATTTGGCGCCCCTGAAGGGACGCCCTACACACCGCCAATTTGGCGCCCCTGAAGGGACGCCCTGCGTCTTCTAATCCTTACCCCGCTCGTAAATGACACTGACAAGGTTGCTGTAGTCGTCAGTCCATTTGATGGGCTTGGGGACGAGATCAGGCCATGGGGTGACCCGGGCCTGAACATCCGGATTGGAAAGAAACGCCGCGTTGCTGGTGACGAGGACCCAGTCGGTCCGGTCGGTCCCCAGGCTCTGGCTTCCCGGAACGTTGAACCAGAGCGCCTGCATCTGTGGACTCGGGCCCGGGACGGTCAGGTTCCTGACCACAGGGCGCAAGTCAAAATAGCGATTGGTGATGTGGAACGCCAGGATGCCATCGGGTTTCAGGTGGAAGCGAAAGGTGTCGAAGCATTCGCGAGTTAGAAGGTGTACGGGGATGGCGTCGCTGCTGAAAGCATCAACCACGATCATGTCGAACTGCTCGGAGACTCCCGCCGCGCGTTCCCGCTCCAGTGAGACGCGCGCATCCCCTAACGTCACGTCGCTCTTGGCCTTGCTGTCTTTCCGGTAGGTGAAGTACTTGTCCGAGAGGCGCACCACGTCGGGGTTGATTTCATAGAAGCGAATCACGTCTCCAGCCTGCCCAAGGGCGGCGGTAGTCCCAGCGCCCAGGCCGATCACGCCGATCCGCATCGGCGCGTGACTGCCGCGGTTGGGATGAAAGCGGAACGCCACGCCCATGCCGGTGTCTTCGCCGTAGTAGGCCACGGGCCAGTTGCGCTTCACAGAATCCTGAAACTGATACCCGTGCTCAATCCGACCGTGCACAAGGCTGTACTGGTGCTGCGACGGGTCGGTGATGTAGAGCTCCTGCACGCGCAGCACGCCGAAGAAGTTGCGGGACATCTCGACGTTGCGTTTCGTCGATTCGCCGATGTTGCGGCCCAGCGTATAGGCCAGCGCGATCCACGAGATTCCGAGTACGCCGATCAGCGCCCACGCCCAGACCGGGCGCCGATGCTCTGCCTTCTCGGAGGGGTTTCGAAACAGGATCCACAGCACCAGGAGCGTGGTTGCGAGGACGCCAAAGTGATATTCCCAGAAACCGCGCAACACCCTTGGCGCCACCACGGTGACCAGGAATCCTCCGAGCGCACCGCCTCCGGCCACCATCAGGTAGAACGACGTGAGATACCTCGACGCCGGCCTGACCCTGACCAACTCGCCATGGCAGACCATGCACAGCATGAACAAGGTGAGCGAATAACAGACGATCTGTGTGCGGAGCGGCACGGAGACACTACCCGACAGCACGAATGTCATCCAGGCAAGGCTCGCTACGAGTCCTGCAATAAACAGCGGCCGCCAATACAGTCGTTCGTGCTGAAAGCAAATCACGAAGGACAGCAGGTACAGCGCCAGCGGCAGGATCCACAGGAGCGGCACCACCGCCAGGTCCTGACTCATTATGCTCGTCGTTGCCAGCAGCATGATCGAGCTGCACGCGGTGAGCGCCAGCCACATGAAATAGCTCGACGCTCCGGGCTTCTCCGCGGTGACATTGTCCTCGACGGGTTCAATCGCCTGAGCCGGCATCACACGCCATGCCACCAGTCCGCACGCCAGCGCGAACGCCACGTAGGTCCACGACCAGATGGTGGCCTGTTGATGCAGGGCGATCGAGGGCTCGATCAGAAACGGATAACTCACAATCGCGAGAAGCGATCCCAGGTTTGACAACGCGTAAAGCCGATAGGGAAAGCGACCTGGTCGCGTGCGGCTGAACCACGATTGCAGCAGCGGCGCCGTGGCGGACAGCAGCAGGAACGGAGCGCCAATGCTGACCAGCAACAGGCCAAGGATCCCCAGCACTTGAGACTGATCGGTCTGCGGCCTCCACCCCTGTGAAGGCATGATCGAAAACCAGAGCACGGCCGCGCTGGACGCGACGAGTAATCCCACATGCACCCGCGCCTGCCGCCGCAGTGGCCCGCTGTTGGCAAGTGCGTGCGCGTAGGCGTAGCCCGCGAGAAGCAGCGCCTGGAAAAACAGCATGCAGGCAGTCCAGACCGCCGGTGCGCCACCGAACCGCGGCAGGATGAACTTACCGATCATCGGCTGGATCAGAAAGAGCAGGAATGCGCTCAGGAACATCGTGGCGCCGTACACGGGCGCGATCTTATGCGAACATGCCGAACAGTTTAGAATTTGGAGCGTAAGCCTCGTGCCTCCTTCACCTGATCCCAAACTCGCCAAGCGGCCGGCCGGCCCGAAGCTGACCGCGCTCCTCGCGCCGTACAGACGGCTGGTGTTTGCGATTGCCGGCTTTACCGTCGCGGCCAACGCACTGAGCCTTCTTGTCCCCAAGATCATGTCGCGAGCCATCGACGGATTCGTCGCGGGCGATCCTGTCGTGGGACCTCTGGTGGCCGAGTTCCTGGCCGTGGCCGCGGGAATCCTTCTGTTCACGTACCTGGTCAGCGTGGCGCAGGTCGTGGCCTCGGAACGGGTGGCCCGGGATCTTCGCACCCGGCTGGTCGAGAAGCTCTCGACGCAGGACCTGGCCTACATCCAGCACATCACCACCGCCACGCTGCTGACGAACCTGACGTCCGACGTGGACGCGGTAAAACTCTTTGTCTCGCAGGCGGTGGGCGCGCTCATTTCGTCGGCGTTCCTGATCGTCGGAGCCAGCGCCCTGCTCATTTCCATCAACTGGAAACTGGGGCTCGCCGTCATCGCGGTCTTGCCGGTGATCGCGATCACGTTCCAGTTCGTGCTGGCGAAGGTTCGCGCGCTGTTCAAACAGGCGCAGCAGGCCATCGACCGCCTGAACAGGGTGATCAGTGAAAGCATTCTGGGCGCGGCCCTGGTGCGTCTCGTGAACTCTCAGCAGCACGAGCGCGGCAAGTTCATCGCCGCCAACAGCGAGGCCCGCACGCTGGGCCTGCGAATCCTGCGCCTGTTCTCCGCGCTCATCCCGATCATCATGTTTTCGACGAATCTTGCGACGCTGATGATCCTGACAATCGGTGGGCGCTTCGTGATTCAGGGCTCGATGTCGCTCGGGGATTTCACGGCGTTCAACAGCTACCTCGCCATCTTGATCTTTCCGGTAATCGTGATCGGTTTCATGAGCAACGTGATGGCGCAAGCCGGCGCGTCATACGCCCGGCTGGGCGCGGTTCTGGGAGCGCCGCCGCCACCGGTCCGCGGAGCCGTCGCTGCCCCGATGCACGGCGACATCACGCTCGAGCATGTGGAGCTCGCCTTTGGCGACAAGCGGGTCCTCAAGGACGTGTCATTCACGGCGAAGGCCGGCACGCGAACGGCGGTCATCGGGCCGACCGCTGCGGGCAAAACGCAACTGCTGTATCTGCTCACGGGCTTGCTCGTGCCCACGTCGGGGAGTGTGGAGTACGACGGGCGGCCCATCACCGACTACGACAAGGCCACGCTGCACCAGCGAATCGCCTTTGTGTTCCAGGACGCCACCATGTTCAACCTCTCGCTGCGCGAGAACATCGCGTTCAGCAAGACGGTGACGGACGAAGATCTCGAAAAGGCGATCGCGACGGCCGAACTGAAGGAGTTCATCGACCGCCTGCCGCAGAAACTCGATACGGTGGTTTCGGAACGCGGCACCAGCCTTTCGGGCGGCCAGAAGCAACGGCTCATGCTGGCCCGCGCGCTGGCCCTGAACCCGGGCGTGCTGCTGCTCGATGACTTCACCGCGCGCGTTGACGCGGCCACCGAACGGGCGATCCTCGATAACGTCCGGCGCAACTACCCCGGCGTCACCCTGCTCTCGGTCACGCAGAAGATTGCGCCGGTCGAGGACTACGACCAAATCATCCTGCTGATGGAAGGCGAAGTGCTGGCGATCGGCACGCATCAGCACCTGCTCGACACATGTCCTGAGTACGTCCAACTCTATGACTCCCAACGAAGCACCCACCACTACGAATCCGTACGCGCTTAGCAGCGGCCGGACTCAGGAGCCGGGCGCCACGCTGGGGACGGCGTTCAAGCGGCTGGCTCCGCTCATGGTCCAGGAGCGCGGGCGGATGACGGCCGCGTTCATCGGCACCGTAATTTCGTCTGCGACCGGACTGATGGCACCGGTCATCATCGGGCGCGCCGTGGACACCTACATGCGCCAGGGCGACTATGGCGGCGTCGTGCGGTCCGCGCTCGTCTTGCTGGGCGCGTACCTCATCGGACTGGTGGCGGCATACGTCCAGACCAGGCAGATGGGCACCGTGGGCCGCAACGTGCTGTTCAACCTGCGGAACGCACTGTTCTCGAAGCTGCAGCAACTGCCCGTGGACTTCTTCAACCAGAACAAGGCCGGCGATTTGATCTCGCGTATCAACAGTGACACGGACAAGTTGAACCAGTTCTTCGCCCAGGCACTGGTGCAGCTCGGCGCCAACCTGATCATGATGACCGGCGCGGCCATCTTCATGCTGACGCTTGACCCCAAGCTTGGCGCAGCGGCACTGCTCCCCGCAGTCGCGGTGCTTGTGCTCACGCGGGCGACGGGTGGATGGGTGCGGCGCCGCAACACCGCCAGCCTCCAGGCCCT
>JBKJJZ010000175.1:0-4208 GCA_046597705.1 Vicinamibacterales bacterium | reverse complement strand
GATGCGGTGGAGGCAGGCCTCACGATCGGCAGATAGATTGGGCGCAGCGGCAGGTCAGCTCAGGCGGAGAATTACACGGCGTCAGGCCACGACAATCGAGGTGTCATGAAGATCGAGTGGATCATCGAGACGGCCGACGTGGCCAAGGTCAACAGTTTCTTCCTCCAACACAAGGACCGAGCGTTTGTCCAGAAACGGATTGCCACAAATCTCCGAAGGCAAGAGCATGCGGTAACGATTGGCCGATTCTGGCAGGCAATGGTCTCGTGCCTCCTGACAACTCAACAGCGGTCAGGTCCTGCCTCTGCGGTCACGCGCTTCATCATGACGAGGCCCTTTCCGCTGGCGTACGGTAACTGTCGAAGGCACAAGAGCTTGGCGTCAAGTGCCTCTCAGACCATCGCCAGCTTCGGTGGACTGCGCCGGTCTCTGACGATTGGAAGAGAGGTTGCCGAGAACGCTGAATATTTACAGGACAACTGGCAGGACATATTGGAGGTCCTTGAAGCCGTCCGAAAGAAACCTCGTCCAGAGACGGAGAGGCAAGCAGCCCGTTTTCTTGCAGAGCACCTTGCAGGATTCGGCCCCAAGCAGTCGAGGAACCTGCTCCAGGGACTCGGCCTCAGCCGTCATGAGGTCCCGATCGACAGCAGGATCACGAAGTGGCTCAACGATTTCGGGTTCCCGGTCCGGCTGACAGCCGCCGCGCTTTCTGATCCTGCGTACTTCGAGTTTGTATCGGATGGCTTTCAGCGGCTGGCTTCCGCAAGCGGAATTGTTCCATGTGTTCTTGATGCTGCCATCTTCTCCAGACTTGATGGCGACGCTTGGACCAAGGAGAACATGGCGTGGTGAGCGCGCAACGCCGCCGCGACCGGCCGCGACTGTTCAGTTATGTCGTTGACCAAGACCTCGGATTCGCGCCCAATCCAGCCGACGGACTATGCTCGCTGGCAAAATGCAAGTTCGGATCAGGAAGGCGGAACATCGTTGAACTCGCCGAAGTGGGTGATTGGATCGTCGGCACCGGCGGCGCTAACCTCCGGAAGAGCGCTGGCCATGGCAAGTTGATTCATGCAATGAAGGTTGAACGGAAGATGCAGTTGGGTGACTACTGTCAAACTCATCGCAGGAGGGTCGATGCCCGACACGAATCGGATGAGGCCGGCCGCTTCGCGCTATTGTCTCGCAGCTATTACTATTTCGGCCGAAACGCTATCGACATCTCCGGCATTCCATCAACACATCTCGATCATCCGTTTGAGAAGCGCGGCCCCGGCTTTCGATCCGATTTTTCGGATGAGTTCGTGGAGGCGTTTGGGCATTGGATCTCCAAGACCTTCGAAGTGGGGGTTCACGGCCCTCCATGCCAGCCGTATTCCGACCGCATGGTAGCTGGAGCACCAGCTCGAGTGAGGCGACGACCGGGCTGCCGGTAAGGTCCGACAGATGGACCGGTCCCGGAACGAGGTCGGACTCATCGTTGGCGACTACTTCGCGCCGCTGGGCCGACCTGCATTTGGCCCTACTTCCACTTCAGCGCCCGTTCGACGCCGGGAAACGTGAGTCCGTGATTATTTCGCCGATGCAATCTTTCAGGTCGAATTGATATCGCTTCGGCGTGTAGCGCCGACCCTCGGCTTGGAGGTACACGATGCTCACCTCGCAGCGGAGCATAGCCAGAATCTGCGCGATACACCTCAGTTGGGAGTGGTTGATCCGGTCTCTCTCTTTCTTCACCTCGGCAAACTTGAAAGAACCGTCCGGTTTGTAGAGAAACAGGTCAGGCGCACCGCTGCCACTGTTGACGAGCGCTGAGTCGGAACGCGCTGCTAGTAGGCGCCGTAGCCGAGCAGCCGGGATAACTTTCTTGGCCATCAACCGCCCGGCTAGTCGCCGCTCTGAACCTGGATACTGGGGACCGAGGGCGTACTGCGCGAAGCCCTTCCATCCCTCGCTCTCAAGGAAGTGACGCAGCGCGAACATCTCTCCGAAATGAAACGTCGGTTGGTTCTGATAGTTCGGTGTGATCTCGGCAAAGGTGGGTGCGATCGAACGGTCTCCGGCCTTCCATGCTTGCAGCTGCTCGGGTCGATAGGTGAGTACTGTTTCCTCGATCTGCACATACCGGCTCCTCGCCACTCAATTCTCCTCCAGCGACTCGGCAATTCCTTCACTTGCGCAGCGGCGCTCGTCGTTCACGTTGCCGTCCAAGGAGGTTACACTGACCCGACCGAGCCCGACATGCGCTACTGGTGGGTGAATCAGAACCAGACGTATCGAACCGAGGTCCGGGGCAACTTCCTGTGGTCGCCCAAGACCAACGCGAATGGCGCGCGCAATCCGTTCTACGACACCATGCGCCAGGTCGCCCCAGGCGACATCGTCTTTTCGTTCTGCGATACCAGGATCAAGGCCGTGGCCGTCGTCACCGGTGCCGCGCAGACCAGCCCGAAACCTGACTTCGGCGGTGCTGGACTGAACTGGGCAAAGGAAGGCTGGTTCGTTCCCGTTATTCGCCGCTGCAACAGAATGGTGATGGGCTGCAGGGTGTCTACCTCGCAGCGGTGCCGGAACTGCTGGCACAGGCGCTGATTGGAATCATCGGCGCGCAGGCCTACTTCGATGCCCTCGCGGTGCTCACCGGATTTCCTGGCACCCCTGACGTTGAGGACGATACACCGCCCGATATCGCAGGCGATCTCGGGCCGACATTTCGCGACCAGGTGATCAAGGCCAGACGTGGGCAGGGCGTGTTCCGCGCCAACGTCATGCTCGTCGAGGCGGAGTGCCGCGTTACGCATGTCGCAGACCGCAAGCACCTGCGCGCCAGTCACATCAAACCCTGGCGCGACGCGAACGATGCCGAACGCCTCCGCGGCGAGAACGGTCTGCTGCTGTCGCCCCACATCGACCACCTCTTCGATCAGGGCTACATCTCCTTTTCAAACACCGAGCAACTGCTGGTCGTGCCCGACGTCC
The DNA here is from genome assembly GCA_046597705.1 of Vicinamibacterales bacterium. Classification (GTDB taxonomy): domain Bacteria; phylum Acidobacteriota; class Vicinamibacteria; order Vicinamibacterales; family SCN-69-37; genus SYFT01. The sequence goes on along the minus strand of JBKJJZ010000175.1, from coordinate 1,226 downwards.
GCTCGGGCCTGCTCGATAAGTGGGGCATAGACTCCGGCGCACGCGTCGGGGCCTTCAATCGCGAACAACAAGCGTTCCTCGACTATCACCGGGTGCACGTGTTCAAGGGGCGGAGCCTCTAGCTCCGCACTGCAAGTGGGCCAAATCGCCTCGGCCATCGTCGTGGAGGCCCTCTCGCCCCGAGTCTTCGAGCGCGGGTAGCTCAGGACCCAACCGCGCCAGACTGATCAGGAGTCGCTCAAGCGAAGTGGGCAGCAGATGCCTCCGTCCATCGGCACAGGGCTTGCTCGGCGATGGCCTTCGATGGGCAGGTCCACGCAAATTGCAAAGCAGGTCAAGCTGGGCCGAGGCTATGCCCAGGCCCTGCGCGCCATCAAGGAGCGCATCCAAAGGACACGCCTGCGCGTGGTCCTCACGGCCAACTCTGCCATGGTGCTGCTGTATTGGGACATCGGCCGCACCATCCTTGTCAGACAAACACGCCTCGGATGGGGAGCCAGGGTCATTGACCGGTTGGCCGAAGATCTTCGCAGAGCGTTTCCAGACATGAAGGGGTTTTCCCCTCGGAATCTGAAGTACATGCGAGCGTTCGCCGCGGCCTGGCCGAAACGGGCAATTGTGCAACGCAGCGTTGCACAATTGCCTTGGCGCCACCACATCGCATTGCTGGAGAAAATCCGTCGTCCACCTGACAGGCTGTGGTACGCCCGCAAGGCACTCGAGCACGGCTGGTCTCAGAACATGCTGGTCATTCAGATCCAGCGCCGAGCCCGTGAACGCCAGGGCAACGCGCTCACGAATTTCGCTGACGCCCTGCCGCCGCGGGAATCCGACATGGCCGAACAGGTCTTCAAGGACCCCTATCTGTTTGATTTCCTCGGCACCGCCGATCTGCGCCGAGAGCGCGACGTTGAGCAGGCGCTTGTCGATCATATCCAGAGCTTTCTCCTGGAACTTGGAACCGGATTCGCTTTTGTCGGACGGCAAGTGTCCCTCGTGGTCGGAGATCAGGACTTCGTCATCGACCTGCTGTTCTATCACCTTGTTCTGCGCTGCTACGTTGTCGTCGAACTCAAGGCGGTCCCGTTCGACCCCGCCTTCGTGGGGCAGCTGAACCTGTACCTCTCCGCCGTCGATGACAGGCTTCGCCATTCAGCGGATCAACCCACGATTGGCCTCCTGCTCTGTCGCGACAAGAACCGCGTGGTCGTGGAGTACGCGCTTCG
>JBKJJZ010000038.1:0-3194 GCA_046597705.1 Vicinamibacterales bacterium | reverse complement strand
CGGGAATGCATCTGTCGGCATCCCATCCTCATCGCGGTGGTCTTCCATCGCCTGGACGTGCTCGCCGTACATGTCCTCGAGTGTCTTAATGGCAAAGTCGTCGTGATCGACCATGCTGACATCGCCGCGGTTGCGCTCGAGTGTGCGAATGTTCTTGTCGCCAACGAGTTGACCGAGATCACGCCCGCGAAGGTCGACTGCATGGCCGGTTGCCTCGGAAACGCCAAGCGGCACCCCTGGACTGGCTGTGATGATCTGCCGTCCGCGCCGGTTGAATTGTGGTTGCTGTGCTGGCGGCTCGTCTTCGTATATCGGAAGGCCGCTCTCAGTTAAGGCGTACGGGGCGGGTGCCTCGTTGTGATTCGGGATAGGCTTGATGTGCCACGTCCGCGGGTCACCATCTCGAACCGGCGTTACAGGCGAGGAATGGACCTGGTTGAGCCACTGCTCGTCGGCGGGGGCGAGCTGAGCACCCTGTGCCTGCTGCTGCTTGAGCGCTTCGTAATGTTGAATCCGCGCGCGCTTCTTGTTCATCGCCTCGATAGCCATGCTGTACGGCGTCGGCTCGGCTGGACCGGAAGGTCGCTGCCATGCTCTCCCCGCGCTACCGGAGCCAAGGCCCTGAGCCTGTGGTTGGGGTGCGAGTGATGACTGGAAGGTCTCGGCCGCGAGATCCTTGGCGCGCGAGGGCTGGTGCTGCGAAAGGAACTGGTCGACCTGCGCAGTGCCCGGAGCGAGGAGTTGGCCGACTGTGCCCGCCGGTCCGATGTCGAAGTTGCTCGAGTCGTTAGCGAAGCTCTCGAGGCGTCCGACTGCCTGCCGCTGCTCGTTGTCGCGCATGATGCTCGTTGCCATTTGCATCGCGAGCTCCGGGGTGAGGCCAGGGTCCTTTGCCATTAAGGCCTGTGCGAGCTTACTGGGGTCCATTGAATGTTCCTACTGGCACCCGTCCGAAGCCGCCGAGTGCGCCGAGCTCGAGGGTGAGTTCATGCAGGCGGTAAGTCGGGCGGTGCGAGCTGATGTCCGACCACTCGACACGGAAGTGACGGCAGTGGTGCTGGCTGACACGCTTATGGGTCGCGTACTGTCCCGTGCGGTCTACGAAGTTGAGTGCGTCGATGGCGGCAGCATTGAGTCCGCCCAGGTCTTCGCCGGTTTGCAGTCCCGTGTCTTCCTGCGGCGCCCACTCCCATTTGTCCGTCCACATAGGCGAACCGTCGAAGTAGACATTCAGGCGCAGCGCATGTGGGCCGAGGAACTCCCCAGCAACACCAACGCCGCGGATGTGCGTAGAGCCGCCGAGGATGGCGTGTGGCGCGAGGTAGCCCGTTGCGCCCGCGTAGGCGAACGGAATTCCAGCGTCGCCGTAAGCATCCGCGTCCTCATGGAGGATGTCACCGTCGGTCGTCAGCAGTGCGTACTGACTGGCCGCCGCGATCTTAGGCATCCGCCACTGCGCCCAGCGGCCCATTGACGTTAGCTGACCAAACTTGCTCTCGACTGCGCGGAAGTTCCACAGCAGTGCGTCGCCCTCTGCGGTGAACCAGACCACCTCCTGGCGCGCGATGTCGACCTGGACGCCCGTCGGAGTCATGGTTTTGGACAGCTCGCGAATCGGAGCGCAAATCTGTTCGGCTTGGGAGTTGGACGCCATTAGGCGCGGGCCATCGGCACCCCAGTAGAGCACCCCAATAGGGATGTCGATCGTGCCGAAGTGGGTAGTCGCGCCGTCAGCCAGCACGAGCCCGGGAACACCGAAGCCGCCCTGGCCGTAGTTGTCGGGACCGTCGGCCGAGATGATCTGGTAGCCCGTCTCCTGGAAGAATACTTTCGCGTCGCCGAACCCGGCCATCGAGGTGATGCGGGCGCCCTGCACGTCGATTTGCTGCGTGCCAGAGAGCGGATCAAAGCCAGCGCCCTCGCCTGGCTCCTTGAGCTTCGAGAACTGCACAGTGCCAGTAGGAAGCTGACCGCCAGCACCCCAGAGACGGTCACCCGCCACCATAAGGAACTCACAGCCAACAGGCCCCATCTCCTCGAGCTCGGAGATGAAGCCAATGCCCGGTGCGTGCGAGTCACCCTGGCGCGTACGAATAGCTGCGTCGGAGAGCGTTGAGATGTAATTGACGGACGCCGCGGAGAGGCTGTTGGCCACCGTACCATCGAGATAGAACGTCGTCCCACCTGCCTCGGTGCGATACACCTCGAAGGTCACGTCGTCATGGTTCGTTGCCGGGATGGTGTAGATCGTCAGCGTGATTGTGTCGTGCGCGCCGGCAAGCGTCATTGGCAGCGAGGTTAGCGCCGCGCTCTGGAACCGCTCGCCGCGCTTGTTGTAGCGAACCGCGTAGACCCGGAACAGATAAGCACCGTTAGTATCGTCGAGCGAGCCGGCCCCATCGGAGGTCACATACTCGGCCGGCAGCAGCGGGTAGTCCTGGAACCCGGCGTCACCGAGCTCCATCCCATCCCAGTTGCGGACGAGGCTACCTGCCATATAGATGCTCTCGCCGTACTGCACGGCGGACAGCGCCGGCATGAACTGTATGTCGCCGATGTGAGCGTTGCCTGCTCGGTTGTAGAGGTCGCTGTACTTCTCGGCTACGTCGTCGATGACAACCACACGCGAGGTCTCAAATGGCCGCGCCCAGGTGAAGGCGTAATCGTCGAGCGGGTCGGGGTAGACCATCGAGATCGTGCGGACGCCATAGCCTGGAGCGCCGGTATCGCGAACAACGCGATCGATCGCCTCTTCGCGGTCACACACGCCGCACATTTGCGCGTCGGTGACACCAGCCAGGAGATAGTTCGTCTCGCTGTTACGCGCGAACAGCCAGCAGAAAACTTCATCGCCCACGCGGAAGCTCTTGCTCGAAAGTTTGGTGCGATACCTAGTAGCTACCTGGAGGACGGAGAGGCTGAGCGCGAGGCTATGCGTGATCTCCCAGATACGTGTATAGAGGCCGCCATTGCCTGCGTGAACCACGAGATTGTAGCGCCCGTTATTCTCGATGCCGCGAAAGCATGCAGCCACGCCGCCGTCATATGGACCAGCAGCCGCGTCAAGCTGGATGTGCGCCGGGACCGATAGGTTGTTGCCGAACGTGCTGGCGTGAAGCGTAAGGTCAGCGGCTTTCTGCCATACCAGCCCGACGACACCGCTCGGTGCCACTGCAATAGCCATAGCGCCGGCT
>JBKJJZ010000032.1:0-10952 GCA_046597705.1 Vicinamibacterales bacterium | reverse complement strand
TGAGGAACTGAGGAACTGAGGAACTGCTAACCCGTGACGCGGAATGCTACCAAGGTCTTCGCGGCTGCCGGCTCGGCGGATGACGCGATCTCGATCAGGTAGTCACCGGGGGGGACGCCTGCCAGTGAGATTTCCGCGTCATAGCCTCCAGGAACTCCAGGGCCGGCCTCGGCGCGCGCGGTGACGGGCCACTCAGACATCCGATCGCCGTTGCGATTGAGAAGCCTGAGTACGGGCGCGGCCGCGCCGGGCCCATAGACTTCGAATCGCACGAGCAGGCGCTCAATCCGCGAGAACGTACGATTAGTCTCGGGCACTAGCGCCGTGGCGGCCTTCAGTGTCTGGATGTCGCGTGCCGTACGGGCGCGATGGACGCGGGGCGTGCTGATTGACGGTTCCGCGCCGGTGAAATCGGGAACCGTCCAGTCGCGCGCAAACGTGTCGAGCGCGTCGCCGCCTTCGGATTCGGCGGACAGGCGCACCGCGAGCGGCCCGGGCGGCGCGGCGAACGTGACCTGGCCGGCCACCCTCCCCGTCGCGTCCGCCGCTTTGACGACGCGACCACGGTGAACGACTTCGCCGCCTGCTGTGCTCGCGGTGACTGAAACACGCGCCGGCACATCGGCTCCCGTTGGTCGCAACGCTTCCCAGACCAGAGTGACGTCGGTCCGTCCATCGGCCCTCCGCGCACCTGCAAACCAGCTCCGGATGATCCGGCCGGCGGCCGGCTCCGCGATTCCGTCAAAGGCCTTCTCCACTTCGGGCGGCCGTGTGAACGATGGTGCGGACGCGCGAGCGACGTCCTCGTCGCTGTAGGCCCAGTAACCGGTTCGCGATCGGACTTCCACGCCCTTGCGCTTGACTGTCACCTTGATCGGATGGAATTTGCCGTCGCGCGGCGCTTCGGTGGATGTGTATCCAAGCAGATAGTACGCACTGGTGTCGCGCAGCATCTGCTTCAGGGCAGGCACGGGATCGTTGCTGCCCACCATGGCGCGCCCGTCGGTATTGCTGGCGAGCACCCGCAGCAAGTCCGTGGACTCATTGAGCGCGCGTCGATCGTCTTCCAGGCTCACCGTGTCGGCAATATCGAACTCCGATGCCGCCAGCCCGCGCGGGTCCATCGTGTAAATCGACGTGTTGCTCCGGCTGGCCGCCGCGAAGATGAACCGCAGATAGTCCAGCATCACGCCCTGCTGTGACTGCAAGGCGCGTTGCGCCTGCAGCTCGGCCGCGATTCCGGTAGGAGGCTGTTGCGTGGGCGTGCCCATCCCGGACAGGCCCGTGGTTCGCGCGCCCTGCGGCACTGAGGTGGTCATCCCTTCGCTGACGTACACGATGGTCTTGCGGCCCTCACGCAGGGTGCCCAGGTAGACGCACAATCCTTCGAGCGCGCTGGTCACGATCTGGTTGCGCAGCGTCTCAATCTGCTGCGGCTGCATGTATCGATAGGCCTCTTCCGCTGGATTCTTCGGCGTGTAGTCGAATTTGCGGCCCTGAAACGCCAGGATCTGCCGGGCCGTCGCATCGTGATTGCGCGAAAACGTGACGCCGGCCGTGGAGAGCAGGGGCGTCATGACGGCCACGAGGTCGCGCGGATTCAGGTCTCGGACGAACCGGGCGAGCTTCTCACGCACCGCCATCGAGTTGCCCAGCCGCGTATGGTAGTCATCGAGGAACAGCACGATCACCCGCACATCGTCGCGTGCCGTTTCGCGCGCCTGATCGTCGAGCGACCGAATCTCCCGATTCTTCGCCGGATCGGGGTCCTGCTCGTCGTCAATCTTGATTAGCTTGAGCGTTTCGATGGTTTGCGGCTTCTTGTTCTCCTGAACGTCGAAGTCCGCCCTGGTCAGGTCGGTGACCGGGCGGCCATCCTTGTCGGTGACAATCACGTCCACGCTGACGGTGTCGATACGAGTGACGAACGTGGGTCGCTGCGGCGCCTGTGGGGTCGGAGTCTGGCGCGGGGCGCGCGCGGCCTGGACGGTCCAGGACGTCACCAGCACGCCCAGCAGACAGGCGGTCAACCATCCGAAACGGCGTGTCATGGCAAGGCTACGCCAATCATAGCACCCGGCCCTCGACGCTCCGGGGGGCCTTGTGTCCAGTGATAAAGTGATTCGCGATGACCCCCGCCGGTACTGCTGCGTTGGCGCCTCTGACTGTTCTTACCGAAGACGAACACCTCCTGCGCCAGAGCGTGCGTGAATTCGCCGAGTCGTACGTGAGGCCGCTCGTGCGCGAGATGGACGAACGCGCCCAGTTTTCCAAGGCGCTCATCGACGAACTCTTCAAACTTGGTGTGATGGCAGTGGAGATTCCTGAAGTGCATGGAGGCGCGGGCGGCACCTTCTTTCACTCGGTGGTGGTGGTTGAAGAACTGTCGCGCGTGGACCCGTCAGTGGGCGTCATGGTGGACGTGCAGAACACGCTGGTGATCAACGCGTTGATGCACTGGGGTACGCCCACGCAGCACGCGCGGCTGCTGCCGCGGCTGGCGTCCTCCACCATGGGCGCGTACGCGTTGTCGGAGGCGGGTTCGGGCAGCGACGCGTTTGCGTTGCAGACGCGCGCGAGGGCCACCGATGCCGGCTACATCCTCAACGGGCGCAAGTTGTGGATTACGAACGCCAATGAGGCGGACATCTTCATTGTGTTTGCGACGATCGATCCGAAGCGCGGCTATAAAGGCATCACCGCGTTCATCGTCGAGCGCGGCGCGCCGGGGTTCACGGTGGGCAAGAAGGAAGACAAGCTGGGCATTCGCGCCTCCAGCACGTGCGAGCTGATCTTCGAAGACTGCCTCGTGAGCTCGGACTGTGTGCTGGGCGAGGTGGGCAAGGGATACAAGGTCGCCATCGAGACGCTGAACGAAGGACGCATCGGCATCGGCGCCCAGATGCTGGGACTCGCACAAGGCGCGCTGGACCACACCATCCGATACACCAAGGAACGAAAGCAGTTCGGCGGTCCAATCGCCGACAACCAGGCCGTGCAGTTCCAACTGGCGCGCGCCGCGATGGATGTGGAACTGGCGCGCCTGTCGGTCTACAACGCCGCGCGCCTGCGTGATGCGGGACACCCGTTCCTGGCCGAAGCGGCCATGTGCAAACTGTTCGCCTCGGAAGCGGCGGAGCGAACCGCGTCGCTGGCCATCAACCTGCACGGCGGCAATGGATTCGTGAAGGACTACCCCGTCGAGAAATTGTACCGGGACGCGAAGATCGGCCAGATCTACGAGGGGACTTCGAACCTGCAACTGCAGACGATAGCGAAGCAGATATTGGCGTAGCAATTTGGCGCCCCTGAAGGGACGCCCTACGTCGCGTCACTCAGAGTCGCGTCACCCGCCGTACGTAGAGCGTCCCTTCAGGGCCCGGTACGTAGGGCGTCCCTTCAGGGTCCGGTACGTAGGGCGTCCCTTCAGGGGCGCCGGACACCTCAAGCGAGCACGTGCGCTGCAATGATCATGCGCTGCACTTCGGACGTGCCTTGATAGATCTCGGCCGCGCGCACGTCCCTGAACAACCGTTCGATCGTTGAGCCTCGGCGATAGCCTTCCGACGCCAGAATCTGCATCGCGCGGTCGGCAGCGCGGTGCGCGGCTTCCGAGGCCTGCAGCTTGGCCATCGACGCTTCGAGTGTGGCGCGCGGCGCACGGTCGCGGGCGTCGGCGGCGCTCCACATCAGCATGCGCGCAGCTTCCAGTTCGGTGGCGATGTCCGCCAACTGGAACTGAATCGCCTGGAAGTTGCCGATCGGCTGCCCGAACGCCTGACGGGATCGCGCGTAGGCAATGGCCTCTTCGAGCGCCGCGTTCCCTACGCCCAGGGCCTGTGCCGCGATGGCGACACGGCCGCCCTCGAGCGCGCGCATGGCGAGGCGGAAACCGCGGCCCGATTCACCCAGCAGCGCACCCGCGTCCACGCGTACATCGTCGAACTGCAGGTCCATGCAGCCGAGGCCGCGGACACCCAGAGCGTCTGGCGACGGAACACGCGTGATGCCGGGCCGATCGAGCGGCACCAGGAACGCCGAGATGCCGCGGCCGCGCGCCCCGGGTTGTGTGGTCGCGAAGACAATCGCGACGTCGGCCACTTCCGCGTTCGCCACCCACACCTTGCGGCCCGACAGGACATATCCCTGATCGTCGAGCCGCGCAGACGTCTGCTGATTCCCTGCGTCAGACCCGGCCTGCGCTTCGGAGAGCGCGAATGATCCCAGCGCCTCACCCGTGGCCAGCCGGCGAAGCCAGGTGTGCTTCTGCACGTCCGTGCCAAATTCATGGAGCGGCTCGGCCACCAGAGAGTTGTTGACCGACAAGATGACCGCCACGGTGGCGCTTGCGGCAGACACCAGTTCGATCATCGAGGCGTAGGTGCCGTAGCTCTGGCCAGCCCCGCCGGCGGAGACCGGCAGCGTCATCCCGGCTAGCCCCAGTGCCGCGGCCTCGCGGACAAGGTCATGGGGGAACGCACCCGTGACATCGATCTCGGCCGCTCGCGGCGCGACCCGCTCGCGCGCGAACGCACGCACCGGTTCCAGAAACGCCTCTTGCTCAACGCTGCGCGAAAACTCCATGCACCCTCAGGTTCGACTGTAGTTCAGGAAGCCGCGCCGAAGCGGGCCAATATGGGACGGAGCCGTTCCGCGGTTCGCGCCAGTTCTTCCGGCAGCACACGAGTTTCACCAACCACCGTCATGAAGTTCGTGTCGCCATACCAGCGCGGCACCACGTGCATGTGCAGGTGATCCAGGACGCCGGCGCCGGCCGATTTGCCCAGATTCAGCCCCATGTTGAATCCATGGGGTTGATACAGCTCCTGCAGGGCAATCTCCACGGCTCGGGTCAACCCCATCAACTCCGTGGCTTCGTCAGGCGACAGATCGGAAAGACGGCCGACGTGGCGTTGCGGGACCACCATGACGTGGCCGTTGTTGTAGGGATAAAGATTGAGAATGACGAAACAGGAGGCGCCGCGAAACACGATGAGCGTCGTGTCCGCGTCAGGCGCCAGCGCCGCACAAAACACGCATCCGGGCACCATCTCGCTTGCCGCAGTCACGTAATCCAGTCTCCACGGGGTCCACAGCCGCTCCATGCAGGCCGGCTACGCGCCGCGATCCTCGTCGCGACCACCAGAAAGATCGGCAGCGTCGAGACCGTCGGCCGCGGGATCCGCAAATGGGGCCTGGTTGATCAGGTCCTTGAGTTCCTTGCCCGGCTTGAAGTACGGCACCTTCTTCGGTGGTACATCCACTTTGTCACCGGTCTTGGGGTTGCGCCCCTTGCGCGGTTCGCGCTGGCGCAGCCGAAAACTGCCAAAACCGCGCAGCTCAATCTTCTCGCCGCGATGAAGCGCGTCGATAATTGTCTGGAAGACGCTGTCCACGATGACCTCGGAGTGCTTTTTCGTAAGGTCCGAAACCTTGGACACTTCTTCGACGAGTTCGGCTTTGGTCATGTCTGGAACGTGGTCGGATCGGCGCTAAGCACTGGATTATCCGACACTTACCGGCACGGGTCAACCGCCGGGCCCCTGGCTCGGAATTACCCGGCGCTACCGCCGGATCACGAAGATCAGGTCCACTCCGGAGCCCTCCGCACGGGATCGAAGGTTGGACGCCTGTCCATTCGGCGAGATCGTGGACACGATTCGCAGGAACTCGGTCAGCTGATACTCGAAGGTCAAGCGCTCTCCCCCTTCGTCGCCGAACCGGTGGCGGAAGCCGACAAACAACTTGTCGCTGACCTGCCGGCCCACGAGCAGGCCGGCGCCGCCAGCCACACCCACACCGGTCTCGAACTCGAAGACGTCCAGATTCAGGGCCCGGCCCACCGAACTCGCCAACGGCGCGGCCAACGCACCGGCCGCGATCGCGCCGGCACGACCTGCCAGTTCCATGCGTTGCGAATCCATCAACTGCCCGATCGGACGGCCAAACGCCACGAGCGATAGAATGTCGCCCTCTTCGAGCGGAGGCTGGCTCTGCAGGGTCAACTCCGGTGCTGCGGCCGTGCCGCGAATGCGCACGGTCACGTCTATCCCCGAAATTTCCCGCTCGGCCGTGATGTCCAGCCCTGGGTTGGTCATGTCATCGCCTCGGAAGCGGAGGATGCTGCCGCGCGCGATTGCAAACTGACGCCCCTGGAAGTCGTAGGTGCCACGGACCGCTGCCACTTCCCCCAACAGCTGAATCTCGCCGCCCGGCACCTTTGACACCTTCAGCAATCCGCCCACGGTCAGGTTCACGTCGCCCAGGCCCATGGCCCCTTCCTCGGTCTGGATGCCGCGCCCACGCACCACGACGTTGTCGGGCAGGTCCAGCTCGATGCTGATCGCCGACTGCGCAAACGGGATGACAGTTGTCGGCTGTGGGGGCACAGCCGGCCCGATGGTCGTGCGGGTGATGACATCGCCCACCGCCACGTAACCGCGTGCGAGCATGTATTCCTCCATCAGCCGATCAACCTCGACGCGCCCCTCTTCCACACGAATCGTTCCCAGCACGTTCGGCGCGACGAAGTCGCCTCCCGCCGTGAGGTCGGCGCTGACCACCAGTTCGCCGTACTCGTTGCTCAGCAGATGGAATTGCGTGGCGCGCGCCCGCAGATTCAGCGCCTTCGACGGCCCACCCGCGAGCACGTCGAGGCTGCCGTCCACGCTCAGCTGGTGGCCATCCTCGTCGAGGACCACGAATTTCTCCACCACCATCAGCGTGTCTTCAAAGCGCAGCGACGCATTGAGCCCGCGGTACGTCGCGCCCAGCTGGCTCACGGCGAATCCCATCTCCTTGAGCACGGCCGTGCCGCGCGCGAGGGGCTTCTCCACGCTGCCGGTGATCACGATATTCATGTCGGCCGTACCCGTCAGGCCTTCGATCCACGGGAGCGCGGGACCCAGCACGGCCGCATTGGTGATCGTGCCGGTCAGGCGCACATTGAGCGGCACAGCGGCCGCGTCCCTGGCCACGGTGCCAATCGGTACGGTGCCCACGGCCGTGAGGGTTCCAGACTCGCCGGCGTCCAGCTTCACGTCCATCGTCGCGGCACCGGCGCGATATTGGGCTGTTCCAGCGAAGGAGTTGAAGGTGACGTCGTCGGCGGTGCCCTGGGTGACGGCGAACTTGCCTTCCACGCGCGGGTCCGCCAGCGAGCCGGAGATCCGCGCCTCGCCATCGATCCGGCCCTTGACCCGTTGCTGTCCCAACGCTATTTTCGTCAACCCCTCGACGGCGACTCCCGACGCGCGGACCACCAGGATATCGGAGCCTTCCGCATCGCCTTCAGCCGGAAGGGCGCCATCGATGAACAGTTCCTGGGAGCCGTTGGTCAGCCGCAGCCCGCCGACAGTCCAACGTCCCGCCGTCTTTCGAATGCGGGCCGGAGTTGCTCCGGCGAGGCTCCAGGTTTCGCCCGCGCCCGCAAGTTCGGCGCGCTGCACCAGCACGTCGCGGTCCTCGGCATCCACCATCAACTCGGCGTTCAACTGCACGCGGCGATCGGGCTGCTCGAAGACGGCGTCCAGCTTCGTCGTCGTGCCATCAAGCGCGGCCGTGATTCCGACGCGCTGAACCGTCTGTCCCGACACTTCGACAAACACGGCGTCCCCTTTGACGTCTCCTTTCAGGCGGGTGACGTCCCAGTCCGGCGCGGTCACCGCAAATGTGCTCGTCAGCCCCAGTGCGCGCATGGCTTCATACGTGAGTTGCGTCGCCTCCATGGTTCCGGCAATGTGCGGCGCGGTCGCCGGCCCGGTCACCGTTCCTTCGACGTGCCCCACGCCTGACATCTCTGCAGCCGCCATCGTGGACAGCGTTGACAAGTCAGGACCGTCCAGGACAAACGCCAGTTGTGACACACCCGCGCCACTGACAGCCAGTGTGCCCTTCGCGGTTGCGAGCACACCGGCACTCACGGCCCTGGCCTCGGTGAACGTCACGGAACCGTCAGCCCAGCTGGCAGTGACGATGGCATCCTGGACGTCCGAACCAAACAGGCTGGAGGGGCCAAGCGTCACGGTGCCAGTGCCACTGGTGATGTCGAACGTCATCGCCTCCGCGGCCACGTCGTTGACCACCACGTCGCCCGTCATGTGCCCTGCGGGCCGCAGGTCAGAGTCGGGGAGCAGCAGCAGCCGATTCCATTGGCCGGCTACATCGCCATCCACGGACATCACCAGCCGGCCGGCATTCAACGTCCCTTTGCCCTGCGCGTTGCGCACGAGCGCGCCATCGAAGACGCCGTCCAGCGCGCTGTAAGCGAACAGGATGTCGTGATTGTGAATTTCAGATCCGATGCCAGAGCCACTCAGGTCCAGCACGGCCGTGATTTTGATTGGCGTGTTCAAGACATACTCGCCAGGTTGTGCGAGCACCAGCGGCGCCATCCGCTGTGTGTCCAGGTCCGTGACTCGCCCAACGATGTGATAGGTCAGCCGGCCCGCACGCGAGTCCATATGGAGCGTGGCACCCTTGTCGAACGTGGCGCCCTCGACCTCGCCGGCCGAAAGCGTCGTGTCCAGATCCCATTCGCCCTTTGCGACACGCGCGGTGAATGCGCCGTCGATGGCCGACGCCAACTTCGGCAGAGCCGCCTGTGCCGGCATCTGGCGAATATCGACGTGTTGCGCGTCGCCCTTCGCCACCAGCACGCCGGTAGCCTTCGTATATTCCACGTCCGCCTGCGCGGCAGCGCCATACGCGCTGGCGAGCACATCAGCTGAAAAGCCCGTCTTGTGCACCCGGCCTCGCGCGCGCGATCGGCCAACCTGATATCCCCACATGCTGGCCTGAGACAGTTGCGCGTTGAATGTTCCTACGAACGGATACGCGGACTTCTCCACCAGCTTGATATCGAACGTGGTCTCGCCGGACAGGCGGCTCTTCGTCGTGGCATCAAGCGTCAAGGGCGCCATGTCGAGGTCGGTGAACTGCGCACGGCCCGTGGCAGCCACTCCGTCCACCAGGTTGGCCGTCATGTCGGTATTGACCTTGCTGCCGGCCGACTCCATGTTGCCGGACACGTGGACCGCTTTGAGCGGACCCTGCCAAGCCAAATCGAATGATGGGATGAGCGCATACGCTTCCAGCGCTTTGACGTACGGTGACAGTTCCTTCAGGTGCAGTCTTTCACTGACGACCCGGCCCGTCGTGACCATCGGCTCCTTGTTGCCGATCTGGATGTTTCCGCTCACGGCGCTTTCGCTGGTGCGCAGCGAGAAATCCCTGACGCTGGTGCCTTCTTTGTCGAGTGCCAGCGTGCCCGTGAACTGCTCGACCTCCAGCCCGCCCGTCGTCTCACGTGTGGCCAGCTGGCTGGCGGACACAGTGACGTCGCCGTCCTGCAACGTCACCGCACCCTCAAAACCCAGGTCAACAAGTTCGCGTCGGGAGGCTTTCATCGGCAACACCAGCACCCGGCTGCGGACCAGACGAATCATCGGCAGCCGAACGGTCGACGGTGACGACGACTTGGACTTCGAGGTCGCCAGGCCGCGCAGCGCCCATCCGTTGGCGTCCTGCTCGACGATGGCGTTCACGCCTTCGGCATCAATCCTTGAAAACGTGATGTCTCCACCGATCAAGCCGCGGAGCGAGTAGTCCACGGAAACTCTCTCGATCGCGAGCACGACCTGGCCGTCTTTCGTGATCCGAACGCCACGCAAGGTGGAGTCCGACCACAACGATCCTTCGAGCCGATCGATCGTGAGCACGCCGTCCACGGCACTCGCGGCCTGCCGGATCGCCAGATCCCGAACACGTGCCCGGCCCCACTGCGTTTGCAGCATGATCCATCCGGCCAACACCAGTGCGGCCAGAAGCAGAAGCAACCGAAGCAGCCAACGGCGGACCTGTGAGGCGTTCATGACTTAGAACGCGTGCCCGATACTGAAATGGAGGCGCCAGCGGCGACTCAGCGTCTCGCCGTTGACTCGAAGGCCCGGTATCGGATTGAGCTGATACGCCACGTCTGCGCGCGCCACGCCAATCAGACTCGTGTAACGCAGCCCCGTACCGATCGCGTAGCGCAGGTCCCCAATCGGGACACTCCAGGAGTTGGTGGCCACCTGTCCCGAGTCAATAAACGCGACGGCACCCACCGCCCCCGCAAGGGCGAACCGCAGCTCCGCGTTGGCCTCGAACAGCGTGCGTCCGCCCGTCGGCAAACCGGTGTCACTGGTGGGGCTAATCTGGTAACGCCCCCACCCGCGCACACTGCTGGCGCCTCCAAGAAAATAGCGCTCCGAATACGGGATGCGCGAGGCATCGTGACTGGGGAGCGTGGCGATGCGAACCCTGGCGGCGGCGACGACCGACCGGCCGAAGGGCACGTAGCCGCGCGCCTCGGCGAGCAACTCATCGAACTTGAACGTGCCTCCCAGCCACGGAGCCACGTGCGCCAAACGCAGGGTGAGCACGGTGCCGCTGTGGGGATCGGTGGCCACGTCCAGTTCGCGCCGGTTGATGTCGAGCGCGACTCCAGCCGCCGTTCCATCGCCACGACCGGAGACCGGGTCCAGACCGAAAGCGATCAGTTGCTCCACCGACCCAAGGTCGGCCAGGGCTTCGGGCTTGACCTGATATGTGAGCAGCTCGTTGCGGTACGTGACTGTCGCATCCCACCCGCTGGCCACATTCACACCGGTGCGGCGCAGGCGGCCAAATTCATGGCGGACGCCGATCCGGCCTCCAGCCGTGCGGGAGTCGAACGTGGGTTCATACGTCCACCAGGCGCTGGCCTGCGCATTCAACGTGCCGCCACTGCGCAGCAGATACGGGTGCTCGTAGCCGAAACCGGCGCCACGCTGCAGCGCCGAGTACTTCGCGTTGGCCACGAGTTGACTCGCGTTCCCCAAAAAGTTCAGGTTGCGCCATTCGAACGACGTGCGAAAGCGGTCCTCGGTGCCGTAACCCACTCCGACTTCGTAGCGGTGGCGTTTGGCCTC
>JBKJJZ010000589.1:0-9365 GCA_046597705.1 Vicinamibacterales bacterium | reverse complement strand
CACGCCGCCATAGAGCGCAGGCCGGTAGTCCTGAGCTCCGGTCGGCACGTTGATGACCTGGGCTTCGATGTTCATCGCGGTCAGCAGCACTTCGGCGTCCGAGGTCCAGCGGCCGGTCCAGACCGAGAGCGCTTTCGTGAGCGCGATGTTCATCGCGGATGAGCCCGCGATTCCGGCGCCCACGGGTGAATCGGAGCGCGTGGTGACCGTGAGTCCCGAGGCGTCGAACGCGTGAACCAGTCGCGCCAGCAGCGGCAGTTGACCAAAGAGCAGCGCTGACGCTGACTCCGCTTCAACGCGCTCGTTCGTGTCCTCCGACATCAGAACGACGCGCCCGTCGTCGCGCGATTCCAGCGTGCAATAGGCTCGAAGACTCAACGCCGCGTTGATGGTCTGCGCGCGATCGTGAAACAGATAGAGAGGCCAGATGTCGAACGTGCCGCCGGCCAGGTCAATGCGGGTGGGAGCGGAGCAATCGATGCGCACGCGGGCATTATAATGGCCGCGGTATGTCGCTTCGCGATCTCAGGCGTCACGTGGGGCAACTGGCCATCATCGGTTTCCCTGGTCACACGGTGCCTTCCGATGTGAAGAAGCTGGTCGCGGCGTTTGATTTGGGCGGCGTCATTTACTTCGCCCGCAACGCGGCTGAGCCCGTGCAGGTGCGTGAACTCTCGCGCGAGGTCGCGTCGCTCTCACGCGAATGGCCGTTGTGGATCAGCGTGGATCAGGAAGGCGGGCGAGTGGCGCGGTTGCGCCGGCCGTTCACCGAGTGGCCGCCGATGATGACGCTGGGGCGCAGCGCCGATCTTGCCTTGGCCGATGAGTTCGCCACGGCGCTGGCGTCGGAACTCCGAGCCGTCGGCGTGAACCTCGACTACACGCCCGTCCTCGACATTCACACCAACTCGCAGAATCCCGTGATTGGAGACCGCGCGCTGGGCACCACGGCCGATGTCGTGGCCGCCTTCGGCAGCGCGTTGGTCCGGCGGCTCCATGAGTGCGGCATCGTGGCCTGCGGCAAACACTTTCCCGGACACGGCGATACCAGCACGGATTCGCACTTCGAGCTTCCCCTGGTCGAACACCCGCCGGATCGCCTCGAAGCCATCGAGTACGTGCCGTTCCGCGCCGGTATCGACGCGGGGCTTGCGGCCATCATGACCGCCCATGTGCTGGTGCCGTCGCTGGATCCTGATCGGCCGGCGACCCTGTCTTCCACAATCGTCAAGACTGTGCTGAAAGGGGCGCTGGGTTTCGGGGGAATGGTGTTCAGTGATGACATGGGCATGAAAGCGCTTGCGTCAGAGTGGCCGCTGCCTGAAGCCGTGGTCATGTCGCTGCAGGCCGGCGTTGACGTGGTCCTGCTGTGCAACTCCACCCAGGACGAACAGGTGGAGGCGCTCGAGGCCATCATCCATGCACTGGAGTCGGGCGCGTTACCCGAGGCCCGCATCGAAGACGCGCTGGCCCGTCAGTGGCGCGCGAAGATCCGGTTCGCCGACGCACTTCGAGCGGCGCCCGCTCCGCTGTCGGCAGTCGGGCTCGAGGCCCACCAGCGCATTTCCGATCGCATGGCGGCGTGGCTGTGATCGCGCGCACCCGAAAGGGCCTGCTCAAAATGCGGCCCGCACGACCGGGCAGCAAAGTGGGGCTCATCGCGCCCGCCAGTCCGTTTGAACGAATCGAGTTCGATAACGGTGTGGCTGAACTCCGTCGCCTTGGCTTTGAGCCGGTCCATGACGAACGCGTATTTGAGCGCCGCGGATTCGTGGCCGGCGATCCTGAGAGCCGCGTGGGGCAACTGATCGACCTGTGGCAGCGCCCCGGTGTGGATGCCGTGATGGCCGTTCGTGGTGGCTACGGCAGCCTGCAGATGCTGCCTTCGCTCAGCCGGCTGGGGGCGCCGCTTCTGGTCAAGCCGCTTGGTTCGCTGGTAGGCTACAGCGACATCACGTCACTGCACATCTGGCTCAACTGCTGCGCCGGCACCACATCGATTCATGGACCGATGCTCGATCGGCGGTTGTCGCAAGGGCCATCGGCCTACGATCCCGTGTCATTTCTTGCCAGTCTCACACCGGAGCCGATCGGTGAGCTGCGCCCTGCCGGTGTCGAGGTACTCAAGGGGGGCGAAGCGTCAGGGCAACTGATCGGCGGCACGATGAGCCAGTTGCTGGCGTCGCTGGGCACGCCGTGGCCGTTCGACCCGGCTGAAAGCTGCGTGCTGTTTCTCGACGAGGTGGGCGAACGCCCCTATCGCCTCGACCGCATGCTCGTGCAAATGCGGCTGGCGGGACTTCTGAAGCGCGCATCGGCTATCGTCTTCGGGCAGATGCCACGTTGCGATGAAGCGGATGGCCGCGTGACCGCCAAGGCCACCGTCGCCGACGCGCTGTCCGACTTTGCCGGGCCGATCCTGTACGGGTTCCCCTCTGGACACACCACAACACCGTTTGTGACATTGCCGTTCGGCGTACACACGCGCGTTCTGGCGGATGGCGACGCGCCGGGACTGGTCATCGAAGAGTCCGCCGTGGACGGTAGCGACGAATGAAGCGAGTGCATTTCATCGGCGTGTGCGGAACGGCTATGGCTACGCTGGCGGCCATGCTGAAGGCGCGCGGCTTCGACGTGCAGGGCTCCGACCATGGTGTGTATCCGCCGATGTCCGAGTTCCTTGCGCGCGAACAGATTCGCGTCTTCGACGGTTACGATGCCGCCCACATCACGAGCGATATCGACCTGGTGGTCATCGGCAACGCAATTTCCAGAGGCAACCCCGAGCTGGAAACGGTTCTCGATCGCAAGGTGCGCTATTGTTCGCTCCCCGAAGCCATTCGCGATCAGTTTCTGTGGGACCGCCGCTCGATCGTGATCGCCGGCACTCACGGCAAGACGACGACGACGTCGATGGCCGCCTGGCTGCTGACCTCCGGAGGCGAAGATCCCAGCTTGCTCGTGGGAGGCATCGCGTCGAACTTCGACGGCAGCTTCAGGCTGGGTTCAGGCCGCGACTTCGTTATCGAAGGTGACGAGTACGACAGCGCGTTCTTCGACAAGACGGCCAAGTTTCTCAAATACCTGCCTGACATCGTCGTCATCGGCAACGTCGAATACGACCACGCGGACATCTACCCGGACATGGAAGCCCTTCGCGTGGCCTTCCGGCGGCTGTTGAACCTGGTGCCACGAAACGGGCTGGTGCTGCTCGGTGCCGATTGCCCTGAGTGCCGCATGCTCGCCTCGATGGCACGTTCGCCCGTGGAGACGTTCGGTTTCAGCGACGATGCGGATTGGCGCGCCGGGGCGATGGAACCCAACGGGGATATGTCTCGCGTGGAAGTGACATATCGCAAGGAGCGGCTGGGGCACTTCGACGTGCCGCTCTATGGCGCGCACAATGTCAGGAACGCGCTGGCGGCGCTGGCGGTGGGCCATGCCGCCGGTGTTTCAATCGAACGCATGCGCGAGGGCCTCAAGACGTTCATGGGTGTGCGCCGGCGGCTCGAGAAGCGAGGCGAAGCACGAGGCGTGGCGGTGTTCGACGACTTCGCGCATCATCCGACGGCGATTCTGGAGACCATACGCGCGGTCAAGCTGATGCACCCCAATCGCCGGGTGTGGGCCGTCTTCGAGCCGCGCTCCGCGACCGCGTGCCGCAAGATCTTCCAGGATGACTTCATCCGTGCGTTCCACGAATCCGGTGCCGACGAAGTGGTGCTGGCGGCCGTGTTCCGGGCCTCGCTGCCAGAGGACGAGCGGCTGTCGGTCGATGCCATAGTCACCGAGTTGAAGCGCCGCGGCGTCAGGGCCCGAACCCTTCCCGGGGCCGATCAGATCGTCGAGGCCATCGCCGCCGAAGCTCGCGAGGGCGACATCGTCGTCATGATGTCGAACGGCGGCTTCGACAGTATCCACACCAAGCTGCTGACGGCGCTCGCGCGCTGATGAGAGACTCGTGACCGCGTTGACCGAGCAATTGAAGTGTGTGGCGGGCGAGAGCAGGGTTCACCAGCATGTGCCCCTCGGTCCGCTGACGACGTTCGGCGTCGGTGGACCTGCGGATGTGCTCGTTGAACCGAATTCGATCGAAGCACTCCAGGCAGTCCTCAGGATTGCGACTGACTCGGGCGAGCCCGTGGTCCTGCTCGGCGGCGGTTCGAACGTGCTGGTGGCTGACAGAGGCGTCCGCGGTGTGGTGGTCCGGTCCAGGCTCTCGGGGATCTCCCAGCCTTCGGAAGATCGAGTGAGGGCGGAAGCGGGCGTGACGATCAACGGCCTGGTTCGCTGGGTGATTCCGCGTGGACTGGCCGGACTCGAAGCGTGGGCCGGCACGCCGGGTACGGTTGGTGGCGCCATCCATGGCAACGCACACTACGATGGCCGCAACATCAGCGAGCACGTGATTGAAGTGGGGCTCTGGTCTCCCAACGCCGGCGTCATCATCGTGCCGTCGTCGGAGATGGGCTTCGGGTACGACACGAGCCGGCTCTTTGGTACTGGCGAAGTGGTGGTCTGGGCTGACTTTGCGGTCAAGCCAGGCGTGCCCGAAGCGTTGAGGGCCACTGCCCGTGTTTCGCTGGCCCATCGCAAGCGGACGCAGCCGCTGAATCTTCGCAGTGCCGGCTGCGTGTTTCAGAATCCGCAGCCTCCGCTGGACCGTGTGCCCGCCGGTGTGCCGTGGTCGGCGGGCGCGCTCGTCGATCGCGCCGGACTCAAAGGCGCCACGCAAGGCGGCGCCGCGATCTCGACAGTCCACGCCAACTTCGTGGTGGCCGGCAGGCAGGCGACGGCAAACGACATTCGTACGCTGATTGAACGCGCGCGTGACGCAGTGCGGCAGCAGTCCGGTGTCACACTGAGAGATGAAATCGTGTATCTCGGAGAGTGGTGATGGCGCAACTGGTGGTTCGAGGCGGAGCCCGGTTGTCGGGGCAGGTGGCGGTGGACGGAAACAAGAACGCGGCCCTGCCTCTGCTGGCGGCCTGTGTGCTCACGCCCGAAACCTGCGAGCTGCGCAATGTGCCGCAGATTCGCGACGTGGCCGTGATGATCGAGCTGTTGCGTTCACTGGGTGCCACGGTCGAAGGCCAGGGCACGTGCACGCTGAGAGTCACGTGCGCAGGCGTGACGTCCGGCACGCCGGATGCCGGGCTTGTCGGGCGGCTGCGGGGATCTGTGATGTTGATGGGGTCGCTGCTGGCGCGCGTCGGATGGGCGACGCTGGCGCCTCCTGGAGGCGATTTTCCCGCCCGCCGTTCGATCTCCACACACCTGCGTGCGCTCGAAGCCCTGGGCGCCGTTGTCACAAGCCATCCCGATGGTCACCGGCTCGAAGCGCCACGAGGACTCAGGCCCGCATCGATCTACCTGCCTGAGGCCAGCGTCACCGGTACTGAGACCGCACTAATGGCTGCTTCGGTGGTGGAAGGCACTTCGGAGTTCCGCCACGCTGCGTGCGAGCCGCATGTTGTTGAGCTGTGCGAAATGCTGACCGCGATGGGCGCGGTCGTCGAGGGCAAGGGCACCTCGACATTGCGAATCACCGGCACGAAGTCACTGAAGGGCGTCACACACTCGCTGCGGGGCGACTACATCGAAGCCGCGAGTTGGGGCGTGGTGGCCGCGGTCACAGGGGGCGACGTGACGGTCAAAGGCGCCAAGGCCCTCGACCTGGAACCCACCGTTGCGGTGCTGGTTGACATGGGCCTCGATTGCGACCTGCGCGACGATGAGTTCGTGGTGCGTCCTTCATCGCTGCGCTCGGTGAGGCGGATCACCGCCGGGCTGTGGCCCGCATTCCCGTCGGACATCATCAGTCTGGTGACGGTGCTGGCTACGCAGGCCGAAGGCCGTACGCTGCTGCATGACTGGATGTACGAACTGCGGCTCTTTGCACTCGAGCAATTGAGCGCGATGGGCGCCGATCTCTTCCTCTGTGACTCACATCGCATCATCGTCACCGGCAAATCCCGCCTGCGCGGCCGCGCGCTCGACAGCCGCGACATCCGGTCAGGCATGGCTCTGATCGCCGCGTCGCTCGTCGCGGAAGGCGAGAGCAGAATTCTTGAAGTGGAGACGGTGGAGCGAGGCTACGCAGACCTGGTCAATCGGCTTCGCGGGATCGGGGCGGACGTCGAGCGGAGGGACTGACGCCGCCTCCTTCGGAGGCCGGACCCTGGACTATTCGAACCGCAGCGCCTCGATCGGGTCGAGCGCCGCGGCTTTGCGCGCAGGGTAGTAGCCGAAGAAGACGCCGATGCCGGCGGCCACGCCGAAGGCGGTCATGATGGCGTCCGTCGGAACAACAGCGGGCCACTCGCGGAACCACTTCACGAATTCGGCTGCACCGAAGCCGGCGGCGATGCCGAGGCCTCCGCCAACGATGCTGATTAGCAGGGCCTCAACCAGGAACTGAAACAAAACATCGGAACCCTTGGCACCAATCGCCATCCTCAGGCCGATCTCGCGCGTGCGCTCAGTGACCGACACCAGCATGATGTTCATGATCCCGATGCCGCCCACCAGCAGCGACACGCCGGCGATCGCGGCCAGCAGCGACGTGAGTGTGCTCGTGGTCTGCGTCCGCATGGCTACCATGTCATCCTGCGTCATCACGCTGAAGTCGTCTTCCTGACCGAGGCCCAGGTCATGCCGGACGCGCAGGGTCTCTTTGACCGCGGCAGACGCTTGTGCCATTCGATCGGCAGTGGCCGCTGACGCGAGGATGTAATTCAGGTGCTGCTGGCCCAGGAGCTTCTTCTGAACCGTGGTGTACGGCATGAACACCTGATCGTCCTGGTTCTGCCCGCTTGACGACGCGCCCTTCCCGGCCATCACGCCAATGACCCGGACCACATGGTTGCGAACCCGCACGGTTTCGCCGGTCGGATCGACGTCCTTGCCATACAGTAACTCCGCGACGTTGATGCCCAGGGCGATGACTTTCGCGGCGCTCTGAACGTCCTGTTCGGTGAAGAACGCTCCGTACTTCATCGGCCATGACTTGACCTGCACGAAGTCCACGTTCGTCCCGACGATGGAGGAGTTGGTGTTCTGGCTGGACGCGATAATCTGCTGCCGCGATGAGACCGCTTCAGCCACATAGGCCAGGTCGGGCAGGCCACGAAGCGCCTGGGCGTCGGCGGGCAACAGTCGGGCGGAGGTGCCCTGGCCCATGCTGACGCCCATCGTCATTGACCCGCCGGGGAATACCGTCACGGTGTTGGTGCCCGCGCCCCGGATCTGCTCCTCGATGGTTGCCTGGGCCCCACGGCCCAACGCCACCATCGTGATGACCGCGCCTACGCCGATGATCATTCCCAGCATGGTCAGGGTCGTCCGCATCTTGTTGCGGTTCAGGGCTTTCAGAGCGATACGGAGAGTCATCAGTAGAGTCATAGCAGTTGCTTACGCGAAGGGGTTCATAGTCAGGCTAATTGGGCGATGAGGCAATGGGGCAGTGGAGTGAGGCAATGCGACAAACGGGGCAATCCCGTGACGCTGAGCTGAATACGACCGGCCGAGCCCAGATGTAACCAAGGAAAAGAGCATTGCCCCAATTGCCTAATTAACAGGCCGCGGCCCCTACTTGATGATGACATCCCGCGGCGGAGCAATGGGCGTCAGCTCGATGGGCAGGATTCCGCTTCCGTCCGTGCGGATCCGGAAGGGCCGGAGATCTTCGTCGCTCAGAGCCAGCACGCGGACGATGTGCGGTGTCAGAGTCAGGACAATGTCGGTTTCCTGGGTTTCGCGCTTGTTGCGGGCGAAGAGGCGGCCGAGCAACGGGATTTTCTCGAAGCCCGGTATGCCATTGGCCACGGTGCGCTCCGTGTCTCGAATCAGGCCCGCGATGATGTTGGTCTCGCCATCACGCAGACGGACCGTCGTCTGCACCTCGCGGTTGCCAAAGGTGGGGTAGCCGGCGAAGCCAGTGCCGGACACGGTGCTCATCGTCAATTTGACCGAGAGCGTGACGTCGTTATTCGCGTGGAACCTTGGCGTCACATCGATGTTGATGCCGATCGGCTCGTAGGTGAAGTTCTGAATCGACTGCAGGCTGTTGCCGCCCTGGCCGAGGGGCACGATCTGCGATGTGGGGACAGGCACCCGCTCGCCCATTTTCGACGACGCCAGCGTGCCGTCCACGGTCCTGATGTGTGGGTTGGCCAGTGTCCGGGTGTTCGAATCGGTCTTGAGCAGCCGGTAGTAGAGCGCGGGCACGCCGGACATCAGGATGTCGGACTGGGTCAGATTGCGCAGGCCTCGAAGCGTCAAGGGCTGGTCCACGCTGGCCGCACCGTCGATGCCCGTTGAGCCCGACGATGCCACTTGCAGGCCGTACTCCCGCATGCTCGTGCGGTCAACCTCGAGAATCTCGACGTCGATGATGACCTCGGCTTTGGCCTTATCGATGGCGGTCAGCAATTTCGCGACGGCGTCGAGGCGCTCGGGCGTATCTCGAATGGTGATGGTGTTGAGCGTCAGACCCTGAATCTGGCGCACGTCCGCCACCACTCGAAGCAGGTCCGTGACCTCTTTGACGTCGAGGTTACTGATGAAGAAGGTCCGCACCTGTTCTTCGGTGTATTCACGGCGCTTGGCTGGCGTGTCCGGGATGACGGTGATTGTCTTGGGGCCGGTGACCTTGTAGAAGGACCGCGTGTTCTGCGCCACGGTGTCCAGAGCCTGACGAATGGTCGGGTCCTTGAGCGTGACGGACACGGGGGCGTCCACGAACTGTGAATCGAACACCAGGCTCAGGCCGGCCAGTTTCGCCAGCATCTGATAGACCTGCCGGCTCGTGGAACTCGCACTGGTTTCAATTCCCGCCGGCAGCGGCACTTCGGGCAGGTCCATCCCCGGAGGCGTCAGCGTGCGCGCGCGTGCGAGCACGGATTCAAGAGCGGTCTGGCCCTCGGCCGGCGCCGCGAGTTTGGTTCGCTGCGCGGTTTGCGCCGTCCGCAGATCGCCTTCAATCTCATCGCTCGTAGGGCTCAAGTCGTACGCCACCTGAAATTCCACGACGGCATCGTCATACTTGCCTTGCGAGTAAAGACGGCGTCCTCGCCCGAGGTGGGCTTCCGAGGCACGGAGTTTGGCGCGTTCGAGGCCGGAACGCGCTTCGCGATTGTCCGGCTCGGCGCGAACCACTTTGGAATAGTGGGCGACAGCTAGATCGAAGTCGCGTGACTGCTCGGCCGAACGCGCCTGACGCATGGCGCCGCCAGTGGCGCACGCGGCACCCAGGGCCATTGCCGCGATCGCGAGCGCGACACGCGCCGCGCTACTTGCCCGACGGTCCGGTGTGGATGACATTAGCGTTCCTGGGAAAGGTGTAACGGAAGTCGGTGTCTTTG
>JBKJJZ010000363.1:0-6267 GCA_046597705.1 Vicinamibacterales bacterium | reverse complement strand
ATCTGGAAGGTGGTTGCGATGAAGTCCTTTCGCAGCAGCGGAATGCTGACTGCGGAACGAACCGCCGAGAGATGCTCGAGCGACCCATCGAAGAACGTCGCCTCGGTCAGCACGGAGATGGCCGCGGCTCCGGCCGCCTCGTACCCGAGTGCGATCGCGACTGGGTCGTATGGATCGCGCAGGATCCCGCGCGACGGTGACCGCCGCTTGCATTCGGCAATGATCGGCACGTGACCGGCCGTCTCGCAACGGAGGCCCGCCATGAACCGGGCGCCCCGAGGCGCGCGACGAGCGGCCGCCTCGCGAACTTTCGCATCAGTCGCGCGTTCGCGGACGTCAGCCGACCGTCTGGCGGAGGCCGTGATTGCCGCCAGCAAATCCGTGCTCACTTGCCGCAGGCCTCTCGGAGCGCGGCAAGCGTGCGCGCGGTGGTTCCTTCCGACAACGCCTTTCCAGCCATCGCGATACCGTCCTGAACCGAGCCCACCACTCCGGCGATCAGAAGCCCGGCTCCGGCATTCAGACACACGATGTCCCGCCGGGGCCCGGTCGCACCGGCGCAGAGTTCTTCGATCATCGCGGCGTTCTGCGCGGCGGTCCCTCCGGCCAGCGCTTCCTGGGAGGCCACTGGCAGCCCCACGTCAGCCGGGTGCAGATAGAAGGTGTGGACCATTCCGTTGCGGTATTCCGAGACCTTCGTGAACCCAGTGGTGGAGAGTTCATCCATGCCGTCGGCGCCATGCACCACCCACGCGCGCTCTGCGCCAAGCCGGCCAAGTGTTCGAGCCAGCAGCTCCGTATGTTCCGGGCGTGACACACCGACGAGTTGCCTCCGGGCGCCGGCGGGGTTCGTCAATGGTCCCAGCAGATTGAACGCCGTCCGGACACCGAGCTCGCGCCGTGTCGGTCCCGCGTGCCTCATCGATGGATGCCACGACGGCGCGAAGAAGAACGCAATGCCCACCGAGATCAAGGTCTGCACCACCTGCTCAGCGGGTGCATCGATAGCCACACCCAGCGCTTCGAAGACGTCCGCGCTGCCGCAACGGCTGGAGACCGCGCGATTGCCGTGCTTTGCCACACGCAGTCCGCACGAGGCCACGACCAGTGCCGCGGCGGTAGAGACGTTGAATGTCTGGGCGCCATCGCCGCCCGTCCCGCAGGTGTCGAAGACCGCGCCAACAGGCATTGGCAATGCCGTGGCACGCTCGCGCATCACGCGGGCAAATCCCACCATCTCTTCCGGCCGTTCGCCCTTGAGCGCCAGGGACATGAGCAGCCCCGCGATATGGGCGGGCTGCGCCTGACCCTCCATGATGACGCTCATCGCCCAGGCCGCCTCGTCCGAGGTCAGGTCTTCATGCCGGCGCAGTTTTTCCAACAGGGTCGCAAACATCACCGATTCTCCAGGAAGTTTCGAAGCAGTTGGTGGCCGGACGGCGTCAGCACCGATTCGGGATGAAACTGCACGCCGTTGACGGGCCAGGTGAGATGGCGCAAGGCCATGACCGTGTCGTCTCCTTCGACCCAGGCCGACACCTCGAAGTCTTTCGGCACCCCGCCGCGCGGCACCACCAGCGAGTGATAGCGCCCGGCCTCAAACGGCGCCGCGACACCGGCAAACACGCCTCGTCCATCGTGTTGCACCATCGAGGTCTTTCCATGCATGGGCGCGGGGGACCGTTCGACGCTGCCGCCAAACGCGATCGAGAGCGCCTGATGTCCCAGACACACACCAAGCACGGGAATCTGGCCGGCGAATCGACGCAGCGCCTCGATTGAAATGCCCGCCGTCTCAGGCCGCCCGGGCCCTGGCGAAATGACCAGGTGCGTCGGGGATTTCGCGGCGATGTCCTCAACCGTCACCGCGTCATTCCTGACGACCTCCACTTGCGCGCCCAGTTCACCCAGCCGGTGGGCGAGGTTGTAGGTGAACGAGTCGTAATTGTCGAGCAGCAGCACCATCGGCCTACATCCCCTCTTCGGCCATCTCGAGCGCCTGGATCAACGCGCGCGCCTTGTCACGCGTCTCTTCGTACTCGGCGGTCGGATCGGAGTCCGACACAATGCCCGCGCCCGCCTGCACCTGCGCCACGCCCCCCGTCATGCCGATGGTGCGAATCGCAATACAGAAGTCGAGATTGCCGGCGAAGTCGAGGTACCCCACCGCGCCGCCGTACAGGCCGCGCCGCGTCGGCTCCAATCCCCCCAGAATCTGCATCGCCCGAATCTTCGGCGCACCGGTCACCGTGCCGGCTGGAAACGTCGCGACAAGAGCATCCAGGCGATCGCACCCTTCGGCCAGCTGGCCATCCACTCGTGACACCAGATGCATCACATGCGAGTAACGTTCGAGCGCCATGTACTGCGGCACGCGCACGCTTCCCACCTGGCAGACGCGTCCCAGATCGTTGCGCCCCAGGTCAACGAGCATGACGTGCTCCGCCCGCTCCTTGTCACTGCGCCGCAGTTCATCCGCCAGGCGCTGATCCTCGTCGGGCGTCGTGCCGCGGCGGCGGGTTCCCGCAATGGGATGCGTCTCCACGTGCGTACCCTCTACGCGCACCAGCATCTCGGGTGAGGCGCCGATGATGGACTGTCCCCCCATCCGAATGAAGAACATGTACGGCGACGGGTTCACATGCCGCAGCGCTCGATAGACATCGAACGGCGGGGCGCCGGTCCTGGTCTCGAATCGTTGCGATGCCACCGCCTGATACACGTCGCCGGCGGCGATGTGTTCCTGGATCTTGACGACCGATGCCTCGAAGACCTCCTGGGTCTGGTTGCTCGTGAGCGAGAGCGGCACGGCTTCGCGCCGCGCGCTTCGCGACAGATTCCGGTCGAGTTCCCGCTCCAGGAAATCAATCTTCGCCACGGCGAAGTCGTAGAGCGACCGCAGGCTCTCACCTTCACGCACCCGCGCGTTCGAAATGGCGAGGATGCGATGCTTCACGTGGTCGAACGCCAGCACGGTGTCGAAGACCATGAAGCCAGCCTGATCGCGCTCGGTGGCGTCCTCACCCTCTTTCCGGGGCCGAGTCACACTCGGCTCAAACCACTCGGCGGTGTCGTAGTCGAAGTACCCCACGGCGCCACCGGTGAAACGGGGCAGGTCGGGGACGTTCGGCGACGAAAACTCCGCCATGAGTCCGCGCAGCGTGGCGATGAGCGGCTCGTCTTTCACCGTGACCGCGCCCGCCTGCTCAATGGTGGTGTTGTCCGTGCGCCCCCGCACGACCAGGAAGGGGTCCTTGCCGAGGAACGAATAGCGCCCGACATGCTCACCACCCTCCACGCTCTCGAGCAGGAACGCGTAGTCCGAATGTTCCGCGATCTTCAGGAATGCCGAGACCGGCGTCAGGAGGTCGGCCATGATCTCGCGCCACACGGGAACGAATGTTCCGTGCTGGGCCAGGGCTACGAATGCGTCAAACGATGTCTGTTTCATCACTCACCTTCGGTAACAGGCGCCCCGCGATCCACGCTCGGGCGGCTTCAATCAACACTGCTGGAGGCGGCGTGCGTCCAGCCCACCACTCACTCTGGCGGACGGCCTGCCCCACCAGCATTTCGAGCCCGCCGATCGTGACGGCGCCCTGCGCCCAGGCGGCGTGCCGAAGCGCCGAATCCTCCGGGTTGTAGACCAGGTCATAGACGATGCCCGCTTGAACGCCGGACAGGATGATCGGCTGGGCGGTGACATCGGGCCAGGTCCCGACCGGCGTCGCATTCACAAGCACATCCCATTGCCCGCTCGGGGGCCACGCGATTGCCTCGGCACACATGACTTCGGCGAGACTCACAGCCTCTTCGTGCCGCCGGGCGCAGAAGCTGACGATGCTGCCGCGGCTGAGGAGTGCGCGGCCGACGGCGCGCGCGGCTCCGCCTGCTCCCAGAATCACCGTTCGCGTCGCCGCCAGCGGAATGCCTCGCGCGTCAAACGCATCGAGGAACCCATCGCCGTCCACGTTTCGTCCCAGCCAGGCGCCGGCTTCGCGCTTGAGCGTGTTCACCGTGCCAAGCTCACGTGAAGCCTCGTCATCCAGAGTCACGGGCCAACCCCGTTTCAGTGGCGCGGTGACGCTCAGCCCTCGCACATGGAGGTCATCGGCGACGGCCATGGCATCCGCAACACTCGCAGCCTCTAGCGGCACGTAGACGGCGTCGATGCCCAGCGCCTTGAAGGCGGCGTTATGCATGGCCGGAGACGCTGAGTGCTCCAGCGGCCGGCCCGTGACGGCAAACACCTGCGTGGCAGGGCCCACATCGCGAACGCGAAACTGTTCGGCAAGCTCGCGCGTTGAGTACTGCCCCGGCGCCGCGGTGCCGGCGTACGTCCAACACGAACCGAAGCGGGACGGCAGCGCGCGTGTGATTCGTCCAAACGGCCCCATGCCAATCACGACCGTGCCGGGTTGCCCCCTGGCTGCATCGCGCAACCGCAGACAGTCGGCTGCCGACGTGGCCATCGCGGAGATCTTCACGACGTCGGGACGTTCACGCCGCATTGCATCCACCCGAGCCGCCGCATCGTCAGGCACACAGCCGAACTCGTGATCGGAGAGAACGAGCTTCGTCTTCGAACCGAACCGTTCGGGCCGCCATTCGGCGCGGCGCTCCACGTCCACGAACTCGGCGCCACAGGCAACGGCCTCGTCGATGATCCGGCGCCGCGACTCCTCAGGACCGTCGTAATGGCCTCCCTCCCACGCCGGCCTGCACGTCACCACAACCGGGCGGGTCCGGTCACGAAGGGCACCGGCGACATCGAGATCGCGCACGTAGTCCAGCCGCAGTTCAACGAGGTCGGCGCCTGCCACCGCATCTCGAGAACGTCGCAGCGACGTCATGTCGCCTTCCGCCACGGTTTCCACAATCTCAGTCTTCATCGCCCATCCAAAAAGAAAAGGCCCCTTCAGCGGTGTCACTGAAGAGGCCCTTGGTATCGCGTCGAGTGTGAACTACAGGCGCGCGCCATCCTCCTCAGTGCTCGAGGCCTGCCACCACCAATACGACCGGGGGGTCGCAAGCGGGAGGACGAAGCGGGAAGCGGTGCGGTGCGCCATCACAGTGAACGGCAGCGTACCAAAGGGGCGGCCGATGCGTCAACTTGCCGCGTGTTATAACCAGTGGAGACACCTGTGCACAACCTTCCTTCGTTGCGCCGTATAGGCCCGCTTGCGACTGTGGCGATCGCACTTGCCCTGCTGGCCCGGCCCGCGGCCCAGACGGCCTTCATGCCCGTGTCAGAGGTCAAAGCCGGCATGGTCGGCGTGGGCCGTACGGTGTACGCCGGAGACACGCTTGAAGAGTTCCGCGCCAACATCCTGGGCGTCCTCAAGAATGCGGTGGCACCCGGACGCGACTTGATCCTGGCAAAGCTCGAGGGCGGTCCCCTTGCGAACACGGGCGTGATCGCCGGCATGAGCGGCAGCCCGGTCTATATCGACAACCGGCTGGTGGGAGCGGTGTCGTATTCGCTGGGCAGCTTCGCGCGGGAGCCCATCGCGGGCATCACGCCAATCGCCGAGATGCTCGCGGCTGTCAGCAACAGGGGGCCCAGAAACGCCGCCAGTGAGTTCGATCTGGCATGGCCGTCCACACCAGACAAGGTCTTCGCATCGATCGGCCGCGTGGTTGCCCGCGCGTCGGCTCCGCTCCGGTCGCCACTCCATGCGTCGGACGTGGTGGGTGCGCCATCGCTGGCTGACTGGGCGCCTCGGCTTCGGCCGATCGGCGCCGCAATGATTGCATCGGGCCTCTCACCGGATCTCGAGTCGTATTTGCGGCAGGCGCTTCCGTCTGACGCCACCTTGCAGCGCACGGACCGGAGCGCCGATACCGCGGACGCCGGCATGCAGTCACCGGCGCCTCGCCCATTGCGGCCCGGCGATGCGGTGGGCGTCAGCCTGATGCGCGGCGATCTCGAGATGGGCGCAACCGGAACCGTGACCCATGTGGACGGCACGCAGGTCTATGCCTTCGGTCATCCCTTTCTCAACCTGGGAACTGCATCCATGCCGATGACCCGGGCACACGTCATCACGGTCCTCCCCAGCCTCGACAGTTCGATGAAGATCGCCGCAATGGGCCCCGTGATTGGACGGATGACGCAGGACCGTTCGACGGCGGTGGGCGGCGTCCTGGGCCGCGGCCCGAGCGAACTTGCCGTGAACCTCACACTCGAGTCGCAGGGAGGCGCCCCTCGCCATTTGCAGTTCAGCGTGGTGCACGATCAGAGCCTCACGCCCTTGTTCGCCTACG
>JBKJJZ010000350.1:0-4514 GCA_046597705.1 Vicinamibacterales bacterium | reverse complement strand
AGGGACGCCCTACGTACCGCCAATTGGGGCGTCTACCGTAGGGCGTCCCTTCAGGGGCGCCGTTGGTGTGCCGTCCGTAGGGCGTCCCTTCAGGGGCGCCGTTGGTGTGCCGTCCGTAGGGCGTCCCTTCAGGGGCGCCAGAGGCGTTTGAGTGCCAGAATGGCGACATGAAGGTTGTGGTCGCCGGCGGCTCCGGGTTTCTGGGTCAGGCTCTTTGCGCCGGCCTCATTGCGCGGGGCCACGAAGTGGTGGTCCTCACGCGCAGCGTCTCGCGTAGTGACGGCGCGGTCCGTCATGTCACGTGGCCCGCGGGTGACGAGGCGGGTCCATGGCGTGACGAACTGAATGGCGCCGGGGCGGTGATCAACCTCGCGGGCGCCGGCCTCGCAGACAAACGGTGGAGCGCTTCCCGAAAAGAGGAGTTCCGCAGCAGCCGCATCCTGGCCACGCGCGCGCTGGTGTCGGCAATTCGAGACGCGACGGCGCGGCCCGCAGTCTTCATTTCCGGATCAGCGATCGGGTTCTACGGCGCTGAGCGGGAGGACGGGCCGCCGCTGGATGAGTCTGCTCCGCCCGGCTCCGATTTTCTGGCGACACTCGTGGTGGACTGGGAGGCCGAAGCCCATGCGGCGGCCGCACTTGAGTGTCGCGTGGTGATCGTTCGCACGGGCATCGTACTCGCTCGCAACGGTGGCGCACTTCAGAAATTGATCACGCCGTTCAAGTTCTTCGTGGGCGGCCCGCTTGCCTCCGGGCGCCAGGTCATGTCCTGGATTCACTTGAGCGACTGGGTGTCGATGCTGGCCTGGCTCGTTGAACACCCATCCGCCAGCGGCGCATACAACTGCACCGCACCCAACCCCGTGACGAATGCCACGCTGTCAAAAGCACTGGGCGCGGCACTTGGCCGGCCCAGCTGGTTTCCGGTGCCTGGCTTCGTCTTGAGGCTCGTCGTGGGTGAGATGGCGGAGATTGCATTGATCCGGGGCCAGCGAGTCATTCCCAGACGCGCACTCGATGGCGGTTTTTCGTTCGAGTACCCCGACATCGACGACGCCATGCGCGCGGCAGTTCGCCTCCGCCCCTGACGGAGCTACGGCGGAACAAGTGCGATAATCCCGGCACCCCGCGCAGGGCGGGCAGGAGAAGCACTATGCGAAATCGATGGCGGTCGTGGCTGGTCAGTGGTGCCGGTCTGGGTCTGATTTGCGTCCTGCTTTCGGGGCTGTGGCCAGAGGACATCGAGGCTCAAGGTGGATTGACGCCTGCGCCTGCGCGGCGCGCCGGCGAAGGTGCGGGTCCCTTCAACCGGATGATCATCAGAAACGTGATGATCATCGACGGCACGGGCTCGCCGCCCTACGGCCCCATGAACGTCATCGTCTCTGGCAACCGGATCGCCTCGATTCAAGGCGCCGGCACGCCTGGCGTTCCGCAGCCTCCGGCTGCAGCGGGCCGCGGTGGCGCGGCCCAGGCCGCCGACCATGTGATCGACGGCACGGGCATGTATCTGATGCCCGGCTTCGTTGACATGCATGTGCATGCCGGTGGCGCGCCGAAGAATCAGGACGCCGAGTACGCGTACAAGCTGTGGCTGGCCAGCGGCGTCACCACGGTCCGAGGCGTGGCGCTGGGATCCAACCAGTTCAGCGCCAGTGAGCGCGCGCGCAGCGAGAAGAATGAAATCGTCGCCCCGCGCATCTTCAACTATCAGCGGCCTGGGGGCGGCAACTCACCGGAGGCCGCGCGAGCCTGGGTGCGGCAGAACGTCAACACGATTGACGGTTTGAAGCTGGGCGCGATGGAGCCAGACGTGATGGCGGCGGTCATCGACGAAGCGCATAAGAACGGCCTGGGCACCACCGCGCATCTGCAGCAGAGTGGTGTGGCGCAGATGAATGCGATGGACGCCGCGCGCGTTGGCCTGGACACGGTGACGCATTTTTACGGTCACTTCGAGGCGCTGCTCAAGGACTCGGTCGTACAGGACTGGCCGGTGGACGCCAACGCGAACGACGAACAGTGGAGGTTCGGCCAGGTGGCGCGGCTGTGGAACCAGATCCACGAGCCCGGCTCACCCGAGTGGAAGGCCTACCTTCAGGAGCACCTGAAACTCGGCACCACGTTCGATCCGACATTCACGATCTACTCCGCCGGCCGCGATGTCATGCGCGCCCGCCAGGCGGATTACCACGACAAGTACACCCTGCCTTCACTCATGGACTACTACCAGCCCAGTCGCGTGAACCACGGCTCGTACTGGTACGACTGGACCACTCACGACGAGATTGCGTGGCGCAACTTCTACCAGGTGTGGTTCAAGCTCGTGAATGATTACAAGAAGATGGGCGGCCGCGTCACCACCGGGTCGGACTCGGGCTTCATCTATCAGACCTACGGCTTCGGCTATCTCCTCGAACTCGAAATGCTGCAGGAGGCCGGGTTCCATCCGCTCGAAGTGATTCAGGCCGCCACGATGAACGGCGCATTGACATTGTCTGAATGGCGCGCAGCCCCGGTGGAGTTCGGCGTGGTCAAGGCGGGCAAGCTGGCCGACATGATCCTGGTGGACCAGAATCCCCTGCAGAACCTCAAGGTGCTCTACGGCAACGGTGCGGTGCGCCTCAACGACGCCACGGGCAAGGCGGAACGTGTGGGCGGCATCAAGTGGACCATCAAGGACGGCATCGCGTACGACGCGAAGCAGTTGCTGGCGGATGTGGCCGCGATGGTCGAGAAGCAGAAAAGCACCCTCCGGAAGTGAGGAACTGGCGGAACTGGCGGAGCTGGGGAGCTGGGGAGCTGGGGAGCTGATTGAACCTGATCCTGTTCGAGCCGTCTGAGGTCAGTGACGATGGGCGCGTTGAGCCTTCGGGGGCCCGCGCCAAGCACCTGCTGAACGTGCTGAAGGTCACGCCGGGACATCAGGTGCGCGTGGGCATCATTGATGGGCCGATGGGTGTGGGGACGGTCATCGAAACGAGGCAGGACGCGGTCACCCTTGGCTGTGCGTTTGAAGCGTCGGTTCCAGAACGTCCGCGTGTCGACCTGCTGCTGGCGGTGCCTCGACCGAAAGTGCTACGCCGACTGTGGGCCCAGCTTTCCGCACTCGGCGTCGGCCAGGTCATTCTCACGAACGCGGAAAAGGTCGAGCGCGATTACTTCGACAGCCACGTGATGCACGAAGAGGGTTATCGACCGCTGCTGCTTGAAGGACTGCAGCAGGCGCGCGATACGCGCGTGCCCCTCGTGTCGATCCACAAACGCTTCACGGTGCTCATCGAAGATGACCTGGATCGGCTTTTCCCGGCCAGCCGACGGGTCGTTGCACACCCGGGCAGCGGCCGTTCATTCCAGTCGGCGCTGTCACCGCCAGGTAATGAACGCGTGCTGGTCGCCATCGGTCCTGAAGGCGGATGGAATGATTTTGAGCTTGCGATGCTCGAACGTCATGGATTCATGCAAGCGGGCCTGGGCGCACGCACGCTGACGACAACCACCGCGTGCATCGCGGTGCTGAGTCTGGTGCACGAGATTCTGGCCGGCGGTACGTAGAACGTAGGGCGTCCCTTCAGGGGCGCCAAATGGACCGCGATATTGCTCCAGAGACTATTGCAGCCGTCGAAGCCAGATGTTGCGATAGCGCACCGGGTTCTGGTGGTCCTGGAGGCGGAGTGGACCCTTCGCTGATGTCGGAATGTACGGATCGATTCGTTGGTGTGCTGTCGGTCCCCAGAATGCGCGCGAATTGTGAACGAGCACGCCGTTGTGCAGCACGGTCACCGCTGCGGGCCTCTCGAGCTTGTCGCCCAAAAAGCGCGGCGCCGTAAACGTGATGTCGTACGCCTGCCATTCACCCGGCGGGCGCGACGCATTGACGAGCGGAGGGAACTGACCGTACATCGCCGCGGCCTGGCCGTCGGGATACGTCGGGTTGTTGTAGCTGTCGAGTACTTGAATCTCGAAGAGCCCGGCGAGATAGACGCCGCTGTTGCCGCGGCCCTGCCCGTCGCCCTTCACCTCGCTCGGGGTGGCGAACTCCACGTGCAACTGGATGTCGCCAAACGACTCCTTCGTCTCAATCGTTCCCGACCCCACGCCGGTCTGCATGACGCCGCCAGAAACGGGCCAGGCGGCCGGCTTCCCGTTCGTCCCCTGCCACGCCGAGAGGTTGCCGTCAGGGCCGAGCAACACGACTGCATCCGAAGGTGGCGCCGCCACGCCGGCCATTGGCCCCGGCGTCACCATCACCGGTTGCGGCCTGCTGCCATCATGCACGCGCCACTTCCCATCGGGCTGCATCGGCGTGTTGTCGTAACCGAGTTTCGTCTGTTGCGTCATCACCACCACAGACGTCGCAAGCAACCCGACGGACATCATCACAAACAGTCGCTGGTTCTTTGTCATACCTACCTCCCGCACAACCGGGATCTTAGACCCAAACCAGTTCCGTCAGTTCCGCCAGTTCCGCCAGTTCTGCCAGTGGCCCCAGTTTTCTAGTTCCCCAGTTTGAG
>JBKJJZ010000346.1:0-11230 GCA_046597705.1 Vicinamibacterales bacterium | reverse complement strand
TTGCCGAAAAACCCGTGGCAGATAGTGCAGGTGCCCGTGCGGTAGGTCGATCGTCCTTCAGTCACCATCTCCGCCGTTGCTCCCGGCGGAGGATTCGGCAACGGTGCCTCCGGTGCCGTGGGCGATTTTCCACCGCACCCGGCGATGGCGATGGAGGCAAACAGTACTGCGAATTGCGTGCTCGAGCGAGCAATCGTCGATAGTCGATCCGACATGGCTTCCTGCCTTTTGGTCGTTGACGATACGCGGAACGTGCGTATCGCCTTCGAGCCAATGAAATGCAAGTCGCGAGCCGTGCGGAGCCCTCTGTGCAGTGAAGAGATCGAGGGACGAAATGCATCCGTCCGGGACGAGTGGCGCTCATCGTGCCAAGTGGATGAGACGGGGACGAAGGATTCTCCGAAGGCTTGAATGCGCCGAACAATGTGCCGTAGTGTGGAGCACACTGTGCCGGTCATCCGCGACCAATCGCTTCGAACATTGTCTCTGGCTGTTGCCGCGCTCGGCGTCGCGTCAGGCATCATCGCAAGCCTGACACTCACACCGCATCAGGCGGCTGGGGCCGGCCGCTGGTATGTCGTGTTGAAGAACGCGTCGTACTGGGGAGTCTGGGCTCTGATGATTCCCGTGGCAGTCGCTGTTGCGCTGGCCATCCGCCGGCGCCGGTGGCCGTGGCCACTGGCACTTTTCGCCCATGGCGCGGCTGGCGCTGCGTGCGCGGGTCTACACGTGTCCGCGCTGGCTGGAATCGATCTCCTGCTGCGATACGGGCTGTGGCGCCAGGCCTTGACGTGGTTCCAGTTCATCACGGAGCTGTCAGGCAGCACTCGACTCACCATCGAGTGGGAACTCACGATGTATGCCGCATTGGCGGCGTTTGCCTACGCCACCGCACTTCAGGCCGAAGTGCGGAGGCACGCGGTGTCGGAAGCGCGGCTGGAAGCCAGTCTGGCCGAAGCGCGGCTGCTTTCACTCCAGCGTCAACTCCAGCCTCACTTCCTCTTCAACACGCTCCATGCCGTCTCCGCGCTGATTCGCCGTGATCCGGATACGGCGGAGGCGATGATCGAACGGCTGGGACGGCTGCTCAGAACGACGCTCCGAACTGGCGCCGCGGTCGAGGTCTCGGTAGCCCAGGATGTGGCTGCCCTCAATGACTACCTGGCGATCGAGGCCGTACAAATGCGCGAGCGGCTCACGGTCTCGTTTGCCATGGACGACGACGTGATGGGCGCCGCCGTGCCGGCGTTGCTGCTGCAACCGCTCGTGGAAAATAGTGTGCGCCATGGACTGCAGCCTCGGGGGCGAGGCGGGGCCATTCACGTCTCCGCACGGCGCGCCAGTGACGACCTGTGCCTTGAGATCGTGGACGACGGCATGGGCCTGCAGCCGACGGCCGGCGGCGGCACTGGCGTGGGACTCGCGAACACCAGGAGCCGCCTCGAGCAACTCTACGGGTCCCGACAGTCATTCTCTCTGGCGGCCGTTGAGTCCGGCGGCGTCCGTGTGCGCATCACCTTGCCGTTTCGCCTCCTGGAGCCCACATGACGTCCCTGCGGGTGATCGTGGCGGAAGATCAGGCACCGGCCAGGGAACATCTGGTGAGCCTGCTTTCGGGTCATCCCGATATCGAGGTGGTGGCGGTGTGCAACGATGGGCACTCGGCGATCCGGGCGATTCTTGCGCACCAGGTGGACGTGGTCCTTCTGGACATCCAGATGCCCGAGTGCAGCGGGTTCGAGGTGGCACGAAGCATTGGGGCCGACCGGATGCCTCCAATCATCTTCATCACCGCGTATGAAGATCACGCGGTGCAGGCCTTCGAGATTCGCGCGCTCGACTACATCGTCAAGCCCTTCACGAGGGCTCGCGTCGGACAGGCACTCGATGTCGCGCGCGGGCACACCCGGCAGCGCCGCATCAACGCGGCAGCCGCGGAGTTGGCAGGAGTCGTGTTGCGGCCGCAGGTGACGCAGGCGCCAGAGCGCCTATCGCTGCGAAGCCGCGAGGGCATCGCGTTCGTCATTCCCGATGAAGTGGAGTTCGTGCGCGCGAATCGGAACGAGGTCGTCCTTCACACGGCCACGACCCGGTCCCGGTGCCGGGCCACACTTGCCGAGATCCGCGCGCGGCTCGGCCCGTCCTTCATTCAGGTGCATCGATCGACGCTGGTCAATCTCAATCGCGCCCATCGCGTGTTGCTGCTGGGCGACGGCACTCCTCGCTTGAAGATGCTGAGCGGGCAGGAGGTGCGAGTCTCCCGAGCCTTCCGCGCCGACCTCGAACGTCGCCTGAGCGCGTTTATCTCTTCCGGCGCTTGAACACCGCGATCGCTTCTCGCGAGGCACCGTGCGATTGATTGGTGTCAAATGCCGCCACCAGTTCCCATCCCTGCTCGCCCAGTTCGTTCAAGCTCGCGTCAAACGCTTCGATATCAAGCAGGCCCCCGAGGAACCCGGTGGTATCCATCTTGATGGTCTTGTATTCCCATTGATCCATTAGGTCCTCGGGTCAGCTAGTCACAGGTCCCCAGCGCCAATTCACGGCGCCCCCTGAAGGGACGCCCCACGTACCGCACCTTCCGGCGGCTACTACAAGCCGGCGACCGTAGGGCGTCCCTTCAGTTCCGCCAGTTCCGCCAGTTCCGCCAGTTCCGCCAGTTCCTCAGTTCCTCAGTTCCTCAGTTCCTCAGTTCCTCAGTTCCTCAGCTCCTCAGTTCCTCAGTTCCTCAGTTCCCCAGGTCGCGCCGTCGGCGGACGGAAGAACAGCGCAAGCCCAATTGCCGCAAGCGACGCCGCCGTCAGCGGAATCATGAAGAGTCCCGTGAAGTCCGTGACGCCGCCGCTGGTGTAGACGCTCTGCATCAGCCAGGGGCAGATGAAGTTCGCGAGCAGCGCACCGACGCCAAGAATCTGCAGGTTGAACAGCCCCTGCGCGCTGGCGCGGATGTTTTTCGGACTGTGCGCGTCCACGAAGATGTAGACCGTGGCGAAGAAGAACGCGTAGCAGATGCCATGGAGGATCTGCACGGCGATGATCATGCCGGCGCTGGCCGGAAACATCGCGTACACCAGAAACCTGGCCGCATGGCCCAGAATGCCCACCACCATCGTCGTGCGCCAGCCGAGTTTCCTGAGCGTCGCGCCAAGGATCACCATCGTCAGGATCTCCGCGACCTGACCGATGCTCATGACGGGCGTAATCCAGTTGGACGCGATGCCGACTCCGCCCGCTTCGACCGGTGTTCCGAGGAAGACGCCCGTCCAGTTGAAGTACGCGTTGTGGACGAACGAGTCCACCAGGGTGACCAGCCACAGCACCAGGATGAATGGCTGCTTCAGCAGACCGAACGCCACTGACCAGGCTGTGCCTCCGGACGCCTCGGCACGAGCCTGCGCCGGCGCCTTCGGCAACACCAGGCTGAACGCCGCCAGTGCCAGTGACGCCAGGCCGGAGACGATGAATGTCCAGCGAGTGGCGGCTTTGGCGGCATCTCCCGTCAGCGGATTCGCGAGCGCGGTGCCGAGCCAGTCAACGAAGCCCGAGGTCTGCGCGGCGGCCACAGCGTCCCAATTCACGAAGATGAACGTAAACGGCCACGCCGCCAGAATCCAGCCGATGGTGCCGCCCATGCGGACGATGCCGAACTCCTTGTCGGCGTTCTTCATGTTCGCAAACGCAATGGAGTTCGTGATCGAAATCGTCGGCACGTAAAGGAGGCAGTGCACGAGCATCAGCAGGAAGAACGGGTAGAACGATCGCGTGAACCCGCACCCCAGCATGGCGAGGCCGCCGATCAGGTGCGACGCCGAGAGCACTTTCTCCGGAGACGACGAGCGGTCGGCCCACTGGTTGCTGAAGAACATTCCGATGATCGACGCCACCGGGAAGGCACTGAGGATCAGCGATTGCTGGAGCGGGCTGAAGCCGAGGCTTGGGAGATACCCGAAGATGAGCGGAAGCCAGGCGCCCCAGATGAAGAACTCGAGCACCATCATCACGAACAGCTTGCCGCGAACGCTCACTGAAGTCTCCTGACGCGCAGGTTGCGATACTGCACGCGCGCCCCGTGCTCTTGAAGAACCAGGTGCCCCGTTGGACGCTTGCCGTACTCCGGCCACTCGTTGAACTTGCTGGCTTTGACGAGCGCGACCCATTCGGGGCTGCCCAGTTCGTACTCCACCACTTTCATTCCGTTCAGCCAGTGCTCCACGTGCGAACCGTTCACCAGCAGCCGGCTCTGGTTCCATTGCCCGATGGGCTTCGACATATCGTGGTTGGGCGCGTTCACCGCGTAGTTGGCGCCGACTGACGTCAGCGGGTTCTTCCCATCGGCGTGATGCGCGTTGTCGAGAATCTGATACTCCGGACCGCTGTGATACGTCGCTTCCAGATCTTCAGTCACATGGAACATGACCCCGCTGTTACCACCGGGCGGCAGTTTCCACTCCCACTCAAAGTCGAAGCTCGCGTACTGTTCGAGGCTGACCAGGTCTGAATCGACCGGACGACCGACGGGACGCCCCGCGCCGGTCCAGGTGATGGTGCCATCCACCACCTCCCACCCAGCCGCCACGTCCTTCTGCTTGAACCCCCGCCAGTGCGCCGCAATGGACTTGCCGTCAAACAGGCTCACCCATTCGAAATCGGCATGCACGCCGGCAGCCGTGACAGCAAAAAGCGCGGCCGCAGCGATACACCTATTCACCATTCAAAGATTCCCCAATTTCCGTCAGTTCCGCCAGTTCCCCAGTTCCCCAGTGACTAGAGCGAGTAGCCAGCTCGATACGTCCTCGTCAGGAACTCGTTCGCGGCGTCGTTGTTGGTGACCTTCATGTTGGCCGCGTCGTAGTGCAACCTGGAGTTGGCACGCAGCGATGCGACGCCGAGCAACATGATCTCGGTCAGGTGCGCAGCGTAGGAGAACGGACTCGAGATCGTGTCCTTCCCCTTGATCGCATTCACCCAGTTCATTTCATGCGCCTGGTTCGGCACGCGCACCATCTTCTCCTTCGGCGCACCGTACGAGTTGTGTTTGTCAGCGGGGAGCAGGCGCGGGTTCGCGCCGTACGTGTCCTGCAGCATCTTGCCCTTGCTGCCGATGTAGAGGACTCCACCTTCACCACTGAGCCGCTCCTCGCCAATTTCTTCTGGTCTGGGTGGCGTGAGCCCGCCGTCGTACCACACCAGCTTCACGGCCGGCTTGCCGTTGCGCGCCGGGAAGTCGTAGTAAGTGGTGGTGGCATTGGGATAGCTCTGGAGTCCGCGATCGGGACGTCGCTCGAACGGCGTTGAAGTGGTTTCGATAATCGTCGGCAACCCGAGGCCCAATCCCCAGACCGGGTGATCGATGAGATGCGCGCCCATGTCGCCAAGCGCGCCCTGGCCCCAATCCACCCAGCCGCGCCAGTTGAAGGGGTGATAGACCGGGTGATACTCCACGTCCGGCGCCACACCCAGGAACAGGTTCCACGCGAGCGTCGTCGGCGCTGACACGCCGTTGGACGCCATCACATCCGCCAGACGGCGCGTGATCGCGCTGTTGTTCCAGTTGGTTGGCGGCGTGCCAGTCATCGCCGTCGGACGAGGAATACCCTGCGGCCAGAACGCCAGCGGGCGATTGGTCCAGACGTGCACTTCCTTGATGTCACCAATCGCACCGGCCGCAAGGTAGTCCTGTCCCCTGCGCGCATCGTCCTGCGAGTGGCCCTGGTTGCCCATCTGCGTGACGACCTTCTTTTCGAGGGCCTTCTTCGCGAGATGCCGGGCTTCATGGACCGACCAGCACAGGGGCTTCTGCACGTAGACGTGCTTGCCCAGATCCATCGCGTTCGACGCGATAACGGCATGCATGTGATCCGGTGTGGCGACGATGATGCCGTCGATGTCTTTCTGCTTCTCCAGCATTTCCCGGTAGTCGCGATACTTGGCGAGCCTGGGCATCTGCTCGTCCACGAACTTCTTCATGTCGGCGGTGCCGCCGTTGGGCGTCCATTTCGCGTCGGCTTCCTTCTGCAGGCCCGACTTGCCGAACTCCTGCCACACGGGCCGCGGCGGTCCCGCCTGACCTTGCTGCGCTGCGCCGCCTGCGCCCCCCTGGCGTCCTCCACCCTGCGCCCCCCCGGCCGCGGGAGCTGCCGGTGGCGGCGGATAGATCCGCTCCTTCCATCGCGTCAGCGTCCGCTCCATCAGCACATCATCCACATCGCAGAGCGCCACGATGTTCTGGCTCATGACCGCGCTGGTGTTGTTGGAACCCATTCCGCTTACGCCCACGGTGGCGAGATTGAGCGTGTCACTGGGCGCCTGGAAGCCGCGCCCGAGCACGTGGCGGGGCACGATGGTGAAGCCGGCGCCGGCAATGGCGGCAGTCTTCACGAAGTCACGACGAGTGGGTTGATCGGCCATAAGACTCGAGCCTCGTAGATTGGTGGGAACTGACGGAGGAAAGGTACACCAACGGGGGCACACTGATCTATGGGGAACTGGGGAACTGGGGAACTGGTCAGTCCTTGAGGACCGGAACCTCCAGCGGGAACCCGGGGAACACCTGACCGGTCATCGGATTCGGGTCAACGAACGACAGCCCTTGCTTGTAGCAGATCTCTGCCGACGGACGCGGATAGATCGCGTTCACTTCGGCCTCGCTCATGTCATGGCTCGCCACCGTCGTGCGCGGATTCGCATTGGCGCGCGCGGCGACCGCCGTGCACTCCACCTCCTGCATCATGCCCATGTCTTCATGCATGAGGATGTGACAGTGGTGAATCCATCGCCCGGTGAAATCTGCGAAGCGCGATCGGAAGATCACGCGTCCCCCGTTGCGCGGGATCGATACCGTGTCCATCCATCGGGGCTCACTGAGAACGTTGTGCAGGCGCCCCTCTTCGTCCGGGATCTCGATCCGCATCACCCACATCGGATTGATGTGAATGTGGAACGGATGATCAGCGCCGGCCGCCACCACCTGGAATTCCGGATTCTTCTTGAAACGCGCCTGACCTTCCGCACGGCTGATCGGATACCCGCGATACTCGGCGCCGTAGTGTCCAGGTTGCGGAAACGTCGTGAAGTCCGTGTGGCCCCAGAGAGTGACCGAGGGATTGTAGAGCGCCCACTCCTCGGCGGTATTCACCAGCACCTGGATTCTGTCCGGGCGGTCGGGCGAGTATTTCTGCGGAGGCGCCGGGTCCGGTGTTTTCGCCAGATCAAACTGGTTGTTGATGCCCATGGTGCGGCCCGCCGGGGCAATCAACACCTTGACGCCGTCGTGTTCGCCCCACACCTGGTTCTTGAGTTCCGGATGCGCGGCGGCAAATGACTCGGGCACCTCGATTAGCGGCCAGCCTGCGGCGCCATATCCGGAGTAACTCACCACTCGCGTGCGGAAACTGCCGGCCGGCACCTTGCGCAGCGCGGCCTCTGCCGCCGCCACCCGCAGTTCTTCATCGGTCACGGGTTGCAGATACGGCGGCACCGGTGGCAACGCATCGATGAGCGACATCACGTTGAAGTCACCACCCTCGACGGCTTCACCTCGAACGTGGACGTAGCCCACCACTGTCTCAGTGGGCGCGGGATTGGCCGGGCCAAACGTCGTGCGCCCAGTGCGCTGCACGGCCCGCTGCAGACGATTCTGCGCGTTGTCGGTGTGCAGAATTTCCTCCTGGGCAATCACCGTGAAGACACGACCGGCCGCGCCGACAGGCGCTTTGAAGAACACGTCCGCGCGATTGGCATTCGCCATCCGCACTTCGTTTGGACGCACGAACGCATCACGAATGGATTGACCGTCCTTGAAACACGCTTCAAGGTTGCGAAGAAGCGTGTCCGATGGCGCGTCGCCATCTTTCGCTGGTGCCGAGAGTGGGTTCGGTCGGCCCGCACTGCGCGTCGACAGGTCCGTGATCGTGTGGCGCGCCTTGCCGTTCTCCACCTGCACCAGCGTGATGCCGTCGAACGCCAGCTGCCACAGCGGAAGCTTCGCCGCTTCAACATCCGCGCGGGAGGCCGGCACAAGTCGTCTGGTGTTGTCTCCCTCACCAGGCATCACACGCCACAGTTGGCCACCGGTCGGAATGAACTGGCCATCGAGCACCATGAACCGCGTGAACCCGCGGCCATCCACGCTGCCGTTGAGCACGCGCCAGCGCTCCACGGCACCGGGCCGCATGAACATCACGGTCGGTTGCGGCACGCCTGCAGACGGCACTGGCGCAGGCAGTCGCCGCTGACGTCGTCCTGGGCCATCGCTCTGGTCCACGGAACCAATTATCACGCGCTGGAGGAACACCAACCGCTCGCGGTAATCAAAGCGACCCGCGGGCTGAGTGGGATCAGGTCGAGCCTCTCCCGTCATCGCGCGATTCACCGCGTCGTCCACATCCCCTTCAACGATCAGGAATCCCGCCATGCCCGACGCCACCTGATCGTGCGTGGACCCGTGCGCATGCGGATGATACCAATGCGTGCCTGGTGGATCAGGCTGAGGCGGTCGTCCCTGCCGGCGCATCAGGCCACGCTGAACGCTGCCCAGTGGGAACTCGTACTCCGCCTGACCGATGCGTTCATGCGGGCCCCGCGTGCGACAGGCCACGTCATCGCTCTTCTGCCGCCTGGCCCAGTCCTCGCGGCCCAGCACACGCAGATGGACGTTGTCTGAATCCGTGCCGTTCGCATTGACGCCAGGGTTGACGTGAAGTCCGTGCACATGGATGTTCGTGACGTGTGACCCATGTTCTGAATTCGAGACGTGCGGCATGCACGGCATGTCGAACGTTGTGAGGCCGAGGAATTTGTAGATCTCTTCCACGTGTTCGAATGGATTGAAGTTTGGATCCGGCGCGTCGGGACACGGCTTGCCCGCCTTCTTCGCTATTTCGCATTGGAA
Organism: Vicinamibacterales bacterium; assembly: GCA_046597705.1. Classification (GTDB taxonomy): domain Bacteria; phylum Acidobacteriota; class Vicinamibacteria; order Vicinamibacterales; family SCN-69-37; genus SYFT01. Next base: position 2,340 of record JBKJJZ010000346.1, on the reverse strand, counting down.
CGCCAGATCGACTGCGGGCGGGAGCGCGGCCAGATCAGGGCCCGGACCAACAGGCATGGTCTCCATGCTCGGGCCAAGGAGATTGCGCACGCGCATCTTCAGTGTGCCGGTGTTCCGCATACGAACCGTAGGCGCCGGGCTGATGCCGCCGAAGCTGTATTGGCCGGGAGAGACCTGACCTGGCGACGGCGCCTTCTCGGGCTCGTTGCGCTCGACGACGTTGAGTTCCAGCGACTGCTTGGGCCAATCCTCGGGCCGCCAGACCCACGGCTCGCTCCAGGTTTCGGCGGCGCTCGCGGACGGGTTGACAAACTGATCAGCCGACGGCACTGGTGGAGTCAGCAGCGGATCCGGCAGCTGTGGTCTTGGGGTTGGCGCTTGCGGCTGCGCCTGACCGCCAGTTGCCATCAGCGATGGCACGCCGGCGGTGGCTGCAATGCCTGCCGCGCCGAACTTCAGCAGGCGACGGCGCGAAAGGTTTTTCATATCCAGAAACTCCCTCAGAACTTGACCACAACGGTGACAACGGCTTGCCTGCCGGCGGCGTACACCCACCGTGGCCCGGAGTTGGCGTAGTACGCCTCATCAAACAGATTCTTCGCCACGACATGAATGGCGAGCTTTGGCGCCGGCTGCCAGGCGGCTCCGGCATCAACGATGCGGTAGCTGGGCGCAGCCACTTCGCTTGGACCCGCGGCCTCATGCGCGCGATAGGCGGCCACGCGCACATAACTGTTGATGTGACTGCCTGAGGCATGGCGAATGATCGCCGCCACCGACGCCGGCGCCACATCGTCGAGCGCCGTGTCGTCAGTGGCATCACGGCCGCGCGAGGCTTGGCCTGTCAGTTCGACGACGAACCCACGGCCGGGCGCAGCGGAGGCGGCGATTTCGATGCCGCGGAAGATAGCCTCGCCACGATTGCGGTATCGAAACAGGTTTTGATTGACGCTGTAGCGTTCGATCAAGTCAGTGATGCGATAGCGATACGCCGAGATCTCAGCCTGCACGGGACCGGCCGTGACGCGTGCCGTGAGATCGACCTGCAAGCTCGTCTCGGGCAGCAGGTCGGGATTGCCTTCCACCACGCCTCGGCCCACGGGCCCTCGATAGAAGCGGTCGGTCAATGTGGGATCGCGAAAGCCACGCGCCACCTGCGCCGTGAGCGACAGGCGCGTGATTGGCGCCACCGTCACCGCCGCGGACCCAACGACTGCCGTCTTCGACACCGTTCGATCGCCCCAGTAGCCGCCGCGGTTCTGGTTGTGGACGGTGTCAACCCGTCCGCCGAGTGACGCGCGCACTCTGGAGCCCATCGGGATCGTGGTGTCCGCGAACACGCCGACGCCTGTTCGATTCGCGCCGGCGATCGACAGCGTTTCCGTCTCTGTGGTCTTGACGCCGGACAAGTTGAAGCTGGTTGAGGTATCCCGTGTGCGCAAGCCGTAACGCCCCTGCATATCGAGGCCGGTCTGCACTCGGGCGCGGCCGACCCCGCGTTCACCCACCACGCGGAACTGGACGTCGCGATACGAGGTGTTCGACGACTCGATGCTTCGTGCCCGCCCGGGGATGGCCAGTCGATCCTGATCGGTCTGTTGCGTGACTGCGCCGGCAAGCGCGTTCATCCGCACATTGCGAAACCAGCCAACCGCCCGGCGATTCCACGAGATGGTCAACCGGTGCGACTCTTCCACAGGGCTCACGACCCTCATCGTGGCAAAATCATTGCGTGGACGTCCAAGGTCTCGGCCAAAGTCACTGTTCCATCCAACCGTGAGCTGCGAGTGTCCCAGAGCCTGAACCCACGATGCGCGCACGCCGCTGTCGCGCCACGCTGAACCAACGACCGTGCCGGATGGAGAGCGATAGTCGTCGAAGTCACGTGCGCGCGCACCGAGCAGGAACGCGCCCGATCCGTAACCACGTGAGATCTCCAGGTCGCCACGTCGCTCCGGCGCGCCGGCGGCCAATGTGCCGGCTAATCGTCCGCGCCAACCTGGTGTGCGATCGGGTCCGCGCTGTTGCACGGCAATGACGCCGCCGAACGCATCCGATCCATACGCCACTGCGCCAGGGCCACGGACCACTTCGACAGACTGAATGGTGCCTGGATCCACGAAGGCCGCATTCGGTCCGGCTCGACGTTCCGAAGTGGCGCGCGCGCCATCGACAAGAATCAGGGTGCGGCCGCGAGCCATGCCTCGAATCACCGGCACGGCGTTCTGTCCTTCCGAGATGGAACTCAGTCCGGGAACGTTCGCCACGGCCTGCACCAGCGTGGCGGGATGACGGAGGGCCAGCTCCGGCTGGGTGATTCGCATCATCGACGCGCCTTCA
>JBKJJZ010000188.1:0-4059 GCA_046597705.1 Vicinamibacterales bacterium | reverse complement strand
CAGGTCGCCCTTGTCGGTGACGACGCAGCCCATCGCCGCGAGTCGCTCACCAAGGCCGGCAATGCGCACGGCCGAGGGGCCCATATCGACGCCGCGCCGGCCGCCGCCCAGGTCGAGTGGCACGCCGATGATGTGGACCTGTTTGACCGTCATGGTTTATCGCCTTGGTTTGTACGTGAGGGAGATGCCTTCGCCCGACGGCGCCACGATCGTGGACCAGGCGCCCGGCACGGCCGCGATGGCGTCGAAGAAGTCGCCCATCTCGCTTCGCTTGTTCACCACATTATGCGCAAGAAACACGCCGCCCGGGTCGAGTGACGGGAACGTCACTTCGAAGAATCGCTTGTAGTCTTTTTTCCAGGCGTCGAGAAAGATCATGTCAAACGTGCCAGTGAGTTTCGGGATCTCGACGAACGCATCACCATGAACGACCTGGACGATATCCGACAATCCGGCACGGGCGATGTTCTGGGCGGCTTCCTTTGCGCGAAGCGGGTCATATTCAATCGAAATCAGCCTTCCGCCCGTTTGACGCAAGCCCTGGCCGATCCAGATGCCCGAGTACCCGCTGGCGCCGCCAATCTCCAGGGCTCGCTTCGTCCCGCGTGTTGCCACCAGGACCCGAAGAAACCGGCCGTCCTCCTCTGAAACCGCGAACTGGCCCTGGTCGGCGGCCTTGATGCGTTCGAGCAGGGCAGTGAGTTCAGCTTGAGGGACGGCGTCGGGTGGGGATGGCACCGGTGCCGGACCACTACAGGCCGCCAATCCGAGCCCAATCAGGCCCAGCAACAGGGGTCTGAGGGCCTTTGTGCGAGTAAAGAATGTCATGGGGAGTGAGGATTCTATCCCGACTAGTGTTAGGATACCCACGCCGTATCCCCCTGCCGGGCGGGCAGTTGGCTCGCTCTGGCATGCGACCTAACAACCTCGGAGGCCGCGTGTCGCCCATCTTAATCCGTCCCGTTCGTGAGCAGCTCGAGCATGATCGCCTGATCCGTTTTCTTCAGGCCAGGCACCAGAAGAAGTTCGAAGTCGTGGCGAACGTTGGCGAAGGACAGTTGGGCCCCGTGAAGCTCAGCCGTCCAGCCCCGTTTTTTCCGGACCTCGTCCTTCTAACCGATGGAAAAATTGCGGGACTGATCGAGGTTGAAACCGGTGAGTCCACCAACAATCTCGAAGCGCTAGCGCAGTGGCAACACTTTGGCCGTGCCCGGGTGCCATTCCATCTGTATGTCCCGGTCTCCAGTTTCGATGCGGCGCAGCGGTTCTGCAACGCGTATCAAATCCACGTGAGCGAGATCTGGACGTATCGCTCGCTGTACGACGGGTTCGACCTTATTCGGATGGTCCACAATCCGTCGGCTGTCGCCAACACTCCCAAAGCCACCTCGGTGGTCGGAAAACTGTTGCCGCCAGTGACGCCGGTTCATGTTGAGCCGGAAAAGGAAGCCAAGATTCTGGAGCTGACGAACCTCGTCGAGATGGCGAACCGTTCGTTCAAGGCTGCAGCGGGCCGGTCAGGCGCGGCTGCTGCGGCTGCACGGGCCGCGGCCAAGGCTGCGGCGAAGGCTGCGGCGAACGCCGCCGCGAAGCCGCCAGTCGCTGTCGCTTCCAAAACACCTGAAGTGGTTGCGACGGGGAAGGGCCGCAAGGCGGCGGTTCCCGTCCAAGCACCGAAGACCGGTTCTGCCAAGCCAGCCGTGAAGGCTGTGCCTGCAACGAAACCTCTGAAGGCCGTCAAGACGATGGCCCCGCCGGCGAAGGCCGCGAAGAAGGCGGCGCCGGCGCCGAAGGCAGCGCCGGCACTCAAGGCCGCCAAGCCTGCCGCGAAGCCGGTCAAGGCGGTTGCGGCCAAGTCGGCCGCGAAGGCCGTGCCAAAGAAAAAGCCCGCTGCGGCCAAGGCAAAGAAGACGGTTAGAAAAAAGAGGTAGGTTCTGCCGTTCATTCGATACGTTCGCGACAAACGCGGCTACGAGTACACCTACGTGATGCACGGCTATCGCGCCGGGCAGAGTGCCGCCCGCGCGCGCGTCCTGTATCTATTCAGGTCTCCCCCCAACGTCCAGATCGGCCGCAAGTCCATGGACCCTGAAGTGCGTGAGGCCCTCGAGCACACGCATCCCGACCTGACGTTCGATTGGGATGGCTTGCTGCGTGAGCCAATGCCGCCGCTGCGGCAGGATCCGCGTGAACGCGGCCCTCGCCAGCGCTCCCAGGCCGCCCAGACTCGCAAGGACAAGCCCACCCGAGACAGCGCGCCTGCGCCTTCATTGCCACCAGTGGTGATTGAGGACGACACCCTGTTGGGGAGGACGGTGGGAGCCGCGGAGGCCGCGCGCTTGCGAGGCCGGCACGCGGAATTGAGTCACCGGATCGCCCGGCGGGCCCGAACGCCCGAGGAACGTGAGCGCCTGGCGGACGCGGCTCAACGTCTGAATCCGGACTTGTGGACGGATGACACCGCGATTCGCGCGGGAATCGCCGATATTGACGCAAGGTTCGATGCCATCGCCGCGGAATTGCCAAGGCGGCGGCGCGGCCGGCGTGGCGGCAAGATGCGGGACGACGCACCCGACCGAGACGCCTCGGGCGATGTCATAATCGGGCAAAGAGATGAATCTGATGAACGCGCACGTGAAACCCCGCTGGCCCTGGCTGACCCTGACGCTTCTTCTGGCCGTGGCAGTGGTTGCGACACCGACCGGGCAACAGGCGCCCCAGAACCCGCCGAGGACGCCGCAGCAGACGCCGGCACCGACCCAGAGACCGACCTTCGTCAGCAAGATCGACCTGGTCACGCTTGACGTCTTCGTGCGTGACAAGCGCGGACAGTTCGTACCCGATCTCAAGATGGATGATTTCATCGTCCTCGAGGATGGGGTTCAGCAGACGCTTGCGCAGAGCTTCTTGATCTACGGCGGGCGTGAGATGTCCGTCCAGGTATTGACGGCGCCTACTGCCGCTCCAGAGGGCATGATTCTGCCGCCCACTCGGCCCGTGGCGGACGTCGCGGGGCGAGTCTTCATCATCTTCATCGATGACCTGCATTTGCAGGCGGGCGACTCGCCGCGCGTTCGCAATTTGCTGACCCAGATCACCAATACCCTGATTCACGATGGTGACCTGTTTGCGGTGGTGTCCACCGGTCCTTCGTCTATCGAGGTGAACCCCACGTACGACCGTGGCCGCCTGACCGAATCCATCAAGAAGGTGATGGGAGCGGGCATGTCACCTGAAGACATCCTGCTGGCTCCGTCATCCACCGCCGGACCGCAGGAACTGCGGCATCGCGTGCACGTCGCCTTTTCGACGGCGTACGATCTGCTCAAGCAGATGGAAAAGATCAACAACCGCCGCAAGGCGTTTGTCTATCTGAGTTCGGGGTATGACTTCAATCCGTTCACCGAGTCACGGTGGAAGCAGGAGCAGGAACGCTTTGCCGTTCCCCAGCGCGATGCGAACGGTAACTTGCCGCTCGAAACGGGTAACTCGTCGCGGGAACGTGACCCCATGAATCCGTTCGAAACGGGCAGCCAGGCGTTTGCCATTGCCGATCTCGTCTCGCAACTGGCCGAACTGGTTCGCGCGGCCAATCGAGCCAACGCGACGTTTTACACCATCGACCCACGCGGGCTGATCGCCGGACCTGATATCAACCAGACTCTGACGACCACGGAATGGCGCAACTACATCTCGACGTCCGTGGATTCCCTCAAAACGCTGGGTGAATTGACCGGCGGTTTCTGTGTCTGCAATTCCAACGACTTCAAGAAGGGGTTGGAACGGATTGACGCTGAAACCAGCGATTACTACATGCTCAGTTACTACTCCTCGAACCCCGATCCGCTGCGAAAAATCAGGAAAATCGAGGTCAAGGCCAAACGCCCGGATCTCGACGTGAAAGCCCGGTCTGAGTGGGCGCTCCCGTTCGCCAGCCGAAAATAGCGGTCCGGATTTGACGGATTCGTTACGCGGCCGTGCCCTCTCGCGTCACGGGCGTACTGCTATAATTTGCACGCTTTGGTTGGCCGAGTCCGTCCCACCATTTTGAACTGGAGA
>JBKJJZ010000126.1:0-67406 GCA_046597705.1 Vicinamibacterales bacterium | reverse complement strand
CTGGCGGCGTGGGCGGAAGTGAAACTCGAGCCCGTCATCGGCACGGCCAGCTTCATTACCGCGCACACTCTGGCAACGGTTGTCGCGATTGGCTCGCTCACGTATCTGCACATTTTTCTCGGTGAGATGGTTCCGAAGGCACTGGCCCTGGGCCATGCCGAGCGCACGGCCCGAACGGTCTACTGGCCGATGCGCATTCTGTTGTTTGCTCTCTACCCGGTGATCGTCGGACTTGATGGCGTCGGCGCGCTGTGCCTTCGCCTGGTCGGCATCCGGCGGCAGGTGGACACGCACGAAGAGTCCTACTCGCCGGAGGAACTGCAGCTCATCGTGGCGGAGAGTGCGGCGGGGGGAGCGCTTCGCGCGGAGTCTGGCCGCCTGGTCCGCGAACTGTTTGAGTTCGGAGACAAGACGGCGGGCGAGGCGATGGTACCGCGCGTCCGCGTGGTGGGCATCCCGGTGGGCACCTCGGCCACGGACTTGCGGCGGCTGCTCTTGACCCGCCGGCACACACGTTACCCGGTCTACGACGGCGACCTCGATCACATCGTCGGCATGCTGCACGTCAAGGACTTGTTGAGGCGGTTGATGAACGATGAAGAAATCACGGCGCGTGATGTGCGGCCGTTGCCTGTCGTTCCCGAAACGTCGACCCTCGATACGGTGCTGACCACGATGGAGCGCGCACACGCGCACATGGCCGTGGTCATTGACGAGCATGGCGGCACCGCCGGCGTGCTGAGCCTGGAAGACCTGGCGGAGGAAGTGGTGGGGGAGATTGACGAAGGCATTCCGCAAGCTCCGCGCCTTGTGGCGATGCCCGATGGGTCGGTCGTGGTGTCCGGGATGCTTCGCCTCGACGAACTCGGGCAACACTTCGATGTCGGCCTCCAGCACGATGAAGTGGATAGCGTGAGCGGGCTGGTCATGGCCCTGCTGGATCGACCGCCGATCGCTGGCGACGTGGCCGAGTTCGAGCGCTTTGAGTTCACGGTTCTTTCGGTCTCTGGCCACGGGGCGCGCGAGGTCGAGGTCAGACTGGTCGAATAGGTCCAATCAGATAAGATCGACGGATGAGAATCCGATCTCTTTTCGCCGCAGCCGCGCTGGCCTCCGTCGTCACGGCCGTCGGCGCGCAACAGCCCGCACTCAAGTCCGGTCTCGACATCGCGACGTTCGACAAGAGCGTGCGTCCACAAGACGACTTGTTCCGGCACGTGAACGGCACGTGGCTCAAGAACACGGAAATCCCAGCCGACCGGCCCGTGACCGGTACGTTCGTCCAGCTCTCGGACAAGGCCGAGGCAGATCTCTACGCGCTGATCGAGCAACTCTCGGGCAACCCTAACCGGAGGCCCGGCACGGTGGCTCAGCAGGTGGGCGACCTCTACGTCAGTTTCACGAACGAGGCGCGCATCAACAGTCTGGGCGCCGAACCGCTGAAGCCGACGCTGGCGCGTATTGACGCCATCACATCGCCTGCGGAGCTTGCGCGCGTGATTGGCGAACTCTCGATGGTGGGAGTGCCTGGCCCGGTGGGCGGCTTCATCGATGCGGACGCCGGCGATCCCACGAAGGTCGCCTTGTATCTGAACCAGGGCGGAACCGCGCTGCCCGATCGTGACTACTACCTGGTTGACGATCCGAAGTTCATCGAGGTGCGGGGCAAGTACGTCGAGTACCTCGAAAAGATCTTTACGCTCACAGGCCGCCCTGAACCGGCCGCGGCAGCGAAGGCGGTGATGGCGCTCGAAACCGATCTTGCGAAGATTCAGTGGACGCAGGTGGAGAGCCGGGACGCGGTCAAGACCTACAACAAAGTGGCGACGATGAAATTACCCGTGGAGATGCCCGGCTTCGACTGGATTGGCTGGGCGGCCGCGCAGGGCGTGGACAAGACGCCGGACATGATCATCGGCCAGCCGTCGTTCTTCAAAGGCTTCGCGGCGATGGTGCCCACGGTGCCGATGTCCACATGGAAGGCCTGGCTGGCCGCGCAATACATCACCTCATCGGGCCCCTTTCTGAGCTCGGCATTCGTTGATGCGCGCTTCGAGTTCTTCGGCAAGGCGTTGAGTGGGCAGGAGGCGCAGCGCCCGCGATGGAAGCGAGGCGTGCAGGCCGTGAACGGTTCGATGGGCGAGGCGCTGGGCCAGCTTTACGTGGAAAAGTTTTTCCCCGCGGCCGCCAAGACACGCATGGAGACGATGATCTCCAACTTGATCGAGGCGTATCGGCAGTCGATTACGCAACTCGACTGGATGACCCCGGCGACCAGGAAAGAGGCGCTCGACAAACTCTCGAAGTTCCGGGCGAAGATCGCATATCCGAATCAGTGGCGTAGTTACGCCACGCTCAAAGTGGCTCCGGATGATCTTCTGGGCAACATGGAACGCGCGGCTCGGCTGGAGAGCGAGTTCCAGGCCGGCAAATTGAGCCGGCCCGTCGATCACGAAGAGTGGCTGATGTCGCCGCAAACCGTGAACGCGTACTACAACCCCGTCAAGAACGAGATCGTGTTCCCAGCCGCGATCCTCCAGGCGCCCTTCTTCAACTTCGAAGCCGACGATGCGGTCAATTACGGCTCGATCGGCGCTGTCATCGGCCACGAGATTGGCCATGGCTTCGACGACCAGGGCCGCCGCTTCGATGGCACCGGCGCGCTGCGCGACTGGTGGACACCTGCCGACGAGACAGAGTTCCAGAAGCGCGCGCAGATCCTGATCGATCAGTTCAACGCCTTCAGCCCTGCGCCCGGCCTGAAGGTCAATGGTGAACTGACCCTTGGTGAGAACCTGGGTGACCTGGGTGGCCTGTCAATCGCCTACAAGGCGTGGAAGATTTCGCTCAAGGGAAAGCCGTCGCCGGTGATCGATGGCTTTACGGGCGATCAGCGCGTGTTCATGGGCTGGGCGCAGGCGTGGCGGACGAAGGCGCGCGAACAGTATCTGCGGCAGCAGGTCATGTCCGATCCGCACGCGCCGGCGGAGTTCCGCGCCAATGCGCCCCTGGGAAACATTCCCGCGTTCTATGATGCATTCGGCGTGAAGCCCGGCGACAAGCTCTATCGGGAGCCAGGCAAGCGCGTCAAGATTTGGTAGGTTCGAGGTTCGAGGTTCGAGGTTCGAGGTTCGAGGTTCGAGGTTCGAGACGATGAAGGGCCTGGTGGTGGCTGGAGGACTTGTCGTGATCTTCGTGGCCACCGGGCAAGCCATTGTCTGGTTCGCCGCGCACGGTGTGGTGCGTGGCGAACCGGGACCTCTGTTCGTGGCGACGTTGGCGGGCCGTGCCGATCGCACTGACCAGGGATGCGTGCTCGGAGCGGCGAGAGCCGCGTAGAGCCTGAAGACCTCTCCCGATGCCAGCCGAAGCGAAGCGAAGGCTGGCGGAGGGAGAGGGATTCGAACCCCCGGTACGGTTTCCCGCACAACGGTTTTCAAGACCGCCGCCTTAAACCACTCGGCCATCCCTCCGCGCCCTTCAGTGTAGCCCACGGCAAAATAGCACTGTTGTGGTGACGTGCTGATGTGCCGACGTGCGATAGGCTCTGAGTTCATGCTGAAGCTGATGCGCATCGCGAAAGTGGTTGGTATTGTGGCCGCGGTCCTCGCCGTCGCGGGTGCGATGCTCTACCAGTTCTTCGGACTTCGAGTCGTGATCTATGGCGGCGGAACACCCCGCCTGGCATTCGTCACTCCGGCGTCCGCGCAAGCGGAGGCCATCGAGCGGCATCGAAAAACTCAAGCTGCGGCGCCGCCCGGGACGCCGGCTCCAATAGCGCCGGCAGCCACACCGGATGCCGTAGTTATGGCAGCGATCCAGGTGGCTGACCCGCCGTCAACGACGGCATCCGACTGGCCCGACTTCCGCGGCCCGAACCGTGACGGGCACTACACCTCGCGACCGATCCTGACTGCGTGGCCGAACGCGCAGTTGAAGCCGATGTGGAAACAACCGGTTGGTGGGGGCTACGCGTCGTTTGTAGTTGCGCGGATTGGAAACGCTGACCTCGCTGTCACCATCGAGCAACGTGGCGCGCAGGAAGTGGTGGCCGCGTACGACGTGGCTACTGGCCGCGAGCAATGGACTTCAAAGTGGTCTGCCGAGTTCAAGGAGTTCATGGGCGGTGATGGCCCACGAGCCACACCCACGTACTTCGAGGGGAATGTTTATGCCCTCGGCGCAACCGGTGAACTGCGGGCGCTCGATGCGGCCAGGGGACGCACCATTTGGCGCACCAACATGCTCACCGACGCTGGAGCCGCGAACGTGCAGTGGGGCATGTCCGCCGCGCCGCTTGTCGTGGATGGCAACGTGGTGGTGCTGCCGGGAGGGTCAGGCGGAAAAAGCGTGGCCGCCTACAACCGTCTCACCGGCGCGCGCGCGTGGTCTGCGCTCGACGATCGACAGGCCTATGTGTCGCCCATGCTGGTCTCGATCGACGGTGTCCGCCAGATTCTCGTCGTCAGTGGGTCGCGCATGATGGGTCTGGCCCCGAACGACGGGACTCTGCTTTGGGAGTACCCGTGGGCGACGTTCAATGACATCAACGCGGGACAGCCACTGGTAATCGGCAAGAACCGCGTGTTCGTGTCGTCTGGCTACGACCACGGTGCGGCAGTCATCGAAGTGACGATGAATGGCGCACGCGGAACCGTGCGCGAGGTGTGGAAGAACAACCGGATGAAGAACCAGTTCAGCAGCTCGGTGTTGCACGACGGTTACATCTACGGACTGGACGAAAGCATCCTCGCCTGCCTGGACGCAGCGACCGGCGAACTCAAATGGAAGGGCGGCCGCTATGGCTACGGTCAGATCGCGCTGGCCAGCGGCCACATCATCGTGCTGACCGAAGACGGAGACCTGGCGTTGGTGCAGGCCACACCAGAGAAACATGTCGAACTCGCGCGCTTTCCCGCGCTCGATGGCAAGACCTGGAATCATCCGGCGTTTTCCAATGGTCTGTTGGTGGTGCGCAACCTGAAGGAGATGGCCGTCTTCGACCTCCGGCCTTCGCTAAGCGCTCGCTAAGCTCGCAGCTACGGCCGGCAAGGCGGTGATAGAATCGCGGCTTCGATTTTTCAACGGGAGTTTCGACTATGTCACTGCAAATTGGTCAAGTTGTTCCGGACTTCGAAGCGGACACCACCGAAGGGCCCATCAAGTTTCACGAGTGGATCGGCGATTCCTGGGCGGTGCTGTTTTCGCATCCCAAGGATTTCACGCCCGTGTGCACCACCGAGCTTGGTGCAATGGCGAAACTGAAGACCGAATTCGACAAGCGCAACACCAAGGTCATTGGTCTCAGTGTCGATCCCGTTTCTAATCACAAGAAGTGGGCCGAGGACATCCGCGAGACACAAGGCATGGCGCCGAACTATCCGATGATTGGCGATCCGTCCCTGGCGGTCTCCATCCTTTACGGCATGCTGCCGGCAACCACCGAAGGCACGTCCGAAGGACGCACCGCCGCGGATAACCAGACCGTCCGCTACGTGTTTGTCATCGGTCCAGACAAGAAGGTCAAGCTGCTGATCGGCTATCCGATGACCACCGGCCGGAACTTCGATGAAGTGCTGCGCGTGCTTGACTCGCTGCAGCTGACGGCCAAGCACAAGGTGGCCACGCCCGCGAATTGGCACCAGGGCGAGGACGTGTTCATCGCGGGCTCGGTGTCAGATGACGACGCGAAGAAGACGTATCCGGATGGCTGGAAGTCGCCGCGGCCTTACATGCGGATTGTGCCGGCGCCAAAGTCGACGTAGGCGTCCCTTCAGGGGCACTAGTTACCGGTCAACGAGCCACCGGGAGAACGCGCCGAGCGCGGCATTCACCAGCCCATCGCTGGATGCGGTGCCGTACCACCCTGGATCCCGCTCAAATGCGCCAAACGCAGTAGTCACATCGCGTTTGGCGCGTTCGAGATGCATCGGCCACGTCGGATCCACGTGGCGCGCCTTGACGGATTTTTCGTGCAGCGCGGCAACCAGCGCTTCGGCCTGCCCCACATCCAGCATCGACAACGGCGACCCACAATGCGCGCACGCCGTGCCCTTCGCCAGATCGACAGGGGCTCCACAGTTCGAACAATTGATGGTCCGAAGGTTCCGCCGAAGCTCTTCGATCTGTGCCGCTGAGAGCGGTTTGATGAAGTTCTTCTCCCGCAGAAAGTTGTAGAAGGACGTCAACCGTCCATGTCCTTCGGGGCATCGTCGATACTCAAATCTCGAATCGCGTTGCTGGTCGAACGTCTTGAGCAGTTCAGCGGAACACCGTGGGCAGCGCGCGCTGTTGGCGAGCGGCGCTCGCACGCCCCCGCCGGCCTTGCCGACGATGCGGAAGAGTTCCAGCACCGAGCCCGGCTCGAGCTGGAGGCTCTCCAGTCCGTCGAACCAGAATGCCTGGCAGGTCTCGCACATGTCGATGACGACGGACCGCTGGTAGTGGCCCTCGAGCATCATAGAGGTCATTCCAGCGCGGCAGTTCGGACAGAGCATCGCCATAAACCTTACTGCGGACGGAGCCCTTTTGGGGCTGCTGGTGTTTCGTGATTCACGTAGGGCGTAGCTTCAGCCGCGCCGATGTGGCGCCCCTAAAGGGACGCCCTACGAACTCCGGACCTCGAACCTCGAACCTCGAACCTCGAACCTCGAACCTCGAACCTCGAACCTCGAACCCCGAACCCCGAACCGATTAAGCCGGTTCCGTCAACGCCCTGGGATCGAGGAGCTTCGGGATTTGCTCCTCGGTCAGCAGGCCTTTTTCCCGCACAAGCTCCACGATGGATTTGCCGGTCTCGACGGACTCCTTGGCGATTTCCCCGGCCTTGGCGTAGCCAAGGATTCGATTCAGGGCCGTGGCAATCTGCGACGTGTGCTCCGCATATTGGAGGCAGCGCTCTTCATTCGCCGTGATGCCTTCGATGCATCGCGTGCGGAGTGTTCGAAGTGTTGTGGTCAGCAGTTCGGTTGACTCGAGAGCGGCGTGTGCCATCACAGGCATCATGACGTTGAGTTCCAGCTGCCCCGCCTGCGCGCTGTAAGCGATAGTCGTGTCGTTGCCCAGCACACGGAAGAAGACCTGGTTGGCCATCTCGAGGATTGATGGATTCACTTTGCCCGGCATGATGCTGGAACCAGGCTGGGTGGCTGGTAGGTGGATTTCGCCGAGGCCGTTCGTCGGACCCGAACTGAGCAGTCGAAGATCGTTTGTAATCCGAGTGAGTTCCAATGTGGCCGCTCTCAGCGCGTTGGAATAGACGGTCATGGGCAACTGCGATTGCATGGCCGCGCACATGTTCCGGGCCAGACGCAGGCCCGAGTCGTGCGAGACCTCCTTCAACTCCTCGAGGATCGCCTGCCGATAGCCCTTCGGCACGTTGACTCCGGTTCCTGCGGCGGAGCCGCCAATACCAAGTTCCCGCAGGTACGACTGGGCGTCCTGAAGAAGTTGAATCAGCTGGCCCACTGTCTCGGCGTACGCGCCGAACTCCTGTCCGAGTCGAATGGGCACGGCATCCTGGAGGTGGGTTCGCGCGGCTTTCAGAACGTGGTCGAACTCCGCGGCCTTGGAGCTCAGGGTATCCCTGAGAGCCTGCATCTCGATGACCAGCTCGTGTGAAACGCTCAACGTCGCAAGCCTCATCACCGTGGGATAGGTGTCGTTGGTGCTCTGCGACATGTTCACGTGGTCATTTGGATTGACGGGGTCGTACGAGCCCAAAGGCTTACCCAATAGCTCATTGGCGCAGTTGGCCACCACCTCGTTGGCGTTCATGTTCTGCGAGGTGCCGGCACCGGCCTGATAGGCGTCAACGATGAAGTGTCTTCGGAAATCGGTCGTGAGCAGCGTGTCGACGGCGCGAACGATCGCATCTCCCCGCTGGGAGTCCAACGCTCCCACCGCGCGGTTCGCTTTGGCTGCGGAACGTTTCAGCAGGAGGTAGGTCTTGAGCAGTTCAGGATGCACCTGCGTGCCGCTGATGGGAAAGTTCTGCGAAGCGCGAAATGCCTGGATGCCGTAATACACGCCATCCGGAATCTCGAGTTCACCGAGGCTGTCTTTCTCTTTTCTCACCTGATCCTCCGTTTCAAGGGCCCTAGCACGGCGCCGCGCCGCGCTGTCGCCCAGTGCTCGACGCGGTCGCGATAGGCAGACGCGCGCTCGGTATTGCGTTCGGCCACGTCGTTCTTCTCTGCGGGATCTTCACATACGTTGTAAAGGCGAGAGCGGCGCGCCTCCACCTCGAACATGTACTTGAAACAACTGTCCCTGAGACCCAGCCAGCCGACGGCATAGTCCGTAAAGAACAGCGACATGCGCTCTGGGCCATCGAGCAGTGACACTCCCTCGACACCGGCTGGTGCGGGCGCTCCAATAATGTCGAGCAGGGTCGGTGCAACATCGATGAGACTGGAGACGCGGTCCAATCGTCCAGCCACCTGTCCCGGAACGTGGAAGATCAGCGGCACGCGGACGTTCTCGTCGTAAATGAAAAACGAGTGCGCGAAGTTGCCGGGATGTTGTCCGAACGCCTCGCCGTGATCGCCGGTCACGATGACGATGGTGCGTGAGTCCAGACCGCGCGCGTGAAGGCCGGCCAGGAGCGTCGAGATGGCCGCATCGCCCTCGAAGACGGCGTTCTTGAACGCGGAACGGTCATCCGTCTGGGGAAATGGCCCGGCGCCACTCGAGGCGTACGGATGGTGGCCCGCGGTCGGCAAATACGTCAGGAAGAACGGACGAGTGGCGTCTCGATCGATCCACTCCAGCGCCTTAGCCACGGTTGAAGGCTCGTCCACACCAAAGCTTGATTCCACGCGCCCGCTGATACCGCCGGCGTCAACACTATTCTCGAATCTGAGCAACGCCATCGTCTCGGTCATGCCCAGGTAGGCAAAGCGGCCTGAGTGATAAAGCGCGGTTCGGTAACCAGCCCTGGAGAGTTGGACGGGCAAGCTATCGCACGTCGACGTAGCGAGCTGTTCGGCAGAAACATCGAACGCGGGTGATTGCGCGCAACCCAGGCTGTAAAGCGCGCGGATACTCTCGGGATACGGCGAGTACGCGCCATCGATCACAAGGGATCGCGCGCCGAGCTCCGAAACCGAGGGCATCGGATCATCAGTCGCGCCGTAGGGCTTGAGGTATTGCGCGGCCGTTGATTCAAGGACAATCAGGACAACATTGAAGCCCTTGCCTGCTCCACGGTAGTGGGGCGAGCCATCGGCCGGGCGCTGTGCGAAGGGACTGGCCCGCCAATCGACATCGCCACGCTCGTCTGAGGCTCCGAGCCTGGGCCACAGTGCCGACCCCAACGCCGTGACGACGTTTCGTTCTCGTCCGACGGTTGAAACGCGCGCTCGGGCGAGTGGCACCAGCGCCAGCAGCACGACACCGAGCACCAGCGCCACCCGCCTCACTGACAGCGACGTCAATCTCAGGGCGTTCGGCAGTACCGCCGCCGCGAACATGACTAACGCGATCGCCAGCAGGTTTGATGCGGTGACGTATGCGCGGATTGAGTCAAGGAGAGGGCCGCGGGCGGCGCGAAACATGGGCACTGTGAGCGAAGTGCCAAGGGCCCTCACTATCGGAACGTTCACGGCGGCGAGGATCACGATGGCCGCGTAGGCGATCCACAGCCACTTCGATCGGGACGTCGCACGATCGAAGGCCCAGAAAATCAGGGCCACCACCACGTCATGCGCGAGCATGGCCGGCAGGAGCCACGCGCCGCCGCTTGGCAATGGGGTGGCCATCCCGCTGAGCAGGCGTGCCACCACCAGCACGCCGAAGAGGGCGCCGGCCCTTACCGCACGACGAGATTGATCCGCTTGAGCAGCCACCAGCTCACGATAGTGCCACGGCCATGGCGCCTCCAGATCCAGTCATGGATCAATACGGCTGGCGCGGATGGCTGCCCGTACACGGCATCTCGCTCCCCGATAAACGCGAGGGGGATCATCACCAGATCCGCGCTTTCGTTTCCTTCAGTCCCGGGCACGAATGTTCGATGCTCGACGGCGACGCCTGACGGGAGCAAGAGCCGCGCGATCGCCAGGTGACTGGCTTCGGCATCGATGATCGTGATCGCGGCGTTGGGCCAGATTCGTCGAGCCACGATTGCCGATCGCGGAAACAAGCCACCCCCAACGACTGTGACCGAACGGACGCCGTGAGTGATCTCTTTCGCGAGCGAGCGAATCGCCTTCTCATGCGAAGCGATGATGACTCGTTGCAGGAAAGGCGAACGGAGAGCGAGGCGCTCGAGCCCTTCGAGCGTGAATGCGTCGAGCCATCGGAGCACGGGCGGCCAGCGGCTGCGTCGCACGTCAGGCACCACCGACTGTTTGAGATCCACCCATGGTGAAGCCGGGTTGTGATGGTGTTCGACGTGATAGCCGTCGTTGAAGAAGAGGAAGTTATAGATGCGGCCGTAGTGACTTGTTGTGCCGCGTGCGTGTTCGTAGTGACCCTGGAGGTAACACAAACCCAGGCCCAGGACCCATCCCGGCAAGTACGCCCGGAAAAACCACGACGGCGCCGCAATCGCCATCGTCGTCCACACCGCGGCTATCCCCGCAAGTTCGATGCGCGAGGCCGCTCTCAGACGCGCCGGGCGCGGGTCGTCAGCGTGATGCAGCAAATGGCGATCCCGCCACAGGGTCTGGGGAACGCCAAGCAGAAGTGACAGGAAGAATGCATAGAACCGGTTGGCTGCGGGCGCGACAAAGAAGGGGCGATGGATGAAATTGTGCGAAATCGTGTTGGCGTTCCACCAGAGTCCAAGACCAATGACCGCCGGGTGCGGCACCAGGACGAGCGCGGCCGCATGCGCGAGCGAGAGTCCCACAAACGCCGCGTGCTCTACGCCCGCGCGAGAGACGGAGCGAGAGGTTGAAACCGCCGCGTGCGCCATGGTCTCAGGGCCCTCCGGGCTGGCTACGTTTCTGGCTTGATGACTTCGAGGCCGCGCATGTAGGGACGCAGCGCCTCCGGCACGACTACGCTGCCATCGGCCTGCTGGCAGTTCTCGAGGATCGCAATCAGTGTGCGCCCGACCGCGAGACCGGACCCGTTCAGCGTGTGCACAAGCTGGGCTTTTCCCGTGCCCTCGGGCCGGAATCGGATCTGCGCCCGCCGGGCCTGAAAACCTTCCGTGTTTGAACACGATGAGATTTCGCGGTAGCCGTTCTGGCTCGGCAGCCACACTTCGATGTCATACGTTTTGGCCGACGCAAATCCCATGTCGCCGGTGCACAGCAGCATTCGCCGGTACGGCAGGCCCAGGCGTTCGAGCACGGTCTCAGCGTCGTGCGTCAGCAACTCCAGCTCGGCGTGCGATTGCTCGGGTGTCGTGAACTTCACGAGCTCGACCTTGTCGAACTGATGCTGGCGAATCAGGCCACGCACATCCGCGCCATACGATCCCGCCTCGCTGCGGAAGCATGGTGTGTAGGCCGTGTACTTCAACGGCAACGACCGCCCATCCAGAATCTCTTCGCGGTGCAGGTTCGTCAGCGGCACTTCAGCCGTAGGGATCAGGAACAGATCCCATTCACCCGCAATCTTGAACAAATCCTGTTCAAACTTCGGCAGATTGCCCGTGCCCGTCAGTGCCTGGCGATTGACCAGGAACGGCGGTTCCACCTCGCGGTATCCATGCTCGACGGTGTGCAGGTCAATCATGAAATTGATCAACGCACGAGCCAGCCTGGCGCCCGCACCCATCAGCACGCAGAATCGCGCGCCCGACATGCGCGTGGCACGCTCGAAATCCAGAATGCCCAGCGCTGCTCCCAGATCCCAGTGCGGCTTTGGGGCAAAGCTGAACGCGGGAGGCGTACCCCAGCGACGCACCTCGACGTTGTCCGCGGACGATCCACCCACCGGCACACTCTCATGGGGGAGATTGGGCAAGGTCAGCAGCAGCTCATCGCGTTGCACTTCGGTTGTTGCGAGTTCAGCTTCCAGCTGCTTGATTCGCCCGCCTCGAGCTTTATTCGCGGCGAACACTGCGCTCGGGTCCTCGCCCGCCTTCTTCGCTCGAGCCACCGCGTCGCCTGACTCGTTCTGTTCGCGCTTCAGGCCTTCGACTTCGGGCAAGAGACGACGACGGGCGGCGTCGAGGCCGGCCAGCACTGCCAGGTCAGCAGAAGGGTCCAAACCCCGGCTTCGCAGCCGGGCTTCAGCAACGCCAGGATTGTCTCGAACGAACGCAGGATCCAGCACAGGCATCATGCTATACCGCCGCGTCTTACCGGTGGGATACGATGCTTACGATGACATCTCGTGTTCGAAAGGCCGTGTTCCCGGCTGCGGGACTGGGCACCCGCTTCCTGCCAGCCACCAAGGCACAACCCAAGGAAATGCTTCCCCTGGTCGATAAGCCAATCATTCAGTACGGGGTGGAGGAGGCCGTCGCCTCGGGTGTTGAAAACATCATCATCGTCACGGGCCGGGGCAAGCACTCGATTGAGGATCACTTCGACGTGGCCTACGAGCTCGAGTCTTTTCTGAAGGAGCGCGGCAAGACCGACATTGTTGCCGAGATTCGAAAGATATCGGACCTCATCAATGTCTCGTACGTCCGCCAGGGAGAGCCGCTCGGACTTGGCCACGCCGTGCTTGTGACCGAAGCACTGGTTGGAGACGAACCCTTCGCGGTCATCCTGGCTGACGACGTGATCGATGGCGTTGAGCCCGCGCTGGCCCAGATGATCAAGGTCTACGAGGAGGTCCAGGGGCCCGTAATTCTGGTGGAACGCGTGCCGGCCGCTGACGTCTCGAACTACGGCGTCATCGCGTATGAGACGGTGCGGCCTGGGGTGTACCGGATCACCGACCTTGTGGAAAAGCCGCCGCGAGAGAAAGCGCCCTCGGACCTCGCCATCATCGGGCGCTATATTCTGACGCCGGATATTTTCGATGCGCTCCGTGAGATTCGCGAAGACCGCACCGGAGAGATTCAGCTCACGAACGGACTGAAGCAGCTCCTCAAAGACCGGCCTCTGTACGCCTGCGAAGTGGAAGGCGTGAGGCACGATACCGGCAACAAACTGGGATTCCTGAAAGCGGTGGTGTATTTCGCGCTGCGCCGCCCTGAACTTGCCGGTCCCTTGCGCGATTACCTGAAGTCCATCGCCCCGGCTTAGATCAACTTTGGCGCCCCTAAAGGGACGCCCTACGAAGGAGACCGTCTGAACGTAGGGCGTCCCTTCGGGGGCGCCGCGTGATCCAACCGTAGGGCGTCCCTTTAGGAGGCGCCGGGTGCTCTGAACGTAGGGCGTCCCTTCAGGGGCGCCGCGTGATCTAAGTCTTGTCGGCTTTCGTTGGAGTTGCGGGGGCCGGCTTGGGTGCTTCGGTCTTGGTCTCTGTCTTCGCCTCGGTACTCGAAGGCGAACTCTCGGATTTGCCTGCAGACGAGTCCTTCTTCTTGGCATCGGACTTTGCGTCGGCGCTCGCCTCGGACGTGGCGGAATCCGCTTTCGACGGTTCAGACGAACCTGACTTCGCGTAGTCCGTCACATACCAGCCCTTGCCCTTGAACTGGATCGCTGGTGAGGAAATCAATTTCTTGATCGGTCCGCCGCACTTCGGGCATGGCTCAGCAAGGGGCGGGTCGGAGAATTTCCGGATCCGCTCGAATCGACCGCCGCAGTCTTCGCACTGATACTCGTAGAGAGGCATCTGAACTCCTCGGGCAACCCCTAATTATAGATACACTTGCCCACAGACCATGCCGGGCACGCTCTTTGTCGTCGCGACCCCCATCGGCAACCTGGAAGATCTGACGATGCGGGCGCTGAGGACACTGCGCGAGGTGGACCTGATCGCGGCGGAAGATACGCGGCGGACGTCAAAACTGCTTGCGCACTACGAGATCCAGAAGCCCCTGGCCAGTTTGCACGAACACAATGAGACTCGCGAGGCGATCCGGCTCGTTTCAAAGCTCGAATCGGGGGTCAACATCGCCCTGGTTTCGGATGCCGGAACGCCGGCGATCGCCGACCCGGGTTATCACCTTGTGGCACGAGCGCGGGAAGCCGGAATCACGGTGGTGCCTATTCCTGGTGCCAATGCCGCAATAGCTGCCCTAAGCGCGGCCGGCCTGCCGGTCGATACCTTCCTGTTTCTCGGCTTTCCCCCCTCAGGAGGAGTCGCACGCGACCGTTGGTTCGAGCGGCTTTCGGCCGAGACGAACACCGCAGTCTTCTACGAGTCGCCGCACCGAATCCGAAGGACGATGGATGAGGCGGCTGATTATTTGGGCACAAGAACTATTTTTATTGGTCGAGAGCTGACTAAGGTAAATGAAGAATTGGTCTTATGGGATAAATCTGTTCAAGTGAGGGAGCAAGGCGAGTTTGTTGTAGTGGTAGGACCAACTGTGAAGGCCATAGCAGCCGAGCCGGAGCCTACTGCCGTGGCAGAATTTATTGGTCAAATAACTATAAATATTGGACTCGAGGATGAACCGGCCCTGAGACTTGCGGCGACTCATTTTGGAGTGGCACTCCCGAAGGCTGCCAAACTGCTCAAGAAAGGCCGGATTGTGCTCAAGCGGGCAAAGGATAATCAAGAGAAATGACCGATCTTCACGTTGTCATTCTGGCGGCCGGCAAAGGCACGCGGATGAAGTCGGCCACGCCGAAGGTGCTGCACGCCTTGGCGGGCCGCCCCCTGATTGAACACATTCTGGCGACCGTGGACCATCTCAAGACCGCTTCCACTACGCTTGTCGTCGGGCATGGCGCGGACCAGGTGCAGATGGCCCTGGCAGGCCGGCCCAACCTCCAGTATGTCGTCCAGTCGCCGCAGCTTGGTACCGGTCACGCGTTGCTGCAGGCAGAACCCGTGCTGCGCGGCCTCAAAGGCAATGTTCTGTTGCTCTATGCCGACGTGCCATTGCTGGAGCCTGGCACCCTCCTGCGCCTTCTGGAGGCCCATCGCAACGCAAAGGCGGCGATGACCGTGTTGACCGCGGAGTTGGCCGATCCTTACGGGTACGGACGCATCGTCCGGGATGGCGAGGGTCAGATTGAACGCATCATCGAAGAGCGGGACGCCTCATCTGAGCAACGGGCGATTCGGGAAATCAACAGCGGAATCTATGCGCTCTCGATGGCGCCCCTGTTCAGGCACCTCGATCACCTCGCCACGGACAATTCGCAGGGCGAGTACTACCTGACCGATCTCGTGGCCCTCTACCGGCAAGCCGGGCTGCGCGTGGATGGCCTGTGCCTCGACACGGCGGATGAACTTCGCGGCGTGAACAGCCGGCT
Source organism: Vicinamibacterales bacterium (assembly GCA_046597705.1). Lineage (GTDB taxonomy): Bacteria > Acidobacteriota > Vicinamibacteria > Vicinamibacterales > SCN-69-37 > SYFT01. The sequence continues at coordinate 52,119 of JBKJJZ010000126.1, read as the reverse complement.
TGATCTGGCCGAGTTGTCGCAGATCGTCCGGCAACGAAAGAATCGCCTGTTGATGATGGGCGGCGTGACCATCGAAGATCCGGCCACGACGTACGTCGACATCGATGTCGCCGTTGGACCTGACACGATTCTGGGGCCCGGTGTGCGCCTCGAGGGTCAGACTGTGGTTGGAGACCGCTGCCGCATTCACGCGGGGTGCCGGCTGACGAACGTCACGATGGAAGACGACGTGGTGGTGCTTGATTACAGTGTGATTGTGGACTCCACCGTTGGCGTTGGAGCCAGGGTCGGACCGATGTCTCATGTTCGGCCGCAGTCGGCGATTGGGCCCGATGCGCATGTGGGCAATTTCGTGGAGTTGAAGAAGACCTCGCTGGGCAAGGGCTCCAAAGCGAACCATCTGGCGTATCTCGGCGATGCGACGATCGGCGAAGGGGTCAATATCGGCGCCGGCACGATCACATGCAATTACGACGGCGAACTGAAACACCCGACTGTCATCGAGGACGGTGTCTTTATCGGCAGTGATTCGCAGCTCATCGCGCCGGTGACCATTGGCAAGGACGCCTACGTCGGAGCCGGGTCTTCCATCACCAGCGACGTGCCTGCGGGCTCCCTGGCGATTGCCCGTGGCCAGCAGGTCATCAAGCCTGAATGGGCCTCGAAACGAAAAGCGTTGCGAAAGGCCGCGCAGGCCACCAAAGGCGGTCGCTAGTGTGCGGCATCGTCGGCTACGTTGGCCCGTTGCAACCATTACCCGTCCTGATTGAGGGCCTGCGGAAACTCGAGTATCGCGGCTACGACTCAGCCGGCGTCGCGATCGTTCGCAACGGCAAGCTGGAAATCCGGCGCAGCGCAGGCAAGCTTTCGCGCCTGGAGGACGTTCTTGCGGTCGATCCCATTGAAGGCGAGTACGGGATTGGTCACACGCGTTGGGCCACGCACGGACGGCCGACCGAAGAAAATGCACATCCACATCGCGACTGCACGGGCCAGCTCGTGGTGGTTCACAACGGCATCATCGAAAATTACCTGGAGTTGAAGCGGACGCTCATCAGTCAGGGCCATGCGTTTGCGACCGAGACTGATACTGAGGTCGTTGCGCATCTGGTGGAACGGGAGTCGCGCGGCGATGGGCTTGCGGCCGCGGTTCGCCGTGCGCTGAGCCAGATCAGGGGTCTGTTCGCGTTGGTGCTGATTTCCGCCGACGAGCCGGACACCATCGTCGTGGTCCGCAACGGTCCGCCGGTGGTGGTGGGTCTTGGCGACGGCGAGTACTTTGTGGCGTCGGATGTGCCGGCGATTCTGGCTCACACCCGGCGGGTTATTTTCCTCGATGACCAGCAGATGGCCGTGGTCACGAAGGCGGGGCCTGTGTTCTCGACGTTTGATGGCACGCCCGTCGTTCGTGAGGCTCTGACGATCGATTGGGATCCCGTGATGGCCGAGAAAGCCGGCTATCCGCACTTCATGTTGAAGGAGATCTACGAACAACCGTGGGCTGTGCGGGAAACAGTGCTGGGCCGCGCGTCAGCCGAATCCAACCGCGTCTTTCTCAATGAGATGCAGCTCGACGACGACGCGTTGCGGACCATTGACCATGCGGTGGTGCTGGCGTGCGGCACCTCGTGGCATTCCGGGCTCATCGGCAAGTTCCTCATTGAGGAGCTGGCCAGACTGCCTGTCGAAGTGGACTATGGATCGGAGTTCCGTTATCGCGATCCTCTCGTTGGCTCGACCACGCTGGCGATTGCGATCACGCAGTCGGGAGAGACCGCGGATACGCTGGCGGCTCTGCGCGAGGCCAAGCGCAAGGGCGCTCGCAGCATCGCGATCTGCAATGTGGTCGGAAGCATGGCGACGCGGGAGTCGGACGGCACGGTCTACACCCATGCCGGGCCGGAAATCGGTGTGGCTTCCACGAAGGCTTTCACATCGCAGTTGGTGGCGCTCCAGTTGCTGGCGGTGCATCTGGGTCAGGTCAGGGGCACACTTGACCCGCAACGCGCGGGCCAATTGCTGCGCGGGCTCGATCAGCTGCCGGTGCAAATCGAGGAGATCCTCAGGTCCGACGACCGCATCAAGGCCCTTGCTGAGGGGCTCTCCGACAAACGTGACTTCCTCTACCTGGGCCGTGGCATCAACTACCCGATTGCCCTGGAGGGCGCGCTCAAGCTGAAGGAGATTTCGTATATCCACGCGGAAGGGTACCCGGCCGGCGAAATGAAGCACGGCCCGATCGCGCTGATTGACGAACACCTTCCCGTGATTGCGCTGGCGCCTGACGATCATGTTTTCGAGAAGATGATCGGGAATATCCAGGAGGCAAAGGCTCGGGGTGGACAGGTCATCGTGATGACAACCATTTCGAAGCAGGATGCGTTCAACGACATCCTCGATTTGCAGAAGGACTTGGTGTTCGCCGTTCCAGACGCCGACCCGTTGTTGATACCGATTCTCTTGACGATACCATTGCAACTTCTGGCGTACCACATTGCGGTACGTCGCGGTTGTGACGTCGATCAGCCACGAAATCTTGCGAAGAGCGTCACGGTGGAATAACACCGCGGTGGTGGTACACGACTGCCGCGATCCGTGGGTGATATCCTGTGGAACTCCGGATGGATCCTCTCGACTCACTCAACCCATCGCAACGCGATGCCGTCGTTCATACGCAGGGTGCGTTGCTGATCCTTGCCGGCGCGGGTTCAGGCAAGACCAGAGTCATCACCACCCGCATCGCACACCTTGTGGCGCACGGTCACGCGACGCCTGACGAGATTCTCGCCGTCACGTTCACGAACAAGGCTGCGGAGGAAATGCGCGGACGAGTGGAGGAACTGCTCGGCGGCGATTGCCGGCAGGTGTGGTTGTCCACGTTCCATGCGCTCTGCGCGCGATTGCTGCGGCGCGAAGCGCCGGCGATTGGCTTGACGCGCGACTTTGTCATCTACGACTCGTCGGATCAGATCGCGGTGGTCAAGCAGGCCCTTCGCGCGAACGACATCGACGACAAGATGCTCACGCCCCGCGCGGCGCTTTCACGCATCAGCGCGGCCAAGAACCGCCTTGAGACGCCGGCCGAGATGAAATCCAGCGGCTGGAGCCTGAGGGACCAGCAAGTCTCGAAAGTCTACGAGACATACCTTCGAGTCCTGAATGAAGCTGGCGCACTGGACTTTGACGATCTGCTGCTCAAGACCGTCGAGCTGATGGAAACGAGCGAACGCGTCCGCGAGTTTTACTCGCGGAAGTTCCGCTACATCCTGATCGATGAGTATCAGGACACGAACCGGCCGCAGTACATGCTCATCAAGCGCCTGGCCGACCATCACCGGAACCTGTGCGTGGTGGGTGACCCGGATCAGTCGATCTACAAGTGGCGCGGGGCAGACCTGCGCAACATTCTCGACTTCGAGCAGGACTTCCCCGAAGCCACGGTGGTGAAGCTCGAGCAGAACTACCGGTCCACCCAGGTGATTCTGGACGCGGCTTCGGCCGTCATCAGCCGGAACCGCAACCGGAAGGAGAAGCGTCTCTGGACGGATCGCCTCGGCGGCGAGCAGATCGTGTACGTAAGAGCCGGCGACGAGATCGAGGAGGCCGACTACATCACCAGGGCCATTCGCGAAACCCGGATGCTGGACGTCAAGGCGATGACGGCGATCCTGTATCGCACGAACGCGCAGTCGCGCGCGATTGAGGACGCGCTGATGCGCGAGGCCATCGCGTACAAGATCATCGGCGGCGTCAGGTTTTACGAACGCAAGGAGATCAAGGATGTCCTCGCCTACCTCCGTCTCGTCATGAACCCGCATGACGACGTCAGTTTCAGGCGGGTGGTGAACGTGCCCACGCGAGGCATCGGCAAGAGCGTCATTGACGCACTGGATGCCGTCAGCCTCGATGAAATCGATCACAGCCATGAGCCGCTGTTTCGAACCGGCCTCCAGCCGGAAACGTCGTCGCGCTCGCTCTGGGCGAAGCTGGTCATTGCCATCGAGCAGAAGCGGGTGCCGCCTCGCGCGGTTGTGGCCCTGAAAGTGTTTCGGGACCTGCTGGTGGGTCTATCGAAGGATTGTGCCAGCTCGAGCGTTTCGATTTCGCTGGGTCTGGTATTGGATCGCAGCGGCTACCTGAAGGACCTCCGCGATGAACGCAGCGAGGATGCGGAGGGCCGGATCGAGAACCTCATGGAACTGGTGTCAGCGGCCACTGAGTATGAAACGCGCGAGGCGGACGCGTCCCTGGGTGGATTTGTTGATCGGCTGTCACTCCTCTCGGAAGCGGATGAGGCCCAGGGTTCAAACGACGCCAGAGTCTGGATGATGACCATGCACGCGGCGAAGGGACTCGAGTTCCCCGTCGTCATTGTGGCCGGCATGGAAGAGGGCCTGTTCCCTCACTCGAGAGCCAGTGAAGACGAGGACGAGGTCGAAGAAGAGAGGCGGCTTTGTTACGTTGGCCTCACGCGAGCCAGAGAGCGTTTGATCCTCACGGGCGCGGCCCGGCGTCGGGTGTTCGGCGATTACCAGTCCACCGAACCGTCGCGGTTCCTTGACGAGATTCCCGCGGAACTGATTCGGCGCGTGGAGCCAGTGGTGGCGCCGTCATGGAACAGCACGCGATACGAGAGCAGAAATCCGTACGCAAGGCGGTTTGCCGCGCCCAAAGCGAAGGAGGCGGCCGCGCCGTTTCCCTCATACGAAGACGAGGATCAGTCGTCGGCCACAGGCCTGCGCCTGGGCCTGCGAGTGCGGCACAAGCAATTTGGAGTGGGAACCGTGCTGGCCATCGAAGAGCAGGGCGACGACACGCGCGTGACGGTCAGGTTCAACACTGTGGGCACGAAGAAGTTGGTCGCCCGGTACGCGGCGCTTGAAAAAGCGTGATGAGCCGGGTCTAAAGACCCGGCCTCCGAAGGGATGGAGGTCCCGGGCTTCAGCCGCGCAAATTGGCGCCGGCCTCCCACAGCTTTTGATGCAGTCGGCGCCCCTAAAGGGACGCCCTACGTACGATTATTTTTCGGAGGCCGGGTCTTCAGACCCGGCACTCTCTGGCGCGTCGGTAGTTCCCACAACGTCCTCGAGCTGCATCAGCGTCGCGATCGAGACCACGCGATCGCCCTCAGCCAGGTCAATCAACCGCACACCCTGAGTGTTGCGGCCAATCGCACGCAAGCCGCTGGTGGGCATGCGGATGATCTGGCCTTGCTCGGTCACAATCAACAAATCGTCCTGATCGCTCACGCATGCGATGCCGACGACCAGGCCATTGCGATCTGAGGTCTGAACGTTCTTGAGGCCGATGCCGCCTCGGGTCTGCTTCCGGTACTCGGCCACTTCCGTGCGTTTGCCGAATCCGTTTTCGCAAACGGTCAGCAGCGTCGCTTCGTCGCTGACCACTTCCATCGCCACCACGTGGTCGCCGTCGCGGAGATTGATCCCGTTCACGCCGTACGCCGTGCGGCCCATCGGTCTGGCGTCCTGCTCGCTGAACCGGATCGCCATCCCTTTCATCGTGCCGATGACCAGATCTTTCTGGCCATCGGTCTCGGCCACCGCGATCAACCGATCGTTGTCGTCGATCTGAATCGCAATGATGCCGGCCGAGCGCGGATTCGAGAACGCCTTGAGATCCGTTTTCTTGATGGTGCCCTGCTGGGTGCCCATCACGATGAAGCGCTGGCCTTCCTCGTCCGGGAAATTGTTGACGCGCAGGAGCGCGGCGATCTTCTCACCTTCGGCCATCTGCACGAGATTCGCGATGGACTTGCCCTTGCTGCTTCGGCTGACGTCAGGAATGTCATACACCCGCAGCCAGTAACACTTGCCCTGGTCGGAAAAAATAAGGATGAACGCGTGTGTATTCGCGATGAAGAGATGACGGACCACGTCTTCGTCCCGGGTCTGCATGCCGATGAGGCCCTTGCCGCCACGACGCTGCTGCCGATATTCGTCGAGCGCGCTGCGTTTGATGTAGCCGGTCTGGGTGGCGGTGATGACGACGTCTTCGTCGGCGATCAAATCCTCAACGCGGAAGTCCGTGCTGTCTTCGATGATCTCGGTTCGTCGTTCATCGCCGAACTTGTCCCGGGTGGCCTTCAGCTCCTCGATGATGATCTCGAGAATCAGCTCGTCACTCGAAAGAATCGTACGGAGTTTGGTGATCAGCGTCACGAGCCCGGCCAGTTCATCGACGATCTTCTGGCGTTCAAGCCCGGTCAGCCGCTGCAACTGCATGTCGAGGATCGCCTGCGCCTGCAGGTCAGATAGACCGAACTGGGTTTTTAACCCGACGCGCGCCTCAGCGGGGTTCTTCGACTCACGGATAAGCGTAATCACCGCATCGAGGTGATCAAGCGCGATCTTCAGACCATCGAGGATGTGCGCGCGGGCCTCAGCCTTCCGCAACTCGAACTCGATCCGGCGCCGGACCACTTCCTTGCGGAACTCGACGAACAATTCGATGATCTGCAGCAGGTTCAGGACACGGGGCCGGCCGCCGGAAATCGCCAACAGCGTGATGCCGTAGCTCATCTGCAGCTTCGTGTGTTTGTACAGATTATTCAGGACGACGTCAGGCAGTTCGCCGCGCTTGAGTTCGATGACGATGCGCATACCGTCGCGATCGGACTCATCCCGAAGATCGGAAATGCCTTCGAGCTTCTTGTCGCGCACAAGCGTGGCCGTGTCGGCAATGAGCGTGGCCTTGTTGACCTGATACGGAATTTCCGTGATGACAATCGAAACGCGATCGCCCTTCCTTTCCTCGAAGGTGGCTTTGCCCCTGACAACAACGCCGCCGCGGCCCTCGCGATAGGCGCGATAGATGCCGGCGCGGCCCACGATGGTGCCGCCGGATGGAAAGTCAGGCGCGGGAATTGATTGAAGCGCGGCCCGGAACCGATCTTCCTCCGGAGCATCACGCAGCGCGATCACCGCGAGCACGCCGTCGATGACCTCGCGCATGTTGTGCGGAGGAATGCTCGTCGCCATGCCGACGGCAATGCCGGTGGACCCATTCACAAGGAGGTTGGGATACGGAGCCGGGAAAACCGTGGGCTCCTCGGTGGTCTCGTCAAAGTTCGGCCGATGGTCAACCGTGTCCTTGTCGAGGTCTGCCATCATCGCCTCGGCCAGCGACTCCAGCCGGGCTTCCGTGTATCGATAGGCGGCCGGTGGGTCTCCGTCGATGGACCCGAAGTTGCCCTGGCCGTCCACCAGGGTGTACCGCATGCTGAAGTCCTGCGCGAGGCGCACCAGCGTGTCGTACGCCGGTGCATCGCCGTGCGGATGGTAATTGCCGATGACTTCGCCGACGATCTTCGCGCACTTGCGGTAGGCGCGATTGGACGCAAGGCCCATCTGCCGCATCGCATAGAGGACACGCCGGTTTGCCGGTTTCAGGCCATCACGAACGTCGGGGAGCGCGCGCCCGATGATTACGCTCATCGCGTAATCCATGTACGAGCGCTACATCTCCTCTTCGATTTTGTCGGGGATGCGCAGCGGAGAATTTGGATCCATTGACTCGGGCACGTCTATTTTCGCAGGTAATTCTTAGATATCGAGGTTCTTGACGTCGAGCGCGTTGTCTTCGATGAACTTCCGGCGGGGTTCCACCTGGTCGCCCATCAGCGTGGTGAACATGAGGTCCGCCTCGGTGTGGTCTTCCGCGCGAACCTGCAGCAACGTACGCTTGCTGGGGTCCATCGTGGTTTCCCACAACGTATCCGGGTTCATCTCGCCCAGGCCCTTGTACCGGTTGATCGCCAATCCGCGCCGCCCCGCCACCACGAAGTAGTCAACGAGTTCGTCGATTGACTCAACCCGGCGGTCGGCTTCTTTCTCCTTGCTGACGGGTTTGGGTGCGGCCTGCGGTTCGGCTTCGCCCTCTGCGTGGTCTGCGGCACCAAGGTCGGCAACGACCTCCACGTCGGAGGACGATTCGCTGTGCCCGGTGGTGCGAATCACCACGGGGCCCATCATCAGATCGCGGATATCGACGTAGGCGGCCGACAACGTGCGGAATTCTCCGGTCGTGACGAAGTCGAGATCCAGGCGATGGTGCTTGTCGTAGCCGAAGGACTTGTCGATGATCAGCACGGCCAGCGCCTGATGCTCTGGATCGTCAACTACTTTTGTGTCGATCTGCGGCTGCTGTAGGTGCTGCGCCAGCATTTCCACCTGCTCGCGGTCTGCCCAGAACGATTTGTCGCGCGCTCCGCCTTCGAGCAGCGCCGTAATCGCACGACGCGAAGGTCCGCGCCGTTCGACAACCTGCAGGAATTTCCGGAACATCATCAGCTTCTCGAGACGCCGCTCAAGAAGCTCACCCGACAACTCGACACCATTCGCGAGCACGAGCGTGCGCGACTCCGTGGCGCGCTTGATCAAAAACAACTCGAGGGCACGTTCGTCCTTGATGAAGGATTCCTGCCGGCCTCGCTTGGCGCGGAACAGCGGCGGCTGCGCGATGTAGATGTACCCGCGGTCAACCAGATCGCGCATCTGCCGATAGAGGAACGTCAGCAGCAACGTGCGGATGTGGGACCCGTCAACGTCGGCGTCCGTCATGATGATGATGCGGTGATACCGCACCTTCTCCCCGTTGAACTCGTCGGGACCAATGCCACACCCGAGCGCGGCGATCAGGGTGCGGATTTCCTCGTGGCCCAGCATCTTGTCGAACCGCGCCTTCTCGACATTGAGGATTTTGCCCTTGATCGGCAACACCGCCTGAAAGCGGCGATCGCGGCCCTGCTTGGCTGACCCGCCTGCCGATTCGCCTTCGACGATGTAGATCTCGGCCTGCGCGGGGTCACGTTCCTGGCAATCAGCCAGCTTGCCGGGCAGCGCGGAACTATCGAGCGCACCCTTTCGACGGACAAGATCGCGGGCCTTGCGAGCGGCTTCACGCGCCTGCGCGGCCTCGATGGCCTTGGCCACAACCTTCTTCGCAATGGCGGGGTTCTCTTCAAGGAACGCCCCCAGGCGATCGTTGACCACCCCCTCGACAATGCCCTTCACTTCCGTGTTGCCAAGCTTGGTCTTGGTCTGCCCCTCGAACTGCGGCTGAGGAAGCTTGACCGAGAGAATCGCGGTCATGCCTTCGCGAATGTCGTCTCCGCCAATCGCGTCCGCCAGTTTGTCGCCAAGCCCGTTCTTGGTCGCGTACGCGTTAATCGTTCGCGTCAACGCCGAGCGGAACCCTGACATGTGGGTGCCGCCTTCGGAGGTGTTGATGTTATTGGCGAAGCTGTAGGTGGTTTCGGTATAACTGTCGTTCCACTGCAGCGCGATTTCCACCTGCGTGCCGTCTCGCTCACCCGACATGTAAATCGGCTTATCGTTCGCGACAACGCGATTGGTGTTCAGGTACTGGACAAACTCGCGGATGCCCCCTTCGTACAGGAACTCGTGCTGCTTGCCATCTCGCTCATCGTCAATCGAGATCTTGACGCCGGCGTTCAGAAACGCGAGTTCGCGCAGCCGTTGCGACAGGACCTCGCAGGTGATTTCGGTGGTCTCGAAGACCTGATGATCGGGTTTGAACGTGACTTTGGTCCCGCGCTTTTCAGTGGTGCCCGTCACGGCCAGATCGCTGACCGGTGTTCCACGAAGATAGCGCTGCTGGTGCACGTGACCGTTGCGCCAGATCTCGAGTTCGAGCCACTCCGAGAGCGCATTGACGACGGAGATGCCAACGCCATGGAGGCCGCCAGAGACTTTGTAGGCCGAATTCTCGAACTTGCCGCCGGCATGCAGGACCGTCAACACCACTTCGGCGGCTGACTTTCCGCTTTCGTGCATATCGACGGGAATGCCACGGCCGTCATCAACAACGGTGACGGAGCCATCGATATGGATGGTGACCGAGACGTTCTTGCAGAATCCGGCAAGGGCCTCGTCAACAGAGTTGTCCACCACCTCGTAGACCAGGTGGTGCAGACCTTGCGGGCCCGTGGACCCGATATACATGGCCGGGCGCTTGCGCACGGCCTCCAGACCTTCCAGGACTTTGATTTGATCGGCGCCGTACAGATCGGCTGCGTTCGCGGTATTTTCCATCAGTGCTTTAATCAGCCGTTCACAGCCGCATCGGCATGATCACGTAGGTGTATTCGTAGCCTTCAGCCGAGATCGGCTTCATCACGGCCTGGCTCATTTCGTCCTTGAATTCCAGCATCACGCCTTCGGTTTCAACCACATTGAGGAAGTTGTCGACGTAGTCGGCGTTGAAACAAATCTGAAGGGCGGGCCCGGAGTACTGCACGGGCAGCACCTCATGTGCTTCTCCAAGTTCCGGAGTGCTGGATGTGATCTCCACTTGGTCGGTGGCGATCGAGAACTTGACCGCCTTCGACCGTTCGTTGGACAACAGCCGGACGCGGCGCACGGCGGAGGCCAGCCGATCGCGATCGAACTCGATCTGCTTGTCATTGGTCTTGGGAATCACGCGCTCGTACGCCGGGAAGTTCGCGTCGATTTTCCGGGAAATCAACAACCGGCCATCGGCTTTGAAAAAGATGTGATTCTCTCCCTGGGAAAATTCGATCGAGGCGCCGCCATCGATGAGCCTCGCCACTTCGTTCAGCGTCTTGCGCGGCAGCAACACCTCGGAAGGCGCTTCAGCGCCGGAGGGCTCGTTGATGGTCACGAGCGCAAGCCTGTGGCCATCCGTGGCCACCATGCTGAGCGAGTCGGGTCTCATGACCAGCTGCGCGCCGTTGAGAAAATAGCGCGTGTCTTCGCTGGTAATGGCAAAGCGGGTGTGCGTGATCATCCGCTTCAGAGCGGCGCCCGGCAGCACCGCCTCGGTGACACCGGACTCGGCAGGCGGCGTCGGAAACTCGCTGGCCGGCAGTGTCTGCAAGCGTGACTCAAAGCGATCTGCCGCAACCGTCACGGTCTTGCCGCCTTTATCCGCCTCGATGCGGATGTCGGTATCAGGCAGCGCGTTGACGATTTCAAACAGCTTCTTGGCGGGCAGCGTCAGGACACCAGGCTTCGAGACCGTCGCCTCACAGCGGCTTCGCAAAGCGACGTCCAGATCCGTGGCCAGCAGAGACACGGCTCCACTGCTCGCGTCAATCAGCACATTTGCGAGAATAGGGATGGTGTTCTTACGCTCGACGATGCCTTGCAGGAGAGATAACTCTTTGAGCAGATCGTTCTTGCGAACCACTAACTCCATGTGTAGGACGGCCTCTCTCGACCTCTCCCGCGTGGAGGATCGATCTACTTCTTTCCGGAAGATCAAAAAGACAAGAGATTATAGCAGGAATAAGAGGGTGTGGGAAACGGAAATACCAGCCGTTACCTGTTAAATATCAATGACTTACCCTGTGCATAATTCTGCGGGTACCGGGGTGGAAAACAGGGGCAAAAGGTGTTCAAAAAGCGGGTCTTCGTCTTTTGCACAAGTTGTCCACAGAGCCGCACAGGGCAACCCTGTGGAAAACCCTATTGCAGAGACTGCATCAGGGTGTTGACCTGGTTGTTGAAAACCGCATCGGTCTTGCGCAGGTCTTCAACTTTCCGGATGGAATGAATCACCGTCGAGTGGTGTTTCCCACCAAAACTCTTCCCGATTTCAGGCAGCGAGGCGCTCGTCAGCGACTTGCACAGGTACATGGCCACCTGCCGCGGAAGCGCCACGGACTTCGAGTTGTTGCGGGATTTCAACTCCCCTGTTTTCATCTGGTAGTAGTCCGCCACGAACTTCTGGATACCTTCGATAGTCAGGGCACGCTCGTCCTGGCGCAGAATGTCGCGCAGCACCTCCTGGGCCAGAGCCATGGAAATATCCCGCCCCGTCAGCGATGCGTAGGCCAGGAGTCGAATGAGCGACCCCTCGAGTTCGCGGATGTTCGACTTGATGCGTCCAGCGATGAACAACGCCACATCGTCAGGCAGCGAGACACCTTCGCTGTCGGCCTTGCCCGTCAGGATGGCAATCTTCGTTTCCAGATCGGGCGCTTGTATATCAGCGCTCAATCCCCACTCGAATCTCGACCGGAGCCGTTCCTCGAGCTCGGTGATTTGGTGCGGCGGGCAATCGCTGCTCAGGACGATCTGTTTCTGCGAATCGTACAGCGCGTTGAACGTGTGGAAGAACTCGGTCTGCGTGCGTTCCTTGCCCGCGATGAACTGGATGTCGTCGATCAAAAGCACATCGACGCTGCGGTATCGCTCGCGGAACTCGAGAATCCGGTCGTAACGCAATGCGTTGATGACCTCGTTCATGAAGCGCTCTGACGAGATGTAGGTGAGCTTCAGTCCCGGGTGGTGATTGAGCACGTAGTGCCCGATCGCATGCATGAGATGCGTCTTGCCCAGGCCCACGCCACCGTAGATGAACAGCGGGTTGTAGGAGCGCGATGGGGCTTCGGCGACTGCCCGGCACGCCGCGTCGGCGAACTGATTCGAAGCGCCGACGATGAACGTGTCGAACGTGTACCTCGGGCTCAGGCCCGCGTGGTCATCAACCTCAGGCTCCTCAACACGATGGACTACGTCCACGACGCGCTCGGGTGTTGGAATGTCGTTCGCAAGCATGGCGCCAGAGGGCGGCAGTTCCACGGCGCCGTCGGCACTGGCTTCATAGGAAACCTGTACGCCTGGACGTCCCACCTCGCAAAGCGCCTCGTCGATCAGCGCAGGATAGTGTTTGGACAGCCACTCGGCGGCCATGGGATTGGGCACCTGGATTGTCAGGTGATCGCCGGCGTCCCGCATCAGCCGGGTTCGATGAAACCAGCTGAAGTAGCTGAATCGGTTGACCTTGGTTTCGATGCGCGCCAGCACGGCGTCCCAGATTGTGTTCGACATTTTCCGCCTAGCCGACTTTTTTCCGCAAAACCCTTGTCACACGGGCGTTTTTAGACTTTCGCCACGCGCCTTGCCTTACTCCGCTGGGGTCTTTCCAAAACCGCGCCCTGAAAAGGCTTGTACCGCTTGGATTTCCGGACTTTCGCCCCCAAAGAAGTCCGCAACTACGGCGTTTTCAGGCCTGAGATATCAAAAACCCTCGGTTTTCCACAGCTTTTTCCACACCTGTGGAAAACTCCCTCCCGCTCCTGCTTTGATTGGTCCTTGGCTTCCGGGGCCGGAGACTCTAGCATACGCTTCGCCGGAGCCGGAGCCCTCAGAAAGTGGCGCGGCTAAAGCCACGCCCTGCGTTTTAACTGCCGGCGTACGTTGACAGGCTTTTCCCCAGTCCGATAGCATTTGTGTTTCTCTGAGAGTTACAGGGACACTCCGAGAGGGAGTCTGATGAAGCGTACTTTTCAACCCAACGTCCGTCGCCGTCGTCGCACGCATGGGTTCATCGTGCGGATGCGCACGAAAAACGGCCGGCTGGTTCTCAAACGTCGTCGGGCCAAAGGGCGCAAGCGCCTGACGGTTTCCACCCGCTAGCGGGAACAGATCGGCGCGTCGTGGCGCCTCCATGTCACTGCGGTTCAGCTCGACGGTTCGCCTCAAGGCCCGGCCTGAGTTTCTGGCTGTTCAGGAGCATGGACATCGAGTGGCAACGAAATACGTGACCGTGCTGGGGATCGCCAACAGCCGGCCATGTGATCGATTGGGCCTCATTGCTTCCCGCAAGTTTGGAAACGCCGTAGCGCGCAATCGCGCGAAACGACGCCTGCGTGAAATCTTCCGGCGGCAGGAGCCGGATACTGCTGGAGAGCGCGGACTCAAAGGACTTGATTTGGTAGCCATTCCCCGCCGCGCCATCCTTGAGGCATCCTTTGCGATGGTGGATGCCGAATTCACATCGGCCGTTCGCAGGATCAGGGGGCACGTCTGATGCCTGTCTCCCGGACGTCACGCATTGGAGTGGCTCTGGTCCACGCGTATCAACTGCTGCTCTCGCCATTTATCGGCGGCGCCTGCCGGTTCGAACCGTCGTGTTCGGCGTATGCCATCCAGGCGATTGAGCAGCACGGACTGTTTGCCGGGGGCCGGCTTGCCGCGCGCCGCGTCATGAAGTGTCATCCGTTTGGCCCGCACGGCCTCGATCCCGTGCCCGGCAACCTGCGCTCGACCCGTCCCTGACAACTCCCGTCATCCACATGGAAAAACGCGTCTTCCTCGCAATCTTCTTGTCCTTCGGGATCCTGGCGGTCTATCAGACCTACATCGTTCCCCCACCGCCGCCGGCTCCTCCGCCTGTCGCGTCGCCGATGGTTACCCCTCAGGCCAACCAACCGGCGCTGTCGCCGCCTGGCGCCCCTCAGGCGGGCGTTACAACGCCCCTGCCCGCCACGGTCGTGGGTGACACGTCAGCCAGAGACATCGTCGTGGAAACCGATACTGTGCGCGCCGTCTTCACCACTGAAGGCGCGTCTTTGAAGAGCTGGCGGTTGAAGAAGTACTACGACGTGATGGGCGAACCCCTCGAGCTTGTGCCCGCGGGCCTGCCGGAAAATTTTCCACGGCCGTTCACGCTGGCCACCGATCAGGACGCGTTCTCCGCCGTGCTGCTGACGGCGAAATTCCGTCCGAGCGCCGACGGTCCCTTGTCGCTGGGTTCGTCGCCCGGCACGCTGAGCTTCGAGTATCAGGACGCCTCCGGCCTGGCTGCTCGAAAGAGTTTCCACTTTCAGCCCGACGGACATCCGTACGTGCTCAGTGTGGACGCCTCCATTGACGTGCAGGGCGTGGCTCGTCCCGTGACGATCAGAATGGGCCCCGCGCTCGGACTTGGCTATACCACCGGGGGCCGCATGACCACGGCGTATCCGCCGGCCGCGGTCTTCCACAAGGACGGCAGCGTCCAACGGCCCAGCGCCAGCAAGCTGCTGGAGCAAGCCGTGTACGACGGCAACCTTCGCTTTGCCGGAGTGGGAGACCACTACTTCATCTCGGCCGCCGTGCCGGGCACGCGCTCTGTGAAAGTCGAGTTCCAGCCGCTGGTGTTGCCCACACTCGAGGCCGATGCCAAAGCCACGGGCGTGGTCCAGCGAACGTTTGTGGCGTACAGCGTTTCGACCACCGGGGCGATGAACTTGCCCTTCTTCCTGGGCCCCAAGGACTTCGACATCCTGAAGTCGGTGGACGGCCAGTTCGTGCGCGCGATCGATTTCGGCATGTTCGCGTGGCTGGTGGTGCCGCTGCTGCAATCGCTGAAGTGGATCAACGGCTACATTGGCAACTTCGGGTGGTCGATCATCATCCTCACGATTCTGCTCAACGCTGTCATGTTTCCGCTGCGCCATCGCAGCATGGTCTCGATGCGCAAGATGCAGGAGATCCAGCCGGAAATCAAAGCCATCCAGAAGCGCTACGAGAAGTTCAAGCTCACCGATCCCGAGCGGCAGAAGATGAACACGGAGACAATGGCGCTCTACAAACAGAAGGGCGTCAACCCGGCCAGCGGCTGCGTGCCCATGCTGCTGACCATGCCGGTGCTATTCGGCTTCTACGCGATGCTCGCCGTGGCGATTGAGCTTCGAGGCGCGCCCTTCTTCGGCTGGATCCATGACCTGGCCAGGATGGATCCGTTGTTCATCACGCCGGTGCTCATGGGCGCGTCGATGTTCGTGCAGCAGCGGATGACTCCCACGACGGCGGATCCGGCACAGCAGAAAATCTTCATGTTCATGCCGATTATCTTCACCGTCATGTTCCTGTGGGCGCCCGCGGGCCTTGTCATCTACTGGCTGATGAGTAACATCATGACCATAGGACAGCAGTACCTGACGAACCACTTGATCACCGCGCCGACGCGCACGGGCGGCGGCGGAACCAGTGCCGAACGCCGGGCGAAGTCAGCTGGAAGCGCGGCGACGCCCAAAGCTCAGGGCCAGTAGTTACGGCAGGCACAAAGGACGAGAAGCGATGACTGACACACTGGACGCGCGAGTAACGGATTTCCTCACGGATGTGCTGGGTGCCATGGGGCTGACGGTCGACGTGGCCCTCGAGGAAACACCCGATGCCATTCGCGTCAATGTCACCGGCGACGGCGCCGAGACATTACTTCGCCGGCAGGGAGAAACACTCGACGCACTCCAGGTCATCGTCAACACCGCGTTCCGCCGCGAAGAGAGAGGCGATCGCCACTATCTCGTGGACGCGCTGGCGTTCCGCAAGGGGAAGGACGACGAACTGCGCGAGACCGCCAGGACGCTGATCGAGACCGCGCGCACATCGGGCGTGCCGCAGGAGATGGGGCCGCTCAACCCGTACGCGCGGCGACTGGTGCACCTGGTGGTGGCTGACGTGCCAGGCATGAGTTCCGAGAGCATCGGTGACGCCTTCCTGAAAACCGTGGTCATTTCCTCCGCCGCCCAGTCGTAGCCGGATCAACCGCAGTGGGTGCACTCTTCTCCACGGCGGACACGATCGTGGCGATTGCCACGCCGCCCGGACATGGCGGGCTTGGCGTGGTGCGAATGTCGGGCCCGGAGGCATTGGGTATCGCGCAACAGCTGACAGAGCGCCCCAGCCCCTTCCAACCCCGACACGCGACGCTGACGAGAATTCCGCACGTCGATCAAGTCGTGGTCACATGGTTCGTTGCGCCTCATTCGTACACCGGTGAGGACGTGATCGAGATTAGTGGTCACGGCAGTCCGTGGGTGTTGCAGGCCATTGTGGAGCTGGCGTGCAACGCCGGCGCCAGGCTCGCGCAGCCGGGCGAGTTCACACTGCGCGCCTATCTCAATGGCCATCTCGACCTCGTACAGGCTGAGGCCGTGGCTGATCTCATCGACGCCGTGACTCCCTTGCAGGCTCGAGTGGCGTTCGACCAGTTGGAAGGCACGCTGACCGCCGCGGTTCACGCCATCGACGCGCAGTTGTTCGAACTCGTCGCCAAGCTGGAGGCGTCGCTGGATTTTCCCGACGAGGGTTTTCACTTCATCACGCGCAACGTCGCCACGGCCGACCTCGAACGCGTACGCGACGAACTGGCGCGCCTGGCCGGTGATGGGCGGCGCGGCCGGCTGATTCGAGAAGGCCGGCTGGTGGTCATCTCGGGCCGCCCCAACGTCGGAAAGTCGAGCCTCTTCAACGCGCTTGTCGGCACCAATCGCGCGATCGTCACGGCACTCGCCGGCACCACGCGGGATCTGCTTACCGAGCAAATCGATGTGTGCGGTGTTCCCATCACGCTTGTGGACACGGCCGGCCTGAGGGCATCGATCGACGCGATCGAGCAAGAGGGCGTGAAACGAGCCGAACGTGCGCGCGAAGGAGCCGCGCTGACGCTGCTGGTCCTCGACCAGAGTCAGCCGCGCAGCGAAGACGATGAGCGGCTGTTGCGTGACGGCAGTGGACTGCGCCTGGTGATCGCGAACAAAGGCGACTTGCCGCCTGCGTGGTCAATCGACGACGACGTATTTGGAGAAACGGGGCGCCCGCTTGCTGTCTCAGCAGCGACCGGCGATGGACTCGACGCGCTGCGTACGGCGATTGTTACCGCATTGTCGGGAGCCGCCGGCGAAGACTGGCGGGATCCCCCGCGTCTGTCAAACCTGCGACACTTGCAGCAAGTGGAGCACGCGTTGGTGGCGGTGGAGCAAAGCCTGGACGGTTTGAATCAAGGAGCCACCGAAGAACTTGTGCTTGCCGAGTTGGGTGATGCGAGAGAAGCGTTGGAGTCGCTGACGCGCACTCGCTCTTCCGACGATCTGTTGGTCCACATCTTCAGCCGGTTCTGCATCGGCAAATGAGCAGCACACTTCACCGCGCGCCGGAATTCGACGTGATTGTGATTGGCGCAGGCCACGCCGGCGTCGAGGCCGCATGGGCTGCGGCGCGCATGGGAAGTCGCGTTGGCATCTGCACGCTGTCTCCGGAGACCGTGGCGCTGATGCCCTGCAATCCCGCAATCGGAGGCACCGCCAAGGGTCATCTCGTTCGGGAGATCGACGCACTGGGTGGACTGATGGGCCGCGCGATCGATGCCACGGGGCTGCAGTTCAAACTGCTCAATCGAAGTCGCGGGCCGGCGGTGTGGTCGCCGCGCGCTCAGGCAGACAAACGCGAGTACGGGCGCTGGATTCGCGAGGCGCTGACAGCCGAGAGCGGCATCACGTGGATCTTCAGGCGCGCGGGCCGCGTGATGGTGGACGCCGGCCAGGTGTGCGGTCTGGAGTTCGAGGACGGAGGTCACGTCACGTGCCGCGCATTGGTCGTCACGACCGGGACGTTCCTCAATGGCCTGGTGCACATCGGCGATGAGCAGAGACCCTCGGGCCGCTCGGGCGAGCCGCCCACGCACCAACTCGCGGAATCACTGCGCGGGTTTGGCTTCGAGATGGGACGCCTCAAGACGGGCACGCCGCCGAGGCTCGATCGGCGAAGCATTGATTTTTCGCGATTCCAGGAAGATCGCGGCGACGAACCGCCCGTGCCGTTCTCGTTCGAAACGAAACAGATCGTTCGCCCACAGATGTCCTGCCACATCGTGCACACCACCGATGCGGTTCACGATCTGGTCCGCAAGCACATCGATCGATCGCCGCTCTACAACGGCCGCATCTCCGGTGTTGGCCCGCGATACTGTCCGTCGCTCGAAGACAAGGTGATGCGCTTTCCCGACAAGGAACGTCATCAGGTCTTTCTCGAGCGGGAAGGCCTCGACGTCGAAGAGATCTACGTCAATGGCATGTCGATGAGTCTGCCCGCTGAAATTCAAGAAGCCATCGTGCACGCGATGCCGGGGCTCGAGGACGCGGTGCTGTTGCGGCACGCTTACGCGGTGGAATACGACTTCGTGCAGCCGACAGAACTGGAGCTGTCGCTCGAGACAAAACGGCTGCCCGGTCTGTTTCTCGCAGGACAGATCAATGGCACGTCGGGCTACGAAGAGGCGGCGGCGCAGGGACTGATGGCGGGCATCAACGCCGCGAAGCGAAGCGCGGCTCAAGCGCCGGTGATACTCGGGCGCGAGCAGGCGTACATGGGTGTGTTGATCGAAGACCTCGTGACGCGCGGCTGTCTCGAGCCGTATCGGATGTTCACGTCACGGGCCGAGCATCGGTTGACGTTGCGGATCGACAACGCCGATCTTCGTCTCACCCCGATCGGTCGTGATGCGGGCCTCATTCGCGACGAGCGCTGGGAGGCGTTCGTGGAACGGCGCTCTCGTCTGGAACGCAATCGGGCGCGCGCGGAGAGCACTCGCGTGTTGCTTGGTGGCGCGTCGAGTACCGCCGCCGAGGCCCTGGGCCGGCCCATGGTGTCGATCGACCAGGTCGTTGCCGCCGGCTACGCCTTCGAGTCCGATCGCGTGCGCGAGATCGACGGCGCCACACTCGAGGCTGAGTGCAAGTATCGCGGGTATCTCAAGCGTCACGACGCGTCGCGCGCGCGCGTCGCTTCGCAGCAGGAGCGGGTTATCCCCGCCGGCTTCGACTACGGCGCGGTTCCCGGGTTGTCACGCGAAATCGTGGAGCGCCTTTCGGCGATTCGTCCTGCCACGCTTGGTCAGGCCGGACGGGTTCCAGGTGTGACGCCGGCGGCCATCGCGATTGTGGCCTCTCGGGTCGCCCGCTACCGTCCGGTGAGCGTTCCCACGGACAATGGCGTGAGTGGCTGACCGGGACACCATCGCGCGCCTGTCGAGGCGCATTACCAAAGCCGGTGGCAAAGCCTCGTCCGAGCAGGTCACGAACCTGGCGGCCTACGTCGAGTTGCTCGCTCGATGGAACAAAAAGATAAATCTGACCGCCCTCCCCGTCGATCCCCTGTCTGATGAAGCCGCCGACCGGCTCATCGTCGAACCGGTGCTTGGCGCACGGCGCCTTGGTTCCGCGGAACGCGTGGTCATCGATGTGGGCACCGGAGGCGGATCTCCGGCAATCCCGCTCGCCATCATGACGCCCGATGTGCGGCTGGTGATGGTGGAGGTGAAGGTCCGCAAGTGCGCGTTCTTGCGGGAAGTAGTCCGCCAGCTGGGATTGAAGAATGCCTCAGTCGAGAACTGCCGTGTCGAAGAGCTGCTGTCGCGAATTGAGTACCACGAGGCCGTTGATGTCGTCACGGTCCGAGCCGTGCGTCCTGACCGGCGGTTATTGATGGCAATCCAGGCGTTTCTCAAGCCAGGCGGCCGACTGTTCTGGTTTGGCGCTGAGGCGTCTCAGAAGCCTGACTTTCAAATACCGTTCACTTCCGGGCAGTCCGAGAATCTAGTGCCGGCCATGGGAAGTCAGCTCTGGATCCTGACAAAGACTCATAAGTTATTGTAAATAAACAACTTATACGATATTAGTCAGCTCTGATTGATTGCTGGCCCTGGAGGTAGCCACCAGAAGGTGCGATTTGTAGGGCGTCCCTTCAGGGCGCCGTGAATTGGCGCGGCCAAAGCCACGTCCTATGTAATCCAAGCATCTGCCTGCTCGCCAGCCTGGACTCCAGTTAGAGCCATTTTCAGATGTCTAGCCGCCAGAGGTGCGGTACGTAGGGCGTCCCTTCAGGGGCGCCGTGAATTGGCGCGGCCAAAGCCGGCTGCCACTTTCCCAGCGCCAACTGCGGCTGGCGGCTGGTTTGCTCGCCGCGATCTCAATGTAGCGGTCCACCCGGGCATCCAGCTCTGTTGGCATCCCGCTTTTCCGCTAGTTACAACGTTCCACGTGGAACATCGCTCCAGTTGCCCCAGACCCGATCAGCAGCAAACGCAGTTTTACCAGCAGCGCCCAGCGCTAGAGCCATTTTCAGATGTCTTAGCCGCCAAGCGGTCGATACATAGGCGTCCTTCAGGGCGCGTGAAGTGGCGCGGCTAAAGCCACGCCCTACGTACTACAGGCAAGTGAAAACTACTCCTGGCAGCCGTGCTCCGCACGGCCCCGTCTGCTATCATCGCTACTGCGTCAAACGGCGCAATTTAATTAATTTGCTATATGACCAAACAACCGCGCGTTATCGCTGTCTCAAACCAGAAAGGGGGGGTCGCCAAAACCACAACCTCCATCAATCTGGGCGCTTCTCTCGCGATGGCGGACCAGCGCGTGCTGCTGGTCGACCTGGATCCGCAGGCGAACCTCACGTCTGGTGTGGGGTTGAAGGGGCAAACGGCCGCGGCCGGCACGGTCTATGACGCGCTGACCAGCGAAGGCGTGCCCGCGCGAGATTTCGTCCTGCCGACCGGCGTCGATCACCTGTTTCTTGTTCCCGCCGATCGACATCTCACCGGCGCGGAAATTGAACTGGTCGCTCTTGCCGACCGCGAACAGCGCCTGCGCACGTTCATCAACCAGCTGCGTCCGGACTACGACTACATCTTCATCGACACGCCGCCGTCGCTCGGGCTGCTCACGCTCAACGCGCTCGTGGCGGCAGACACGGTGCTCATTCCGCTAAACTGCGAGTACTTCGCGCTCGAAGGCATCGCAGACCTGATGTCCACACTGGAACGTGTTCGCGAGTCTCTCAATCCGAAGCTCGCCATTGAAGGCGTGCTGCTCACGATGTACGACGACCGCACGAACCTCGGCCAGCAGGTCGGCGGAAGCATCCGTGAGTTCTTCGGCGACCAGGTCTTCCGCACCGTCATCCCCCGCAACATCCGGTTGGGTGAAGCGCCAAGCCACGGCGTGCCCGTGATCCTCTACGACGCGCGCTCACGCGGAGCGGAGGCGTACGTTGCGCTCGCCCGCGAGTTCCTCTCGCGTGATTACGCCGCGGCAGGCGCGGCCAGTTCCTGAAGGAGTTGCATTCGATGGCGATCAAACGCCCAGCACTAGGCCGCGGCCTCAGCGCGCTGATTCGGGATACCGCGCCTCCGCCGCCTCGCGAACAATCGATCCCTGATCGGGGACGGCCCACCGAACTCGACATCGACTTGCTGACACCGAACCCTCGTCAGCCGCGCGTCCACATAGACGACGCCCGTCTTGATGAACTTGCACAGTCAATTCGCGCCAACGGCGTCATCCAACCGATCGTCGTCCGTCGCGTTGCAGACGATGGCGACCGAGAACAGGGCAGCCGGTACGAGATTGTGGCGGGAGAGCGGCGATGGCGTGCGTCGCAACGCGCCGGCCTGCTGAAGGTGCCGGTCGCGGTCCGTGATGTGCCCGACGACAAGCTTCTCGAAGTGGCCCTCATCGAAAATATTCAGCGCGAGGATCTCAATCCCATCGAGGAAGCCCAGGCGTATCGACGCCTGACCGACGAGCTGCAACTGTCGCAGGAAACGATCGCCACTCAGGTTGGCAAAGACCGGGCGACCATTGCCAACTACATGCGTCTGCTCCGACTGCCCGCGGAAGTCCGCACCGCACTATCGGAGGGCGCGCTCACCATGGGCCACGCCAAGGCGCTTTTGTCACTCACTGACGAAGCCGCGCAACGGCGCGTGGGCCGTGATGTAATCGCGCGCGGTCTGTCGGTGCGCGAAACCGAGGCGCTGGTGCGAAGCGGGACGACCCCGAAGCCGGACGCGACGCCTGCGCCTCGAGTGGATGCGAACACTCGCGCCGCAGAAGAGCAACTGAAGCTCGCGCTTGGCACGCGCACGCGAATCATCCGAAAGGGCCGGGGCGGACGCATCGAAGTGGACTTCACCAGCGAAGAGGAATTGCAGCGGTTGTTTGAATACCTGACGGAGCCCTGACGTGAAGAACCTTACTGACTACGCCGAATGCGCGGGCTGCGCCAGCAAGTTCCAGGCGGCTGATCTCGATCTGATCCTCGAGGGGCTTCCACACGCTCATCTTGATGATCGCGTGCTGGTGGATTTCCAGACCGCCGATGATGCCGGCGTCTACCGGTGGTCCGATGAATCGGCCCTGGTGCAGACCGTGGATTTCTTCACGCCCATCGTGGACGACCCGTATGTGTTTGGCCAGATCGCCGCGGCCAATGCGCTGAGCGATGTGTACGCGATGGGCGGAGAACCGCGGACAGCTCTGGCCATCGCGGCGCTGCCCAAAGACGGTCCCGCTCCAGATGTTGTTCGAGCGATCTTCCGCGGGGGGGCCGACAAACTTCGAGAGGCCGGCGTTGCCCTTCTGGGCGGACACACGGTCAGCGACCCTGAGGTGAAGTTCGGCTATTCGGTCACCGGCCACGTTCATCCCAAGCGAGTGCTGACGAACGCCGGCGCGCGCGCTGGGGATGTCCTGATCCTCACCAAGGCCATCGGAACAGGGGTTGTGGTCAGAGCTACGAAATTTGGTCGTTCAACAGAGGTTCAACTTGCTGCTGCTGTTGAGTCCATGGTGACTTTGAACAATGTTGCAGCCAGGATTGCCGCCCAACTACCCTTCGGGACGGTCAGGGCCTGCACGGATATCACCGGATTTGGTTTATTTGGTCATGCAACAGAAGTTGCAAGGGCCAGCGGAACCACGCTCGCCTTCAAGTCAGCCAGCATTCCCATGCTGCCAGGGGCCATGGATCTTGCCGCCCAGAACCTGCCCTGCGGAGGCCGGTCCAACATGCGCCATTTCAGCCAAATCAACGTGGGCCCAGGCGTTCTGGCTGAAATTACCCTGCTCGCCATGGACCCGCAGACCTCGGGGGGGCTCCTGTTCAGCGTTGAACCCGAGGCCGCGCCCGAGTTCCTGGACCAGCTCGTCGCGGCGGGTGTGCCGGCCGCTGTCGTCGGGAACGTCCAGGCGCGCGAACCGGACGGAACTCTGGTGCATCTTCGATAGATTTGCCGCCCGGGAGCAGGGGCCTGCCTTGCCGCGCCTCCAGCCCGAATGGTATAAATGCTCGTTTAGCTGGGGCCAGATCAGCCTCGGCGGAAGGCCCCTAGTGCTCGCCGAACGCGCCACCGACCCCAACGTCCTGTCGATTTCCGGAGCCCGTTCATGAGTGCCCGATCGGCCGCGCGCCGATATGCGGCGGTGCTCTTTGAGGTGGTTCAGTCAAAAGGCGACCTCGGGAAGGTTGAGGGTGAGTTGCAGTCGTTCGTGGCGCTGGTCGAGGGTCACCGCGAACTTCAGACCGTGCTTGCGCACCCGGCAATCGCGGCCGCGAAGAAGCGCGAGCTGGTCGAACAGATCCTCAGTGCCAGCCCTGATCTGTCCGGCGAAGTGAAACGGCTGCTGTTGATGCTGGCCGAGCGGGACAGGCTGGGCAGTATTGGCGACGTCTCCGCCGCATTTACCGAACGGCTGATGGCGCATCGCAAGGTGATGGACGCACAGATTGTGACGGCCAGTGCGCTGCCCGATGGTCAGCGCGCGGCGCTCGCGCAAGCATTGAGTTCGGCGGTTGGCGCCGACGTGCGAATCAAGGAATCAGTGGATCCGTCGATCATGGGCGGAATCGTGGCCCGCGTCGGCAGCGTCGTATACGACGCCAGCCTGACCCGGCAGTTGGAAAAGATGCGCCAGCAGCTTCTGGCGCGCGTGTAGGCGAGAAGCGAGAAGGTACCGATGCAGATCAAGGCCGAAGAAATTTCTAAGATCATCCGCGACCAGATTGGCAACTATGCCGTTGATGTCGACGTTGCGGAAGTGGGAACGGTGGTGTCGGTGGGCGACGGCATCGCGCGCATTCACGGCGTGGAACGGGCCATGGCCGGAGAGATGCTGGAATTCCCGAACGTCCTGTTCGGTATCGCGCTGAACCTCGAAGAGGAGAGCGTGGGCGCGGTGCTGCTGGGCCGTTCCACCGCCATCAAGGAAGGCGACATCGTCAAGCGCACGGGGCGCATCATCTCGGTGCCCGTCGGCGACGAGATGCTCGGCCGCGTGGTCAATTCGCTGGGGCAGCCCATTGATGGCAAGGGACCCATCGCCACCAAGAAGCAGATGCCCATCGAGCGCATCGCGCCTGGCGTCGTTGACCGCATGCCGGTCAAGGAACCGATGCAGACCGGCCTCAAGGCCATCGACGGCATGGTGCCGATTGGCCGCGGCCAGCGTGAACTCATCATCGGTGACAGGCAGACGGGCAAGACCGCCGTGGCCGTCGACGCCATCATCAATCAGAAGGGCCTTGGCGTCATCTGCATCTACAACGCGATTGGCCAGAAGCAGTCGACGATCGCGCAGGTGGTGCGCACCCTCGACGAAGCCGGCGCGATGGAATACACCATCGTGGTGGCGGCGGGCGCGTCTGACCCGGCGCCGATGCTCTATATCAGCCCGTACTCGGCGTGCACGATCGGCGAGTTCTTCCGCGACACGGGCCGCCACGCGCTGCTGGTGTACGACGACCTTTCGAAGCACGCGCAGGCGTATCGCGAAATCTCGCTGCTGCTCCGGCGCCCGCCAGGCCGCGAAGCGTATCCCGGTGACGTCTTCTATCTGCACTCGCGCCTGCTCGAGCGTGCGGCGAAGTTGAGGACGGAGCTTGGCGGTGGTTCGCTCACCGCGCTCCCCATCATCGAAACGCAGGCCGGCGACCTGTCGGCGTACATCCCGACCAACGTCATCTCGATAACAGACGGGCAGATCTTCCTTGAAGCCGACTTGTTCAACCAGGGCTTCCGCCCGGCCATCAACGTCGGTAACTCGGTGTCGCGCGTCGGCGGTTCCGCGCAGGTCAAGGCCATGCGTCAGGTGGCCGGCAGTCTTCGACTGGATCTTGCGCAGTATCGCGAGCTCGCGGCATTCGCGCAGTTTGGCAGCGACCTCGATCCCGCCACACAGAAGCAGCTCAACCGCGGCCGTCGCATGACGGAGATCCTGAAGCAGCCGCAGTACCGGCCGCTCGCCGTGGAGAAGCAGGTGGCAATTCTCTTTGCCGCCGTTAACGGTTACCTGGACGCCGTGCCCGTGGAACGGCTGCGGGTCTTCGAGGAAGAGCTGTATCGCTTCCTTGAAACCCAGCGTCCCGCGGTCCTCACGGCCATCGCGGAAAAGAAAATCCTTGATGACGAGATCAAGCCGCAATTGTCGGCGGCGCTCGAGGAGTTCGGTAAGCAGTTCGCCGCGAGTGCGTAAAGGCCATGCCGTCACTTATTGACATGCGGCGGCGCCTGCGCGCCGTCAAGAACACGCAGCAGATCACGAAGGCGCTCAAGATGGTTGCCGCGTCGAAGCTGCGCCGCGCCCAGGAGCGCGTCGTGGCGACCCGCCCGTTTGCCCTTCAGGCACGGCGCGTCCTTGCCAGCATCGCGGCGCGCGTGGATCAGTCGAATCATCCGCTGCTCGCGCAGCGCCCGGGCGTGAAAACCGGCAAGACCCTGCTCATCGTCATGACAAGCGACCGCGGTTTGTGCGGCAGCTTCAACACCAACATTGTCAAGGCGGTTGGTCAGTTCCTGCGCGCGAACGCCGGACGGGAAACCGCGCTGGGTCTTGTGGGCAAGAAAGGCCGCGAAGCGCTTGGGCGCCGTGGCTTCCCGATTCGCTTTGAATACACGGGCTTGCCGAAGGTGATCTCGTTTGCCGAAGCCGAGGCTGTGGCGCAGCCGGCGATTGAAGATTTCACGAGCGGCAAGGTGGACAGCGTTCATCTGGTTTACAACGAGTTCAAGTCCGTGATGCAGCAGAGCCTGGTGATCGAACAGCTTCTGCCGATGGCGACGATTGAGCTGACCAAAGAAGAAGCCGGCGGTATCGATTATCTTTATGAGCCCTCGCCGCAGCGCATTTTCGATGAACTGCTGCCGCGGCTTGTGGAAGCGCAGATCCTGCGCGCGCTGCTGGAATCAGCCGCAGCCGAACATGCGGCGCGCATGACCGCCATGGATGCGGCCACGCGAAACTCCGCCGACATGATCGAGGGGTTGACCCTGACGATGAACAAGATTCGTCAGGCCGCCATTACGCGAGAAATCATCGAAGTCGTGTCGGGCGCCCAGGCCCAATAGGTAGAAGAGGAATTACATGGCAGTCGCAGAAGCAGTGAAGGTCGGCAAGGTAGTCCAGATCATCGGCCCGGTCATCGACATCGAGTTCGCAGGCGGCGCGTTGCCGGCGATCTACAACGCCGTTCGCGTCACGGGTGAATCATCGGGTGAGAAGGTCGACGTCATCGTTGAAGTCGAACAGCACCTTGGTGAGAACCGCGTGCGCACCGTGGCGATGAAGGCCACCGACGGCTTGCAGCGCGGCATGATCGCCACCGACACCGGAGGGCCCATCTCGGTGCCCGTGGGTCCGCAGACGCTGGGCCGCGTGATGAACGTGCTCGGCGAGCCGGTGGACTTTCCTGACCGTCCCGTTGAGTCCGCGGAGCGCTGGCCCATTCACCGCGAGGCGCCGTCCCTTGAAGAGCAGTCCACCGAACTCAAGATGTTCGAGACGGGCATCAAGGTCATCGACCTGCTCGAGCCGTACCTCCAGGGTGGCAAGATCGGCCTGTTCGGGGGCGCCGGCGTCGGCAAGACCGTCATCATCATGGAGCTCATCCACAACATCGCCATGAAGCACGGCGGCGTGTCGGTGTTCGGCGGCGTCGGCGAACGCACACGTGAGGGCAACGACCTCTGGCTGGAATTCCAGGAGAGCGGAGTCATCGATCCGAACGATCCGTCAAAGTCACGCGCCGCACTTGTCTACGGACAGATGACGGAGCCGCCGGGTGCGCGTCTTCGCGTGGCACTCTCGGCGCTGACCGTGGCCGAGTACTTCCGCGATGCCGAGAACAAGGACGTGCTCCTGTTCATCGACAACATCTTCCGGTTCACGCAGGCAGGCTCGGAAGTGTCGGCGCTGCTCGGCCGCATGCCCTCGGCCGTCGGTTACCAGCCGACGCTGCTCACGGAAATGGGCGAGCTGCAGGAACGCATCACGTCCACGCGCAAAGGTTCGATTACGTCGGTGCAGGCCATCTACGTGCCCGCCGACGACTACACCGACCCGGCACCGGCCACCACGTTCGCTCACCTGGACGCGACCACCAACTTGTCGCGCGCGATTGCCGAACTTGGCATCTACCCGGCCGTTGACCCGCTCGCCTCATCGTCGCGCATTCTGGATCCGCGCGTCCTGGGTGATGAGCACTACAACGTCGCGCGATCGGTGAAGCAGATCCTGCAGCGATACAAGGACCTGCAGGACATCATCGCAATCCTCGGTATCGACGAGTTGTCGGAAGACGACAAGCTCACGGTCAGCCGCGCGCGAAAGATTCAGAAGTTCCTGTCGCAGCCGTTCTTCGTCGCCGAGCAGTTCACCGGTGCGAAAGGTGCGTACGTGACGGTGTCGGAAACCGTTCGTGGCTTCAAGGAGATCGTCGAAGGCAAGCACGACGACATTCCGGAACAGGCGTTTTATCTGGCCGGCACCATTGACGACGTCCTCGAACGGGCCAAGAAGCAGTAAGGACGCAGTAGAACGATAGCCATGGCCATTCCCACCAAGATTCGTCTCGAGTTCGTGACCCCGGAGCGGGCCATCGTCCACGACGAAGTGGACGAGTTGTACCTGCCGGGTGAGGAGGGCTTTCTCGGTGTGTTGCCCGGCCATACCCCGATGCTGGTCGGCCTCAAGGTCGGCGAGATGTGGTACCGCAAAGGCAGCGAGAAGTTCTATGGCTTCGTCGGGTTTGGATTTGCCGAGATTCTGCCGGACCGCGTCACCATCCTTGCGCGGATTGCCGAGAAAGCGGACGACATCGATCTTCAGCGGGCCGAAGCCGCAAAACGGCGCGCGGAAGAACGGCTGGCCGCGGCCTCGCGCGGCGCCTCGGAGATGGACTACGAGCGCGCACGCATCGCCCTCCTCAGGGCGATCAGTCGCCTTCAGGTTTCGCAGCACGCGCGCACCCGCAGCTGACAATGCCTCAGATTTCTTCGGTCGCCGTCACCCACACCGGGCTTCGACGGGAAGGCAATGAAGATGCTTTCCGCGAACGGCCGGACCTTGGTCTGTACGTGGTGGCCGACGGCATGGGCGGCCACGAAGCCGGCGAGGTCGCCTCGCGCCTCACCGTCCAGGTGATCGAGTCGTTCATCGACGACACCAAGCACGCCGACATCAATCAGACCTGGCCCTTTCCGTATGACACCGGCAAGTCGCTGGCCGCCAATCGCCTGGTGGCCGCGTTCCGCCTGGCGAACAAACGTGTGGCGAGCGCTATTACCGAGAGCCCGGAACTGAAAGGCATGGCCACCACGGCCGTGGCCATCCTTCTGCAACCAGCCGGCATGGCTCAGGTCGCCCACGTGGGCGACAGTCGCGTCTATCAGCGCCGCGACGGCGAGCTGCGACAACTGACGGCCGATCATTCCTGGGTCGGCGAGCAGGTTCGTGCAGGCGTACTGACCGACGACGACGCGCAGCGGCATCCATGGAGAAACGTGGTCACGCGGGCGATTTCCGGCGGCGATGATCCCGAAGTGGATGTGTTGGAAGTGCTGCTCAAGCCCGGCGATCGGATGCTGGTCTGTTCCGACGGGTTGTCCTCGGTCGTGCAGCCTGCCCGTCTGGCAGAACTGATGAATCAGACCAGAGACATCGCGACATGTGCGGATGCCCTCATTGAAGCGGCAAACGACGCCGGCGGTCCCGACAACATCACCGTGATACTGGTCGAGATCGGCGGACAGGCGGATGTGGCATAACCTCAGGAATCTCCTGCGGTACCGGGGCCTGATACAGAGCCTGGTGTCGCGGGACCTGAAGGCACGTTACCGCGGATCCTTTCTCGGATTCTTCTGGTCGTTCGTCAATCCGCTGCTGCTGCTTCTGATCTACAGTTTCGTTTTTGCCAACATCCTCAAGAACCGCGCGGAGGGTGTCCAGCCGTACGCGGTGTTCATGTTTACCGCGCTCCTGCCGTGGACGTGGTTCCAGTCATCATTGAATGAAGCCACGGGATCGCTGATTGCCGGCGGCAATCTGATCAAGAAAGTGCTCTTCCCTGCCGAAGTGCTGCCGATAGTCACGATCCTGTCGAACATGATGCATTTCCTGTTCGGACTGCCCATCCTGATCGCGTTCATGATCTGGTATCAGGTGACGCCGGACTGGCCGCAACTGCCCTGGTTCTTCGTGATCGTCGCGATTCAGTTTCTCTTCACGACGGCGCTGTCGCTGTTTCTTTCCGCGCTGGCCGTCCACTTCAGAGACGTGAAAGACCTTGTGTCGAACCTCTTGACGTTCTGGTTCTTCGCGACGCCGATCATCTACTGGTATAAACCGCTATTCGACGAGTTCCCGGGCTACAAGAAGTACTTCGACGCGAATCCATTCACGCATCTGGCAATCTCGTATCAGGAAGTCCTCTTCTTTGACGGCGGATTCGGCCATTGGCAATGGCTGCTGGCGCTGGGCGGTGTCTCGGTGGTGCTGTTTCTTGCCGCGTACTGGTTCTTTGATCGACTGCGGGATTCGTTCGCGGAGGCCGTGTGAGCCAGCCGGCCATCACGCTCTCGCACACGACCAAGATCTATCGCCGTTACGGCGGCCGGCGATTTTCCACGCTCAAGAGCGCGCTGCTTTCAGGCGATCTTGTACGGCGGCTGCGAGTTGAGGAGACCTTTCAGGCGCTCAACGACGTTTCGTTTACCGTGCCGAAAGGATCGACGTTCGGTGTCGTCGGCCGCAACGGCTCTGGCAAAAGCACGACGTTGAAGCTGGTTGCCGGCATCACCAAGCCCACTTCCGGCACTGTCACAGTTGACGGCCGAATCTCGGCGCTCATCGAGTTGGGTGCAGGTTTTCATCCCGAGATTTCCGGCCGCGAGAACGTCTTTATCAACGGCATCATGCTGGGATTGTCGAAGCGGGAGATTCAGAATCGCTTTGACGAGATCGTGGAATTTGCCGAGCTGACGGAATTCATCGATGCGCCCGTCAAGACCTACTCCTCGGGCATGTACATGCGCCTGGGTTTTGCCGTTGCGATTCACGTCGATCCGGATGTCCTGCTCGTGGACGAAGTGCTCGCGGTGGGGGATGAAGGTTTCACGCACAAGTGTCTCGACAAGTTCGGCGAGTTCAAGCGCAGAGGCAAGACGATTCTCCTGGTGACGCACTCACTGGGCCTGGTTGAGCGGTTCTGCGATGAAGCCGTGTGGCTCGATTCGGGCGTCAAGAAAGCTGAAGGCGATCCGCAGCGCGTGATTGGCAGCTATGTGACCGAGGTCGCCAGGCAGGAAGAGCGCTTCCTGGCAGCCAGCGATGAGAAATCACGCCAGCACGCCGGAGCCGCGGGCCAGGCCGAACCCAAGGGACCGGTGGCGGTGGAAGAGCACCACGCCGACATGAGCCAGGCCGGAGAAGGCCGATGGGGGTCAGGCGGCGTGGAGATTACCTCGGTCGCGTTCCAGGACACGGCCGGTCTGGCCACTCAAGTGTTTCACACCGGCGAGGCCATGCGGGTCGTTCTTGGCGTGAAGGCGGCTGCGCCGGTGCGCGACTTCGTCTTTGGCATCGGCCTCTTCACTCCCGATGGCGTACTTGTCTACGGCACCAACACGGACATCGAGGAGATGGAATCTGATCGGCTCGAAGGCGAGGTCCTGGTCACACTCGACATGGACTCGCTCGACCTGGTCGAAGGCACATACAAACTCGATGTTGCGGTTCACAGGCGCGACGGCGCTCCGTACGACTACCATCGCCTGCTCCACACCTTCCGCGTGAAGTCCCGCATCAAGGACGGCGGCATCTATCGCCCCAAGCATCGCTGGAGCTTTTCGCCGGCGGTGAAGTTCAAACCGCTGAAGTAGAAGTACGTATGGCGTCCCTTTAGGAGCGCCACCTTCCTCACTTGCCTGTAGTGCGTAGGGCGTGGCTTTAGCCGCGCCAATTC
This sequence comes from Vicinamibacterales bacterium, assembly GCA_046597705.1. Classification (GTDB taxonomy): domain Bacteria; phylum Acidobacteriota; class Vicinamibacteria; order Vicinamibacterales; family SCN-69-37; genus SYFT01. Next base: position 20,491 of record JBKJJZ010000126.1, on the reverse strand, counting down.
ACGGCGCCCCTGAAGGGACGCCCTACGTATCGCACCTTCTGGCGGCTACACTCGGCGAAGTTCGAAGCGTCGAATCCACTCCAAACAAAGCTATCGGAAGAAGTCCGCGATCGAATCGGCTCCCGGATGGAAATAGTGTCCGGCCACTCCGAGCAGGACAAACGTGACGATGATGGCCGCGGCCGGAAGCCACGTGCGACGGATCACACCGAACGTCCAGTCGCCGGATGATGCGCGCAGGCCTTTGTAGGCCGCGCCGGCAGCGGCGCCATCAGCCAACAGCTCAGTCAGCATTTGCGGGGCCTGCCAAACCACGCTGGCGCACGCGACAAGGCTCGCAATGATCGCGATCACTGCGACAACGGGCAGTACGCCATCCGCATCGTCGAGATCCAGGGAGAAGCCTTTGGAACTCCCCGGGTTCACTGGCGGCGGCGCACCGACTGAGTCAAACGACGCGCTGGCGCCACCACCTCCCGACCGTCCGCCTCGAAACAGACCGTCCGTCGCCCGGCCCACCGTGCGCGAACCGCCGCGGAGAAGGCCCCCGGGCAGATCGAGCGGGTTGGCGATGTCGGTAATGCCGTCGAGCAAGGCCGAACGGTGGTGGCCAAGCCATCGGCTCATGAGAAAGAGAAACGCCCCATAACCCGCGAAGCTGGCGAGGGCGTATCGCACAGGCATGTAGCGCAGCCCCATCCACAGCATGACTACCGACGACAGAAAGCCAACGGCAGCCGCACCCGAGACGACGAACAGCATCATGAGTCGAGTGGCTTGGTTCGAAGCCATGAATGCACAATAATGCTACCATGCAGGCATGGCCTCGCAGCTCACGATTAGAGGAGTCACCGACGAACTGAATCGGCGTCTGACCAACCTGGGAAAGGGCAAAGGACAGAGCGTCAACACGGTTGCCCTTCGCATTCTTGAAGAGGCCGTGGGCATTGAGGCGAGGCGAGGGCGCCTGGAGCGGTACATGACGTGGTCACCCGCGGACCTGAAAGAGTTCGATGGGGCGCTCAGATCGCAGCGGGTGATTGACCTTGATCTCTGGCGCTAAAGCCGAGCGCATTCCGCGTCTAGTGCTCGATACGTCGGCTTACTCCCGGTTTCGCGCGGGCGACACCCGCGTTCGTGACCTGATTGCCGAGGCCGAGACAGTTATGGTGCCGGCTCCGGTGTTGGGTGAGCTTCACGGCGGGTTCGAATTGGGTTCCCGCACAAGGGAGAACCGCGTGGCGCTCAGCGAGTTTCTGGCGGAGTCCTTCGTCAGAATCATCGCCGTCGATGACACCGTCGCGAGGCATTACGGCCGCGTCTACGCCGCCCTGAAACGAGCAGGGACACCGATTCCAGTCAATGACATCTGGATCGCCGCATGCGCCATCGACCAAGGTGCATGTCTGCTGACGTTCGATCATGATTTCGATCACGTTGCCGCTTTGGACCGACTCGTGCTTGATGGCGTCGAACTCGGCACCGACGACTGACGCGGCACCAACAAACATGCGTTACTCTGACTGTCGTGTTTCTTGAATCGCGATCCGCTGCCGCCCAGTGGGCGGATCAAGCTCGAGCCGCCGGTAAGAAGGTCGTCATCACGAACGGCGTTTTTGACGTGCTTCATCCCGGCCACGTTCGGTATCTTCAAGCAGCACGTGCGCAGGGCGATGTTTTGCTCGTCGCGATCAACTCCGATCGCTCCGTCAGTGCCATCAAGGGGCCCACTCGCCCGCTGACAACAGAAGCTGAACGCGCCGAAGTGCTGGGTGCCCTCGCGTGCGTTGATGCCGTTGTCATCTTTGACGAAGAGACCCCTGCCGAGATCATCGGTGCGGTCCAACCCGACGTACTGGTGAAGGGCGCAGATTGGGCGCCCGACAAGATCGTCGGCCGCGACACCGTGGAGGCCCGAGGCGGCAAGGTCGTGCTGATGCCGGTGGAACAAGGCTGGTCCACGACCTCGATCATCGCGAAGGTCCAGGCGCTCCGAAAATAGGCGATTTGGCGCCCCTGAAGGGACGCCCTACGAAGTGCTGTTACGATGGACTGTTCGCCTTGCTCCATCCGTCCGCATCGCTCGCCTTCCGATCGCTGCTGAAGTCGGCCGCCACCCGCGCAGGCCTCACCCGATCGACACCACGCCTGGCCGGCCTCGGCCCCGGGGCGATGGCGTTCCACGCCTCGGCGCTGGCACAAGACGGGCCCGTGGTCCTTGTCGTGCCGACCGATCCCGACATCGAGCAGATGACCGCCGATGCGCGATTCTTTCTCAGTGCAATGAAGGGGCTCTCAGACGCGCAGGCGGAACAGGCTGTGCTGCCCTTCCCCTCTCAGGAAGTCGATCCCTACCGGGGCCTCGCACCACACCTTGAAGTGGCATCCGCTCGAGCCAGGGCCTTGGCGGCACTGGCCACCGGCACCTCGCAGCTGGTGATCGCCTCTGCCAGAGCATTGCCCCCTCGCGTCAGTGACCCGGCCCGGCTCGAGGCCGCCAGCATCATCCTCAAACCCGGCGTCGAGATCCCGATCCACGATCTGGCCGATCGATTGGTTGCGGCAGGATTCACTCGCGAAGATCCCGTCGATCAACACGGCGAGTTTTCCATCCGCGGCGGAGTGGTTGATCTCTTCCCCACTTCCGAAACCCAGCCCATCCGACTGGAATTCATCGGCGACATCGTTGAATCCATCCGGCGGTTTGATGCTGCCACGCAGCGGTCGTTGACGGCCCTGGGCGCGATCACGCTGACGCCTCAGCGCGAATTGTTGCCCGCGGTCGACGACCAGTACGACCGAACAGCCACCTTTATCGATTACGCGAGACGCGCGGGTTCTACCGTGCTGGTCTACGAACTCGACGATGTGACTTCGCGCGGGCTTGGGCTGGAAGAACAGTGGCGGGCCAGCGCTTCGGATGCGGTCGTCAGAAACGGCGCTGCTCCACCGTACGAACACTTCGCGATGGCCTGGAACGACCTGGCCGTGTGGCTCGAGCGCGGCAGCCGTGTCACGCAGTTGGCTCTCGACGATACCGCCGGCGAATCGCACGTCCCCTCCCTGCCGGTGCTGGAGTATCACGGACGCATTGGAGACTGGGTCGAAGAAATTCGCCGCGCTCGGGAGCGGGGCGACACCATTGTCTTCGTCGCGGCCACGCCGGGGCGAGCTGAACGAACGATCGAGTTGTTGGCGGACTACGAAATCCGGGCGCGCGCCATCGGTGACAACGAAGACATGGCGCGGGCCACCGTGCTTGTGACCACCGGCCACCTGTCGCGCGGATTCCACCTCCCCACCGGCAACCTGGTGCTGTTTGCCGAAACGGATCTGTTCGAGGAGGAACGGCGCGGCCATGAGCGCCGCAAATCGGCGTCCCGGACGTTCGTCTCTGACTTCCGCGACCTGAAAGCTGGCGATCTCGTCGTTCACATCGACAACGGCATCGGCCGTTTTGTCGGCCTGAAGACGATGGCTGCGTTTGCTGGCGTGGCCGCGCAGGAGTTCATGGAACTTCGGTACGCCGGCGAGGACAAACTCTTCGTGCCGCTCGACCGGCTCGACCTGGTGCAGAAGTACACGGGCGGCGCGGCGCCAGCGCTGGACAAGCTGGGTGGCGCGACCTGGGAAAAAGCCAAGACGCGCGTCAAGAAAGCGATGCGCGATATGGCCGAGGAGCTCCTCAAGCTCTACGCCGCGCGCAAGGCGGTCACGGGTCATGCATTCACGGCAGACTCGCACTGGCAGCAGGAATTCGATGACGCTTTCGAGTTCGATCTGACGGTCGATCAGCAGTCCGCCATAGCGGATATCTCGAAAGACATGGAATCCTCGATGCCGATGGACCGCCTGCTCTGTGGCGACGTCGGATACGGCAAAACGGAAGTGGCCATGCGCGCAGCGTTCAAGGCAGTGATGGACGGCAAACAAGTGGCTGTTCTTGCGCCAACCACGGTTCTCGCGTTTCAGCACGAACGCACGTTGAAGGAACGCTTCGGCGGCTTCCCTGTCCGCATCGACATGGTCAGCCGGTTTCGTTCGAAGACAGAACAACAGGCCACGCTCGAGAAACTGGAATCCGGCCAGCTCGACATCATCGTCGGCACACACCGTCTTCTGTCAAAAGACGTGGTCTTTCGCGACCTTGGCCTTCTGGTTGTGGATGAAGAACAGCGGTTCGGTGTGGTGCACAAGGAGCGGCTGAAGCAGATCCGCAAGAAGGTTGACGTCTTGACGATGACGGCGACGCCAATACCGAGAACGTTGAACATGTCGCTTGTCGGCATTCGCGACATGTCAATCATCGAGACGCCTCCCCGCGACCGGCTGTCGATTCAGACGCACGTTGTGAAGTTCGATCAGGAAGTCATCACCCGCGCGATCAGGACCGAGATCGAACGGGGCGGCCAGGTGTATTTCGTGCACAATCGCGTCGAGTCGATTTTCTCAATCGCCAATCTCATTCAACGGCTGCTGCCCGAGGTTCGCCTCGGCATCGGCCACGGTCAGATGGGCGACGGAGAACTCGAAAAGGTGATGGTGGATTTTGTCGCGCACAAGTTCGACGTGCTGGTCTCGACCACCATCGTCGAGAACGGGCTGGACATCGCTAACGCCAACACCATCGTCATCAACCGTGCGGATCGTTATGGCCTGTCGCAGCTGTATCAGCTCAGAGGCCGCGTGGGCCGTTCCGACCGGCGCGCCTATGCCTATCTCCTGATTCCACCGGAACAGTCTCTTTCCCCGGTGGCGCGAAAACGGCTTGCGGCGATCCGCGAGTTCAGCGACCTGGGTTCGGGCTTCAGAATCGCCGCCCTTGACCTTGAAATTCGGGGTGCCGGCAACCTCCTGGGTGGGCAACAGAGTGGCCACATCGAAGCCGTTGGCTTTGACATGTACACGAAGCTGCTGGAAGAGACGATTCGTGAGCTGAAGGGCGAAGAACTTGAGGACGACCGCCGCGCCTCCGTAAATCTGAAGCTGAACCTGAGGATTGACGAGGAATTTATTCCGGACATGAACCAGCGGTTGGCTGCCTATCGCCGTTTGGCGAGCGCGAGGTCAGTCGCCGATGTTGACTCTTTAGTAGCTGAGTTTAGCGACAGGTACGGGCAAATACCAGATACGGTGCTGAATCTAGCCGAATACGCTCGGATCAGAGCGCTCTCAGACCGCCTTGGCATCGATAGCCTTGAACGCGAGGGCCAGGCCATCGTGTTCAAGTTCAGGCCAGATGCCAAGCTGGACCCGGTTTGGTTGCTGAAACTGGTCCAGACCCGCGGGGACCTCACCCTTTTGCCGCCGGCAATTCTCAAGCTGGACCTGTCCAGACCCATAGAACCGCCTAAATTAGCGGCGCCCGTGAAACCGGCCACGGCCTTGCCCGGGCGTCTGAACCCAAAGACGCCGGTCAGGACGAAGCCCGCGGATACGCCACCAGGCCGTGAATCGTGGTGGACGACCAGGGCAAGTTCCGGAGAAGTGGCGTCCGGGTTCAGCCGCGGGGAGATTCTGGCGGAAGTGGCGCCGGATCCTCGGGCTCCCGGAGGGGTGTTCGAACGGGTCCGCCAGGTGCTGGACGAACTCGGCCGCAGGCTGGCGTTATGAGATCATTGGCAGGGAAGCAGGAATTCTGATGAGACGAATAGTGTTGTGTGCGCTCGCGCTGACCGTGGTGTCCGCCAACGTCCTGGCGACGCAGGGGACCGCCGCACCAGGCCAGTCGCAGTCCGTCGTGTTGCAGAGGGTTCTGGTGAAGGTCAACGGTGCGGTCTTCACGAAAACCGAACTCGAGGAAATGCAGATTCAAGCGTTGCGCGAGCAGAACGCTCGACAGCTCTCGCAGATGGATCTTCAGAACGATGCGAAGCTGCGCGAAGAACTGATCAGGATCACGCCAGAGATTCTCGCGAATGCGATCGATGAGTTGATCCTCATTCAGCGTGGCCGGGAACTTGGGCTGCGCATGACCGACGAGATCTTCAAGACCTACGTCGATGGCCTCAAGAAAGATAATCAGCTCGACGATGCGGGGTTCAAGCAGGAAATGGCGAAGATGGGCATGTCGATGGAGCAACTTCGCAAGAACATCGACAGGGTGTACCTGCGTCAGGGAGTTCTGCGGCGCGACGTCGAGCCGCGTATAAGCATCACTGAAGAGGAAGCGCGGCAGTATTACCGGGCGCATCCCGCCGAATTCATGAAACCGCAGATGATCACCGTTCGCGAGATATCCGTGCTCGTGCCAAGTGAAGCCCGGTCTGGCGAGCAGGTCGTGAATGTGGCTGTTGACGAAGCCGCACACGACAAAGTGAAGAACGCTCGAGAGCGTGCGTTGAAGGGCGAGGATTTCGCGGCCCTGGTGACGGAGATTTCACAATCTGGTTCAAAAGCCAATGGCGGGTTGATTGGTCCCCTGAACTTGAACGAATTGGCGGAGGGCCTGCAGAAAATCCTGTCGCCGCTCAAGACCGGAGACATCGCCGCGCCGATTCGCACACCGGCGGGGTACCAGTTACTCAAGGTCGAACTCAAGGACGAACCCACCGTCCAGCCGTTCGAGGTGGTCCGGAACGAGGTCGCCAATAAAGTACAGGGCGACCGTAGCGAAGTGGAAATGCGGAAGTTCGTCGAGACGCTGCGCGGCCAGGCCATCATCGAATGGAAAGATGAAGACCTGAAGAAGATGTACGAGCAATACCGCGCGGCCCAGAAGAAAGCGTCGTGAGACCGAGAATCGGTTCCATCACGCTCGATTCTCCAGTAGGCATGGCCCCGATGGCCGGCATGACGGACACCGCATTCCGTCGCCTGGTCAAGCGGCAAGGCGGATGCGGCCTGGTTGTGACCGAAATGGTCAGCTCCGAAGGACTGGTCCGCGGAATCGATCGCACGCTCGAGTACGCGGAATACACCGAAGAAGAACGCCCCGTCTCAATTCAGATCTTTGGCGGTGATCCTGCGAAGATGGCCGACGCCGCGCAGGTCGTCGAAGGCATGGGCGCGGACATCGTGGACATCAACATGGGATGTCCCGTGCCGAAAATCGCGAAGCATAACGCGGGGTGCAGCCTGATGCGCGAGCCCGCCCATGCGGCCCGCATCATCAGTGCGATGGCGAAAGCCGTCAGGATTCCTGTGACAGTGAAGATGCGCGCCGGGTGGAACGAGCACGACATCAACGCGCCATTACTTGCCCGCATGGCGCAGGACGCGGGTGCCGCGGCGCTGGCCGTTCATGGCCGGACGGCCGCGCAGTCCTATTCGGGGGAGTCTGACTGGAGCCTCATCGCGCGCGTCGCCGAGGGCGTCTCGATTCCCGTGTTTGGTTCCGGCGATTGTGTGGAACCGGAACAAGTGGTGAGCCGCTTGCGTGAATCCCGTGTGGCCGGGGTGCTGGTTGGCCGCGGCGCGCTCCGTAATCCCTGGATCTTTAGACAGGCTGCCGAAGCATCGTTGGGGCAGTCATCGACCGTGGTGCCTCTCGAGGAGCGCGGCCAGTTCCTGCTCGACTACCTTGACCTCCTGTTGTCTGAACGCGTCGATGAAGCGTCAGGATTCCGCCACGTGGCACCGGGACAAATCGAGGAGCCGCCCAAAGAGGCTCGTGGCCGCGAGCGCTGGGTCATCAACAAGCTGCGAGCGCTGGGTTCCTGGTACACCAAGGGACTCGAGGGCGGAGCCGACCTGAGAGTGGCGATCAATCACGCAAAATCGATTCCGGAACTCAGAGAATTAATAGCCACGTTCTTCATGTTCCAACAGATAGCAAAATAACATCAACTATTCTGCTATTTGACCAAACTGATCCACGAGGCCCTTCAGCCTTGGATCCACTGCCGTAAGATCGCATATCGTTGGTGCTTCACACGTGGTCCAGAACATATGGGCAAGTTTTTGATGAGCTGAATCGGCCAGGTAAGCCTCAAGGCCAGCTCTGTCCTCAAATTCAAATACTGCGACAAATCCACCATTTTGGTCTTTAGGCCAATTGCTATAGCCAAATCCAAGGTCTATCGCCTTACCCACCCGGACCTGTCGGATCGAGGGTATCGCTCGACTTGCGGTTTCCAAGGCCCTGGCAAGTTCAGCCAGTTCCTCAGCCTTCGCCGATGGTTTCGGTTGGTAGAGAACGATGTGCAGGATCATGAACGGCGTTTGGGTGGCTTGAAGCCCCCGCGGTCGCCCGAAGGTCGGCTCGGGCCTCCCGGCCGCCCAGTCGGAGGTCTACGTTCGGGTCGGGGTGCCGGCCGGTCACTGCGAGCGCGGTCCTTGAAGGGGTTCTCTGCCGGGGGCCCGAACGGCCGGCTTGGTCGCTCGCTTCGGTCGCCTCGGTCGCGGTTGTCACTACGCGGCGGCCGGTCGCGGCTCTCGCCACGAGGTGGGCGTGATCGATCACCGAACGGAGACCGGCCGGGACCGGGTCGATCGAACTTCGGACGATCCGGCCACGGTCGGTCCGAAGCCGGTCGGGGAGCTCTGGGGGCCCTGGGCTCTCTTGGTCCGAACGGCGACTGCGGTCGATCGTCTCCAGTGGGCGGTTTGCCGTCGGGCCGATCCGGTCTCGACTGATCGCGCTTGAACTTCGCGCGCTTCTCGTCGCGCGTCAGCTCAAAGCGGGCTTTGGGATCGCGATGCTCGCCGCCGGGCCGCCACTCCTTCGTTCGCTTTTCACGAGCGGTGGTCTCGGCAAGTTTCGCGGCGCCGATTGCCGCTTCAGGCGACTCCCACACCTTGCCTCGTTCATACCATCGCAACGTGACGTCGGTCTGCGTGCGTTGAAGCTGTCGCAGCGTAGGCACGAGGTCTTCGCGCTCCTTGCCGCGAAACGACGTTGCGGTCTTGCCAATCAGGATGACCCAGAAGGAATGTGACGGAGGCATAAGTCAGGAACGCTCCAGGCGTTTCAGTTTCTCAATCAATGTTGTGCGTTTGATCTTCAGCAGGTCCGCCGCAAGCCGGCGGTTTCCACCTGATTGTTCCAGCGCTCGGCGAAGCAGTCCATGTTCAAACTGACTGACCAGCGCATCGAAGTCAACGCCGTTGGCTGAAAAAGAGACATCGGCGGCGGTAGGCTGCACGGGAGCGGCCCGCACTTCTTCCGACAGGTCGTTCAGTTCGAGCTGGGCGCGGCCAGGTGATAGCGCAAACGCGCGCTCGATGACGTTTTCGAGCTGCCGGACGTTGCCGGGCCACCGGTACGCCATCATGGCCTGTTGCGCCTCCTGCGAGATCGTGACCCGGCCTCGCGCCGGCGACTCCTGGCTCAGGCGATCCAGAAAGTGCTGCGCCAGCAGCGGGACGTCCGAAGGTCTTTCCCTCAACGCCGGCACATGGAGCGGAATCACGTTGAGCCGGTAGTAGAGGTCTTCGCGGAACGTGCCGTCGCTCACCATCTGCTTCAGGTCCGAGTTCGTTGCCGCAATCACTCGCACATCGACCTTGACCGTTTGTGACTCGCCCACCCGTTCGAACTCGCGCGCCTGTAACACCCGCAGCAGTTTCACCTGCAACGGCAGGCTCATCGTGCCTACTTCATCAAGAAACAACGTGCCGTGGTTGGCCTGTTCTATCCGGCCCTGACGATTGGCGACCGCGCCTGTGAACGCGCCTTTGACGTGCCCGAATAGTTCGGTCTCCAGCAGCGTTTCCGGAATGGCGCTGCAGTTGATCGCCATGAACCGCTGCAGCCGGCGCGTGCTGGCATCGTGCAGGGCCCGGGCCGCCAACTCCTTGCCGGTGCCGGTTTCGCCGGTGATGAGTACCGTGCTGGACGTCGCGGCCACGGTCTGGATCCGCTCCAGCATCTGCACCACCAGCGGCGCCTGGCCAATGATGCCGCCAAGGTGAAATCGTCCCAGGAGCTGCTCGCGCAGGTAGGCATTCTCGGCCCGAAGCTTCCGCTTTTCGACGGCCGTTCTCAGCGCGTGAAGCAGCTCCTCGAACTGAAACGGCTTTGTAATGAAGCCTTCGGCACCCAGTTGCGTGACTTCTACCGCTTCGCGCACGGTGCCAAAGCCGGTGATGACCACGGCAATAATGTCTGGGTACCGCGAAAAAGCCTCATCCAGTACCTGCCGGCCATCCACTCCGGGCAGTCGCAGGTCGGTCAGCAGGATATCGAACGCAAATTCGTTGAGCCGGGCCAGCGCCTCCTCACCCGTTCCGGCCTGTTCAACCCGATATCCGCTCTCCACCAGACGTTCCGCAATAACACCCCGAAACGCCACCTCATCGTCAACCAAAAGAAGATGGAGCGGAGTGAGGCCGTCTGAGGACATCGGGGGAATCCCGGTATTGTCCTACAGTTCCGACAAAGGGCGGCCGATAGTTCCGGGCGTATGCTTGAACGGACAACCGTCTCAATCCCTCGCGCGTGTGACGTCGTCGGTGTCAGCCGCCGCACGATCTACAACTGGATTTCCAGCGGAAAAGTGGAGTACGTGCGAACCGCCGGCGGCTCAGTGCGCATCTTCACGGACACGCTCTGGCGTGACGCCAACGCGCCTCGCGAAGTGTCTCGCCACAATCAGGACCTGCGCAGGACCGCTTGAACTCCACCATGTCCGGATTGGATGCGCAGGCCGGTGCCTCGGACACGGACCTGACAAAACTCTTCCACCTGCTCAACAACCAGCTCGGCATCATTCTGGCCAACGCGGAACTCCTTGAGCACCGCCTGGCCGAAGACACCCATCGCGCCAGGGCGGGTCAGGTGGTCATGAGCGCACTCGACGCCATCCGCACCAGCCAGCGTATCCGCCACGTGGCATTGCCCTCGGACGCTCCCCAATAGCCAATATTTTGACAGGGTCTCTCTGACAACCTGTCATTGGATTGACCATTTAGGCGCGGTTCGGCACACAACTGCACATCCATGCACGAGCAAAAACGCCCGCTAAGCAGCTGTAAAACAACGACTTAGCAACCATCTGATTACGCCGTGCAGTTTCGCTGTTTATTCGTAACTGTCGTTGGCATCGCTGTTGCCCTATAGAGGCCCGACGGGCGAAATATTCGTCGCCTTGAGGAGGATCCAAATGCAGCGCGCACCACTCGCCAATGATCAGCACGAACGTGTCGTTGCCACCCTGCCGTTTGTCGAATCAATGGCGCGCCGGATGGCCTCGACGATGCCGCACTCGATCGCGGTCACTGACCTGGTGCAGGACGGTGTGCTTGGCCTGATGGACGCCGCGCATCGCTTTGATGAGAGTCGTGGCATCAAGTTCGAGACATTCGCCGAACGGCGCGTGCGTGGCGCCATGATCGACGCTCTGCGCCGCGATGCCTGGCCGCGCGGCGTGCGTCGCGTTCGCCGCGAACTCGAGGCGGCGCGTGAGTCCCTTCGGCGAGAGCTTGGCTCCGAACCGACCGTCGCCGATCTCGCGAAACGTGTTGGCGCTGATGAGGCGCGGCTCGAGCGCACGATCCTCCGCATCAGCACGATCGAATCCACGTCACCGCTGGCCAATCTCGGGCCGGCTGACGCGGCATCACTACCCGCGGTGCTGGTGCCCAGCACGCCGCTCACGCCCCATCAGCAGTACGAGAACAACGAAGTTCGCGCACACGTGCGCGCGGCATTGGCATCACTTCCAGCCCGCGAGCGGCGCATCGTCAGCCTCTACTACTTCAAAGACGCGACGATGAAGGAAATCGGAAAACAGATTGGCGTCAATGAATCCCGCGTCTCGCAACTTCACGCGCGGGCGATGGCCCGGCTGCGCAAATCGTTGACGCCGCAGGCGCCTGTCATGACTCAGGCCGTGGCCTGAAGTCCGGTCAGGCAATCACTTCGCGGGCAACCCGCACAAGGTCGCGCAATCGAAAAGGCTTTGCCAGCCAGCGGCATCCACTCTGTTCGAGAAATGCCTCGGCCTCGGTGCCGGCCACGTCACCGGTGACAAACACCAGTCGCCGTTTCAATGCCGGCGCCGTTGCCGCCAGGTGATGGTAGAACGCCATGCCGTTCACCCCGGGCATCTTCAAGTCACAAATGATGAGGTCGTAGGCGCGCGCCTGCGTTCGCGCGATGGCCTCTTCGCCGTCTGAAGCGCGGTCCACTTCAAATCCCGTATCGCGCAACGCGTCTGCCACGGCCTCGCCAAGAGCTCGCTCGTCTTCCACGACAAGGGCCCTGGTGCCCACCGGGACATCCGTGTGAGGCGAACTCGCAGGAAGTTCCGGCGCGCGCACGTGCGTGCCCCCAGCGGGAAGTTCGAGCACGAATGTGGCCCCAGCACCAGGTTTCGAAGACACCGAGATTCTGCCACCGTGCTCCTGCACGATCGCGTACGCCACCGTCAGGCCAAGGCCCGTCCCTTTCCCCACGGCCTTTGTCGTGAAGAATGGATCAAAGATCTTCGCCTGCACCTCATCCGAAATCCCAGGTCCGTCGTCACTCACTTCCAGCAGGACGGCGTCACGTTCGGGCTCGTGCCAGGAACGAAGCACCAGCAGGCCGCGCCCGTGGGAGGAGAGCATGGCGTGCTCGGCGTTGATGACCAGGTTCAGCAGCACCTGCTGAATCTGGTGGGGGTCGGCAAACACCTGGGGCAGGCCGGACGCCAGCGCCTCGATGATGACGACGTTTGCCACGTGCTGTTCGTAGGCGCGCAGCGCGACGGTCTCGCGGACCACGTGATTGAGGTCCACCATGGTGCGCGTGGTGTGGCGCTTGCGGGCAAAAGTCTGCAAGTTGCGTACGATGCGGGCAGCGCGTTCGGCCGCGTTGTGGATGGCGTCGATATCCCGCCGCGTGTGGTCGTCAAGACGCTTGCTGGTCAATCGTTCGGCACACGCCAGGATAGTGGCCAGCGGATTATTGAGTTCGTGCGCGACCCCCGACATCGTCTGGCCGAGAGCCGCGAGTTTTTCCGCCTGTGACAACTGGTGGAACACGTCACGCGACTGGTCTTCCAGCTTCTTTCGTTCGGTGACGTCACGCATCACGGCTTCGATCCGTAAGGCGTCGCCAACCGGTTCGGCACGAGCGGTGACTTCCATCCAGACAGCCGTGCCGTCCATGCGCCGGAGCCGCATCAAGTGATCCTGCACGGCGCCGTCTCGCCGGAGCTGCGAGAGGAACCCGTCGCGCGCAAGAGGATCGACGAATCGATCGACGTCGAACGGGCGAAGATCTTCGGTCGGCACATCATCATCCCAGCCGATGATGAGGCGCAGGAATGGGTTTGTGGCGAGCGTGGTCGTGGTATCCGGAGAGACCAGGCCGATGTACACGCCTTCACGAAGGCCGTCGAACAGATTGAGGAACGCGGTGTCGGGAAGAGTACGCGCGTCCATGGTGCGGAAACTTTATCATCTCGCAGTACACTCAAATCGACTCATGACTCAACTACCAAGGATTGTGGAGCTCAACGGCACGGCGAACGGCTGGGGTTACTTTCTGTGCTCGAAGAAGGAACTGCGCAGCGGCAAGAGCGGGAATTATCTCGCCATCGTTCTTCAGGACATCTCGGGCGAGATCAAGGCGAAGGTCTTCCAGGATGTTGATGCGCTGAAGGAAGAGTTCGACGCGGGAGAGTTCGTGAAAGTGCAGGCGCGCGGCAATCTGTTCAATCAGCGCCTCGAGCTGGTGATTGACAAGATCCGGCGCGTGCATGGGCAACGAGACGCCCTCGAAGGCTTTCGTGAAGAAGACTGCATTCCGTGCGCGCCCAGGCCGATCGACGAGATGTGGCAGGAACTGGAGACGCACATCTCCCGCGTCTCTTCGCCAGCCGTCAGGGAGCTGCTGACACGAATCGTGACCGCGCAGGCGGACCGCTTCCGGATCTGGCCGGCCGCGCAGACGGTGCATCACGCCTATCGTGGTGGATTACTCGAGCACGTCCTGAAGATCATTGACTCGGTCATCTACCTGGCTGACGCCTACGGCGCCAACCGGGACGTCCTTGTGGCCGGCGCGATTCTGCACGATATCGGCAAGCTCGAAGAGCTGTCGTACAGCGTCACCACCGAGTATTCCCTGGAAGGGAACATGATCGGCCACATCACGATCGGTGTGGGCATGGTCAGGGACGCTGCGCGTGCCATTCCGGACTTTCCGCATGATCTTCAGGTGCAGATCGAGCACCTGGTCTTGTCGCACCACGGAGAGAAGGCACTTGGATCGCCCGTGGAGCCAATGATGGTGGAGGCCTTCATCCTTGCCGCGGCGGATGACCTCGATGCGAAGATCCACCAGATCCGCAAGCACCTCGAGGCCGACGACAGCGACGGTCCGTTTACCTCCTTCCACCGGCGGCTGGAGCGAGTGCTATACAAGCCACCTCGCCAGTAGAGATATGACGACGGCCGCCGTTCAACGCAGGGCCTGGATGGCCTGGATTGCCGTGTGCCTGATCTGGGGCACGACGTATCTCGCCATCAAGGTGGCTCTCGAGACCATCCCGCCGTTCCTGATGGGTGGCATCAGGTACCTCATCGGCGGCGCCATTCTGGCGTTGTGGCTGATCGCTCGCGGCGAAGGCCTGCCACCGGTACGCGAGTGGCTGCGGATGGCGCTGCTCGGATTCCTGATGATCGCGCTGGGCAATGGCGGTGTTGTGTGGGCCGAACAGTACCTGGCGAGCGGGCTCACTGCTGTGGTGATCGCCACGTCACCCTTCTGGATGGTGGCGATCGACGCGTTCTTTCCCGGCAGCGAACGGCTCGCGCTGCGGCAATGGGGCGGCCTCTTCATCGGATTCTGCGGCATCGTCCTGCTCATGTGGCCCGAGCTGTCGCTGGGCGGGGCATCGGGTCGCGCAACTGCGCTGGGGATTCTGGCTGTGCAGATAGCCTGTGCCGGATGGGCCGTCGCATCCGCATATACGCGGCGGCATTCGGTGTCGCGCAACGTGCTGGGCGTGGCCGCCGTGCAAATGTTCTTCGGGGGGCTGTTCATGACCATCGCCGGCACCGTGACGGGGGAGTGGCCGCACCTCTCGTTCTCGGCGCGCACACTTGGTGCACTGGTGTATCTGACGCTGGCGGGATCCGTGATCGCCTTCGCGGCGTACTCGTACGCGCTCCGTCACTTGCCAATCGCCACCGTGTCGCTCTACACGTACGTCAATCCGGTGATTGCGGTGGCGCTAGGCACGATACTGCTCGGGGAGCCTTTTCGAGGCACCATGCTGGTGGCGGCGGCAGTCATTGTGGCCGGCATGCTGGTCGTGCGTCCCACAGGGCGATCCAGGAGAGCCTGATATTCTGGCAACTTCGGCAGTCAGAGGTCCCATGTTCAAGGTACAGACACTCAACAACATTTCGGCAGCCGGGCTCGCGAGGTTGCCGCACGACCGGTTCATGACCGCGGCTGAGATTCCTGATCCCGACGCCATCCTGCTGCGATCCGCGGACCTGCACAAGGCGACGTTCGGTCCATCGCTCAAGGCGATCGGCCGCGCGGGCGCCGGCACCAACAACATCCCCGTGGCGGCCATGACGGCCCGCGGCATTCCGGTCTTCAATGCACCCGGGGCCAACGCCAACGCGGTCAAGGAACTTGTGATCGCGGGCTTGATTGTCGCCAGCCGGCGCGTAGTGCCCGCGGTTGAATTCGTGCGGAAGCTGACGGGCAAGGGCGGCACCGACGCCGAACTGCATAAGGCGGTGGAGGCCGGCAAGAAAGCGTTTGCCGGAACTGAACTGCCTGGACGCACTCTGGCGGTGATCGGCCTTGGGGCCATAGGCGGGCGGGTCGCCAATGCGGCGATCGCCCTCGGCATGCAGGTGGTGGGTTACGACCCCGGTCTCACGCTTGATGCCGCGTGGCAACTATCGCCCGCGATTACGCGCGCCCGATCGCTTGATGAAGCGCTACGCACGGCCGACTTTGTCACGCTGCATGTGCCGCTGAGCAATTCCACCCGGCACTTGATCGACGCTGACCGGCTCAAAGTGATGCGGCCGAACGTGGTGGTCCTCAACTTCGCACGCGAAGGCATCGTCGACGAAGCCGCAATGGTGAGCAGCCTGGACGCCGGGCACGCACAGGCCTACATCAGCGACTTTCCAACCAGGCTCACGTTGAATCATCCCCACTGCGTCACGTTGCCGCACCTTGGCGCGTCCACGGCAGAGGCGGAGGACAACTGCGCCGTCATGGTCGCTGACGAGGTGCGCGATTTTCTGGACCATGGCGTTGTGCGCAATTCGGTGAACTTCCCGGAACTGGTGGCGCCCAGGCAGGCCACTCACCGATGCCTCTGCGCATGCGCGGTATCCGACCACGCTGCCGCACGCATCACGGAGATGCTGGCGCAGGCCGGAGTCAGTGTCGCGGGATTCGCCACTTCGACGAAGAACGAGCTGATGTACCTGGTGGCTGACACGAATGCGCCGGTGCCAGCAGGCGCGCTCGAGCGCCTGGCGGCCCTCGACGGCGTGTGCATGGTCCGCGCGATCTGAAGAAAGTCTGCAGGGCGTCCCTTCAGGGGCGCCAATTGGCGCGGCTAAAGCCACGCCCTACGTTTCTATCCGTTCGGCCGGGGCCCGAGCGCAAACGTCATCGTGCCGCTCAACACGACACGGCCATCAACGCTGGCCGATCCGCTGAGAACGCCCATGCGGCTTCGCAGTCGTTTGACGACACCTTCGATGCGAACCACATCACCCGGATGGACCGAGCCGCGATAGCGGACCCGTTCGATCCCCATGAAGAAGATCAGCTTGTTGTGGTTCTCGGCCTTCGAGAGGATCAGGATCGCGCCGACCTGCGCCACGGCCTCGGTCAGCAACGTTGGCGGCAGCGCGGGCCGTTGTCCGGGGATTCTCGACAACGAGCGTTCGTTGTCAGAAATATTCTTTATCCCGACAATCCTCTGATCAGGCTCGAACTCGATAATGCGATCCACCAGTAAAAACGGGAAACGGTGGGGCAGGATGCGTTCGATGGCCGAATAGTCGAGGGGCAGTTGCAAGTCGGTCATGGATCAGGGGCGCGGACTGACCAAGTATAATTGCAATCAGTTCGCCTGCGCCTGCACGCCCCACATGAGCCCGCATCCATCCAATCGTCTCCCCTCGCACCTGTCTTCAGGCACACACGAACGCGACGTGCTGCTCACGTTGTTCGACCTGGGACGTCAGGTGGCGTCCATGGTCGATCTGGACGAACTCCTCCAGAAGATTCCGGACCTCATCGCACGCCTGATTCCCTTCGACGCGTTTGCCGTCTACCTGCTGGACGAAAAACGCGGCGAGATGCGCGTGGGCTACGGCGTCGGGTATCCGGACACCACGCACTATCGCCCGCGGCTGACCGACGGGATCGTCGGGCAAGTGGTCTCCACGCAGGAAACCATTGTTGTCGGTGATATCAGCCTCGAGCCCAATTACGTGGAGGTGGTGCCCGGCATGGCCTCGACGCTCGCGGTGCCCCTGGTGCACAAGGGCAAGCCGATTGGCGCCCTGAACGTGCTGAGCCGATCGCGCGACATGTATTCGGAGCGCGATGCCGCGATCCTGCGCCAGTTTGCGGCTCACGTGGCATTGGCGCTGGCCAATGCGCGGCTGTTTGAACAGCAGCGGCTCGATGCGGAGGCGTTCGAAACACTCGCCGAGATCGGGCGAGACGTGGCAGCGCTCATGGACCTCGACGAGCTGCTCTCGCGCATCGCGCAGTTGACCCGGCGCGTGGTGGACTACCGAACGTTCGGCATCCTGTTGCTCAACGAGTCCACCACGGAACTCGAGATGAAAGTGGCCGTGCAGTTTGGCGATCGCGTGGCGCTGCCAAAGGTCCCGCTCGGTGAAGGCCTGGTCGGTTATGCCGCCCTGCATCGCGAGGCGGTGATGGTGCCCGACGTCTCGAAAGACCCGCGCTACATCAAGGTCGTCGATGACGTGCGGTCGGAGTTGTGCGTGCCGATGCTCCTCAAGGAGCGTTGTGTCGGCGTCTTCGACCTGGAAAGTCCCGAACTCGACGCATTCACCAAACGTGACGTCGAGATTCTGACCTTGCTGGCCAGTCAGGCCGCGGTGGCCATTGAGAACGCGCGCCTCTACGAGGAAGTGTCGCAGACCGAAGCGCGCCTCGAGAAGGAACTGCGATTCGCCCGTCGCGTGCAGGCAGCCCTGCTGCCGACGAAGCTGCCAAAGCGGATGAAGGGCGTGGACGTCGACGCGTCGTTCTCCGCGGCGCTCGAACTGGGCGGCGATTTCTACGACTACCTGGTGCCGGAGTCCCAGACGCTGATCATCGCGCTGGGCGATGTCTCAGGCAAGGGCGTGCCCGCCGCGCTCTACAGCGTGTTCGCCGGCGAACTCGTGCGCGGCCGCACCTTCCGGCGCCGCTACGTCCCGGAGCGGTCGTCACCTGCGGCCGTGCTGATGTCGATCAACACCATCCTGCACGAGCGCCAGCTGGAAGAGTATTACTGCACCTTGTGTTACTCGATTTTCGATCTCAAGCGGAGAAGCGTCACGCTGGCCAACTCCGGTGTGCCATATCCGGTCCGCGCCACCGGCGATACCTGCGGCCTGATCGAAGCCCCGGGCGTGCCCCTCGGCTCGTTTCCCGGGATGACGTACGACGAAGTCACGTTGCCAATCGAATCAGGCGATGTGTTTGTGTTCTGCTCGGACGGCGTGTCCGAGGCGATGAACCGCAGGAGCGAAGAGTTCGGAAGCAGCCGCCTCATCGACGTCGTCTCCAAGACACGTCACCTCAGCGCGAAGGAAATCGTGTTCTCCATTGTCGAAGCCGTGGAAGGGCATCGAGCCGGCTTTCCACCCAACGACGACACGACCGTGGTCGCGCTGAAGATCACGCTTTAGTGGGTGCCGAACTGGCGGAACTGGGGAAGTGCCGGAACTGAAGAATTGCAGTTCAGCCACTTCCCCAGTTCCTCCAGTTCCGCCAGTTCCTCAGTTCCTCAGTTCCCCAGTTCCCCAGTCAATAGGGTCGCCCGAACATCAACAAAGAGCCACGGGGTGCTGCGATGCCAGCGCCTGCCTGTCGTTAGAGAGACACACCCCGTGTGATGCCGGGCGACTTGGGAACTTCCCATATCAAGACGCGTGCCGTACGGATTTCCTGCGATAAATGCGAGAGAGGGCGGGCAACTGTACGCAACCGATGACGCCAGAGACGTCCCGATGCAGCCTCCGGTGGGCAGTGCCTGCCTCGCCGTAGCGCGAAGGCGGGCGGCTACTGGGCGACGGACGCGGCCATGGCCGAGGCGTCGGGTCGAATCACGGACGAGAGTTGCGCAGCGATGAGCCGGGCCACTGAAATCTGGTGCTCGCTGGCTCTCGATCCGGACACCTCGGCCGCCAGCACGCCCACACAGCCTGTGGTGCTGATGAGCGGCACGGCCAGTGCGCCGGAACCGTCGAACGCGGCAGCCGGCACCACTTGCGGCTGCAGGGTGCGGCAGGCGAGCGACGTCACGTTATCGGCCGCCACCGGAAGCTGGCCAAGCCGCGCCAGCATCCGCTCTGAGTAACCATGCGCCATTGAAGCGCGCAGCGTCTGGCCCTGCTCGTCCATCACCCACAGGACCAGCCCCTTGGCGTCGATGGCCGATGCGGCGCGACTGAGAATGCCTGGCAGGTCCCTGCCGTCAAGCAACCGTGCGAGATCGACGCAGACATTCACCGCCTCGTCCAGATTGGTCGCGGCCACGAAGTTTGCGGTGTCGGCAACCAGTCTCGGCTCGGGCTCGGGAACAACATCCATGGCGACCGGCATGTCGGCCGGCTCGTCGCTCCGGGCTTTCCGCGGCGCCACAATGACCAGCAGCAGCGTGACCAGCAGTCCACCGGCAATCAGCCCCTGGCGATACTGCGTAAGGGTCGCCACGGACTGGCGCGCGGCAAACACTTCTGTGTCGCGGGCGGACGCAACATTCCCCGCAATACGGCCGATGATTTCCTGGCTCTCCACGAAGATGACATCCGAGGCCAGGATCAGCTGCCCATTGCTGACGTAGTTCCTGGCGCGGCCATCCGACGCCCGCAGAGTCTCGAGCTGTTCAAGCGCGGCGTCATAGTGCGTCGATGCGCCAGCCGCTTTCGTCGTTTGCTGCCGCTCGCGCAAAGTGGCTTCAACGCGCGAAAGCGCGTCGTCAAAGTGCGTCATCCAGAACGGCGCGCCCTGACCGGCGGCCACGTAAGCGGCCTGCGCCTGGCGCGCATCCGCCAGCGCCAAATCGGTGGCGTGCAGTTGTTGAATCGCAGCGTCTTCGCGCGCGCTGTCGGCCTTGACGGATTCGTCGAATCGATAGATTTGAAAGAGGGTGCCGAACACAACCAGACAGGCAAGAACCAAGGTGAGAATGCGAGCCCTGTTCAGCATTGCACGCTACTATAACACTGCCTCCATGCACGTCGGCATCGTCATCAACCCCATCTCCGGTCGTCTCGGAACGCGGCCGGGAGAAGCCGAACGCAGACGCGCGTTCATGCAGAATCACGCCGACGCTGCCGGTGTGAACGCGACCATCGCGATGACAGAAGGACCTGGCCACGC
>JBKJJZ010000119.1:0-3390 GCA_046597705.1 Vicinamibacterales bacterium | reverse complement strand
GCGCGGCCGCGGTTCTTCTTCTCGAACGCCAGGTACTTGCCCTTGGGCGTCTCGATCTGCGTCAGCGCTGAAAACTCCACACCCTGCTTCTTGGCGAAGCCGAGGGCGGCAGGCGTGGGCTGTCCACTCGGATCGAACGCGGCCGAGACCGGCGGTCCGGTCAACGTCTCGTCGCGATCATCCTGCCGGTCGACCAGCGCCGGCACACACGCCGCCAACCGCCGTGGCGTCCCGTGCACTTCAATGGCCTCGTCCGACGGCAAACCGTGCGCCTTGAGCGCAACCCGCAGGACTTCGCCCATGTGCTGCGTCAACGGTGGCAGCCACGAGGCCGGCAGTTCCTCGAGGCCAATCTCCAACAGCAGTTCACGATCCATGGGTCGACTCGCTAGGCTGGCTCACCACGGGGCGATCCGGCAACATGGGATCCGCGGTCCACGCGGTGGCAATGGCCACCGCCAACTGACGGACTTTCAGGATGTACGACATGCGTTCAGTAACACCGATGCTGCCGCTCGAATCGAGCAGGTTGAACGCGTGAGAACACTTCAGGCAATAGTCCAGCGCGGGTAACAGCAGCCCCGACTGCAGCAAGGCACCGGCACAGTAGTGATACTCGGTGAACAGATTTCTATGAAACTCGGCGAATCTGCCCTCGGGCATCTCGACCTGCCCAAAGGCGTACTTGGACTGCTCCACCTCGTCTCGCAGGCGCACCTCGCCGTATTTCACGCCTCGCGCCCATTCCAGGTCGTAGACGTTGTCCACGCCCTGCAGCGTCATCGCAAAACGTTCAAGCCCGTACGTCAGCTCGACGGCCACGGGCGCCAGGTCCTGTCCGCCCGCCTGCTGGAAGTAGGTGAACTGCGTGATCTCCAACCCGTCATAGAGCACCTGCCACCCGATGCCCCATGCGCCCAGTGTGGGCGACTCCCAGTTGTCTTCCTCGAACCGCACATCGTGCGCGCGCAGGTCGATGCCGCACGCTTCCAGACTCTGCAGATACAAATCCTGCACATCGTCTGGCGCCGGCTTGAGGATGACCTGGAACTGATGGTGCTTGAAGAGGCGGTTCGGGTTTTCGCCAAAGCGGCCATCGGCCGGGCGCCGGGCGGGTTGCACGTACGCCACATTCCATGGCTTCGGCCCCAGCACCCGCAGAAACGTCTCCGGGTGCATCGTGCCCGCGCCCATCTCGGTATCCAATGGCTGCTGAATCAGGCACCCCTGCGCCGACCAGTAGTCAGTAAGTTTTGCAATCAAGTCTTGAAACGTCACAACTGCGGCCTCAATTCCCTTACGACCCTTGCCGAACGAAGATCTTTTTCCAGGTGCATGCCGATGAGCCTCGCATGCACGGCTTCCAATTCCCTCAGGACACCGGCATCAGCGCCGGCATCAGTCACTGCTGCCGGAGTGGCGGTGGCCGACCGGCGCAAGAGCGCAATGCCCGCGCGCGACACCTTCAACGCCCCGGTGCCGCACTGGCCGCACACCATCTGCCACTCGCCAGTCACGAGCACCGCACCGGCATCGAGCGACTGACCACACCGCGGGCAGCGATCGAGCGCGGGATAGACGCCTTCGAGTTTCAACAGCCAATACTCGAAGTACCTGGCGAGACACTCGACCGAACCGCCGCGACACAGTGCCTCGCCGACTGAAGCTCCAAGACGGAAGAGCCGCTCGTTGGCCATCGCGTCCGGCGCCCACTCGTCGAGCAGTTCGGCAAAGTACGACGCATGCCCGAACATCTGCGCGGCGTCATCGTCGGCCCGGCCCATCGCGGCACGCATCGGGCTATCGATGGGATCGATCCGATCCAGCCTCACCAGATCCCTGCCCTCGCGTTCCACGTACGACACGCGACCGCGCGTGAAGGGCTCCAGTGCGCCGCCAAATCGCCGCCGGGATTTCGTCGCGTTCTTCGCCACGCCGCGTTTCTTGCCTCGATCATCGGTCAGAAAGACGACGATGCGGTCGGCCTCGGCGTAGCGGTATGTGCGCAGGATGATGGCGTCAGCCACGTGGGTGCGCATCAGGGCAGCAGGCTCGGTGGCGCGGTGTGAAGGAACCGGAGGAAGACCGTGGCCAGGCCCAGGAACGAGAGGAAGCCGAAGACGTCAGTGAGGGTGGTGATGAAGACCGAGGATGCGAGCGCGGGATCCACTTTCAGCGCGCGCAGACCCAGGGGAATCAGCGTGCCCGCCGTGGCCGCGATGAACATGTTGATGACCATGGCCATGCCCAGAATGGCGCCGAGTGCCCAGTCATCGGCGAGCAGCCACGCACCAAGGACGGCCACCAGGCCCAGGGCCAATCCATTGCCCAGGCCGACGAGACCTTCCTTCATCAGCGCCTGCCGTGCGTTGCTCCAGGTCAATTCGCCGAGCGCGATACCGCGAACGACCACCGCCAGCGTCTGGGTGGCGGCATTGCCGCCCATGCCGGCGACGACCGGCATCAGTACGGCGAGCGCCACAACTTCACTAATGGTTTTCGCGAACAGGCTGACGACCCATGCCGCGATGAACGCCGTGGCCAGGTTCACCAACAGCCATGGCAGGCGGCGCTTCAATGAATCGAGCGGCGCTGAGAGCACGCCATCTTCAGCCGAAACACCAGCGAGACGAAAGACGTCTTCGGTGGCTTCATCTTTGAGAATGTCGATGACGTCATCCACCGTGATGACACCAACCAGCTTGTTCTCGGGATCGACGACGGGAATTGCCAGCAGGTTGTACGAGGCGACGTGTCGCGCCACTTCTTCCTGGTCCGTATCCACGCGAGCGCTGTACAGCTCGGTGGTCATGATGCGCTTGAGGGGCGTGCTGGGCGCCACGAGCAACAGCCGCCGCAACGATGTGACGCCCACCAGGTGCCGGCGCTGATCGACCACGTAGAGGTAGAACACCATCTCCACGTCACGC
Source organism: Vicinamibacterales bacterium (assembly GCA_046597705.1). GTDB lineage: Bacteria > Acidobacteriota > Vicinamibacteria > Vicinamibacterales > SCN-69-37 > SYFT01. Next base: position 460 of record JBKJJZ010000119.1, on the reverse strand, counting down.
GCGGTCTGGATTTCCGTGATCGCTTCGCCGGCTGTCAGGTCTTCCGGCAGTGCGAACACGTTCGGATTCATCAACCGGCCTGCAGTTTTTTCCGGATAGTCCAGCAGTTCCGAGACGCCACCGCCCGGCTTCGGTCGAATCAAGTCCAGGACGACCGACGACAGCTCGTCGGGCAGATGGTCGATCAACGCCGCCGCGTCGTCTGATGGAATCTCCTGCAGGAGGCGGGCAATTTCGTCGGCTGGACGACCCGCCAGCAGCAGCGACCCCTTTTCGGGGCCCAATTCACTCAAGGCCTCGGCCGCGAGCTTGCCGTTGCGCTCAACGAGGACGTTGAAGACCGCGTGGCAATCTTTCTCGTGGAGTTCGGCGAATACCTGCGCCAAATCGGCCGGATGCTGCTTCTGCAGCAGGTTCAGCAGGTTGGGAGTGGCCCCCATCCGCAGCAGGCGCCGGACTG
>JBKJJZ010000009.1:0-22578 GCA_046597705.1 Vicinamibacterales bacterium | reverse complement strand
TCTCCGCCAGCGGCATCACGCAGTTTGTGCGCGGTGCCCTGACCGTCGCCAGAAAAAAAGGCGCGCGCATCATCTTCGTCACCTGCTGGCCGGGAACGGAATTGCAGAACTTCGTGGATCTCATTATCGCCCCTGCCGTTGGTCCGGAAGTCATCGCCGGCTCCACTCGCCTCAAGGCGGGCACCGCTACCAAGATGGTGCTCAACATGCTGACCACTGTTGCGATGGTTCGAATCGGCAAGACGTACGGCAACCTGATGGTGGACGTGAAGACGAGTTCCGAGAAACTCAAGGACCGCGCGCAGCGAATTGTCTCGATGGTCACGGGCGCGGATCCGGAGGAAGCCAAAATGCTCCTGGCGCGGGCCAAGTGGAACGTGAAAGTCGCCATTGTCATGAAGAAGGCCGGATTGACACCCACGCAGGCGATCCGGCGGCTCAAGCAGGCTGATGACTCAATCCGCGACGCGTTAGGCGAAGACATCGAGCCACACCTTCGCGACCTCCTCGCGCCGCCGCGTTAACGCGGCCTTGAATCCCAGGCCGCGCTGCGTTTGGGCAGCGCCGAGGCGGCGGCGCGGTCGACCACCACGACCACATCGGGATGAGTCTGCAGGAGAGACGCCGGCACACGCGTGGTGACGGGCCCGCTCAGCGCACGCGCCACAATTCTCGCCTTGGCGGCGCCAGTCGCCAGCAGGACCACTTGCCTGGCCCTCAGAATGGTCCCGATTCCCATTGACAGGGCATGCGACGGCACATCCTGCCATCGCCCCCCAAACAAGTGTGCATTCGCGCGACGGGATTCCGGGCGAAGCGCCACTCGATGCGTGTGAGCATCCAGCTCGTCGCCGGGTTCGTTGAAGCCCAGGTGACCGTTGCCACCAATACCGAGCACCACCAGGTCCAGGCCTCCCGCCTGGACGATGCGCCGTTCGTAGCGGGCGGTTTCGCGCCTCCAGTCGGCAGCGGTGCCGTCCAGCATGTGCGCACGAGTTGAGGGCAAATTGACGCGATCGAACAACTCGGCCTTCATGAACGCGCGGTAACTGCCAGGATCGCGCGTTCCGAGGCCGAGGAATTCGTCAAGGTTGAACGTCGTCGCCCTGGAAAAGTCTGCGCGGCCCTGCTCGTACGCCCGGACCAAGGCGCGATACATCGGGATCGGCGTGTTGCCGGTCGGAAGCCCGATCACGAGCCGGGGATTTCGAGACAGGTGCGCCGTGACGATTGCGGCGGCCGCGGCGGCGGCGCGGGAAGCGGTGGTGTATTTCACGACGTGCATGGTCGGTGATGACGACTAGGTATCCAGATAGACCGGCAACTTCAGAGTGTCGGCGGCTTCAGAGAGAGCCAACGACACGGCGCCAGCCACGGGCTGGCCCTGCAATGGTGTCACAACCATGCCTGGCCAGCGTCCGGTGAGATGGGACACGACACGCTGTCGCAGGCGGGGCGCGGCCGTGAACATTCCACCGGAGAGCACCACTGGTCCACGAGACAACTTGAGTTGGCTGCAGACCGATAGCGCCGCCAGGCCGAGTTCGCGCGCGCCCGTATCGATGAGCTGCAGTGCAATCTCATCGTCATCCGACGCGGCTTCCTCGACTTGAGAGGCGACCGCCGCAACGGTTGCCGGTTCGAAGCTTCCGTCGTAGATCTCGCGGACCAGGTCCTGGGTGCGCGCGATGCCAAAGTGCGCCAGGACGCGAGCGGTGAGCAGCGTGTGTGGCCCTCGTCCATCCGCGGACCTCACGACCGCGCGAAGGGCCTGACGCCCCAGCCAATACCCGCTCCCCTCGTCCCCCAGCAGATATCCCCAGCCCCCGGCCCGCGCCGCCCAGCCATCGGCGTTCCGGCCGTACGCGATTGAACCCGTGCCGGCGATGAGCACGCAACCGGGCCCGCCTGGAACCCCAGCTTCGAGCGCGACGAGCGCGTCGTTGACGACAACAACCCGGCTGCGCGGCGCAATGCGCAGCAATATGTCGCGCACGACCGATGCGTCGCCGCTGCGATCGACACCAGCGATACCCAGGCATACAACCGCCGGCCATTGCGGGACCATGGCCGTGACGTCAGCAATCACCTGATGGAGCACGCGCTCCACCTGCAGTTCACCGGCGTTCTGAAGATTGGCGCCCGCCCCCCTGGCTTCGGCAAGGACGCGCCCGTCGGCATCTGCAAGGCGACAGACCGTCTTCGTTCCACCCGCATCGATGCCGATGACGACCACGGACACAGACTATCCGCCTTCGCGCCTCTGGCGCTACGGCGGGACACGTCCGCTTCGCGCTCTTTGGCGCCCTCCTGCTTGACACGTGCGGGGGGAGCACTGGTACCGTCAGTTCATCGCATGGGTTCACGCACGTTTCACGCACTTGCGCTGGCACTCGCGATGACGGTCGTCAACACCAGCCACACGGCGGCCGAGCGGGGCGTTCAACCACGCGAGCCCGTGGCTGGTGTCCGCGGCCTCTGGGTTCTCCGCACTTCGATGACGTCGCCCGGAGATATTGCCAGCGTCATTCGCACTGCCGTCAGCGGCGGCTACAACACGCTGCTGGTGCAGGTACGGAGTCGAGGCGATGCCTACTACAAGAGCGATATTGATCCGCGCGCTCCGGAGCTGGGCGCACAACGCCCCGACTTTGATCCGCTCGCCACCACGCTTGCGTCCGCGCACGCGGCGGGACTGAAAGTCCACGCCTGGATCAACGTCAACCTGGTGGCAAGTGCGACAACGTTGCCGCGATCGCGAGGGCACGTCGTTTTGCGGCATCCCGAATGGCTCATGGTGCCCCGCGGGCTCGCGACCGAGTTGCGCCGCGTGGATCCCTCGGCCCCGGGATACGTTGAACGGCTGGCCCGCTGGACGCGCGGCCAAAGTGACTCGGTGGAGGGCCTGTTCCTGTCGCCAGCGACTGACGCCGCGCAGTTGTACACCGTCTCGGTGATTGAATCACTCGTCAGGGCCTATGCCATTGACGGTGTGCACCTTGACTATACGCGCTACCCGTCCGAGGACTTCGATTACAGCGCGGCGGCGCTGCAGACTTTTCGTTCGATGCGCCTCGCCGCAGTTCCACCGCGTGAACGGGAGCGGCTCGACAACGACGCGAAGACCGAACCGCTGGCATGGACGCGCTTCTACCCCGAAGCGTGGTCGACGTTCAGGCGCGAGCGCCTGACAACCCTCGTGCAGCGTATTCGGGTTGCCGTAAAAAACGTTCGCCCAAAGATGATCCTGTCGAGCGCCGTCCTTCCGGATCCCGTTGAGGCCCGGGAACTGCATTTTCAGGACTGGGAAGGATGGGCGAACACGGCACTGCTGGACGTGGTGTGTCCCATGGCCTATTCGACCGCGCCCGGCGCATTCTCGGATCAGGTCGCGAAATCCATCGCTGCGGCGCATGGCCAGCCGGTCTGGATCGGCATCGGGGCATGGCGCCTGCCGGTTGAACAAACGGCCGTGCACCTGACAGCGGCACATGGCGCAGGCGCCGCCGGCGTCCTGCTGTTTTCGTACGACAGCCTCAAGGGCGCGGGATCACCAAAGGGTTCCTACTTCACGAGGCTGCAGGCGCTCATCCGATGAGGGACTTCACGCGCGCGCGGTCGGTGCTCGAGCAGGCGCATCGCGTCCAGGCATTCCCGGCCGCCGTGTGTGAAGTCGGCAACCGTGCCGGCGCAGTCTGGACGGAAGCCTTTGGCCATCTGACGTACGACGCGGACTCCTCCCCCGCTGCCCCGTCCACATCATTCGACCTGGCTTCCCTCACGAAAGTCATCTCGACCACATCAATCGTGATGTCGCTTGTGCGAACGGGCCTGCTGCAGACCGAGACCAGAGTGTGCGATGTCTTCACTGATTGGCGCGGCACCGATCGCCAGTCGATTACCGTTGCCCATCTCCTGGATCATTCGTCCGGACTTCCCGCACACGTGCGGCTCCAATCACCAGTCATCACACGAGAGCTCGCCCTGCGCGCACTCCTTTCCACACCTCTCGAGCGACCAGCCGGTGTCTCTTCCGTCTATTCCGACGTCGGGTTCATGATCCTGGGCTTGATGCTTGAAGCCGTCGGGGGGCGCACCCTCGATGCGCAGTGGAATGCCCTGTGGGCCGGCCGGCCAGATGCGGAGACGTCTGATGCGACCTTGGAGTACAACCCGGGACGGGCGTATCGCCACCTCATTGCGCCAACAGAATTCGACGCGCATCGTGGTGGAATGATTCAGGGAACGGTGCACGATGAGAACGCGGCCACGCTGCGTGGTGTCGCTGCACACGCAGGACTATTCGGCAACGCGTCTGCCGTAGGCACATTCGCCGCGTGGGTGCTCCGTTCGTTTCGCGAGACCACGTGGCTCGCCCCATCAGAAATAATGCGGACGTTTGCCGTCCGTCGCCCGATGCCCGGCAGCTCACGCGCACTCGGCTGGGACACGATGTTGCCCACATCGTCGTGTGGCACACGCATGGCGTCCACGGCCATCGGCCATACCGGGTTCACGGGAACGTCGCTGTGGATTGACTGGGAACGCGATCAATACGTGGTGCTACTCACCAACCGCGTGCATCCCACGCGTGAGAACGAGCGCTTCTTGCCGTATCGCGCGATGTTTCACGATGCGGTCGCTGACGACCTCAGTTGAAGGGCTGGAAATTGCCGCGTCCGCGGCCGGCCACGGGAGGTGGAGCCCCACCACTTGGGCGCCCCCCACCTGCCGGAGGCTGGATTCCACCGCTGCGACCGCCCACAGGGCCACCCCGCGCACCGTCGCCCGGCCCGCCACCCCGCGGCGGTTGGGGGCCGCCGCGCCCCGCACCTCCGCTTCGTCCGTATGGCAGCCCCATGAGCATCTGCGCGGTCTGGACGTTGAACGGCCAATCGATATAGCGCTGCTGACTTTGGTACACGCGAATCGACGTATCGGTGCTGGTGCTGTAGAAGCCATTAATTGACCCCACAGTCAGTGTTCCGCGGCCGCTGCCCACACCGGAGGTCGCCCCTCTTCCTGAACCAAGGGATCCCCGACCCGCTGCGCCAGGAGGCTGTCCCGCGCCAACCAGGCCGAAGTCTCCTCCCGTGATTGGGTCTTTGTATTTTTTTCTGAGGTACTTGCCCGTGTAGAGCACGTCCAGGTTGTCGGGCAGGAGGTTGTTGTTCTTCCTGGCGTACAAAACCAGGGACCGGGCGTATTGGTTCCCGCGGAAGATCAGTTCTTCCTCCTGCTCACGGATCGCCTGCTGACGCCATGTGGGCAACAGGGCGGCGGCTCCGACGGCCATGATGGCCATGACCACCAACAGGACGACCATCGTGAAACCGTCGGCGTCCAATCCTGTGCCTGCGCGTTTTTCGCGGCCCGCGCCCAAGTTGCCTTGACCCACTAAGTCCATGAAAGTAAAATCCTTAGCGACTCCTATGTTACTACAATGCCCATCGTTAATCGCTGTCCGCCGTCCCGCGCAAACAGGCCGGCTGGGCAGGGGGCTGGCGCTTGCAGGCATCCTGGCTGTGGGGGCCATGGCGTGCGACAAAGTGCCGCTAACTGCACCGTTTGGAACTGTCATCACGTTAGTGTCCTCCGCAAATGTCGTTCCCATTAACGGAAGCACGGACCTGGTTGCCGTCCTCATCGAGACTGACGGGGACGCAGGCACGCCCGTTCATAACGGCACGCTGGTGAACTTTACGACGTCGCTTGGACGGATTGAGCCGGCCGAAGCCCGCACGACGAACGGCCGCGCCGCGGTGGTCCTCGTGGCCGACGGACGTTCAGGCACCGCCACCGTGACTGCGTTTTCCGGCAGTGCCACACAGAAAATCGATATCAAGATTGGCGCGGCCGCAGCCGAGCGCGTGTCAGTCACGGCCTCGCCCTCAAGCGTGTCTCCCAACGGCGGCACCGCCACCATTTCCGCGCGTGTTGAGGATGCGTCCGGTAATCCGCTGACGGGCGTGCCCGTGACGTTCACGACCGATGCCGGAACGCTGTCATCGACATCAGTGCTCACCAACGACGCGGGCTTCGCGACCACCTTCCTCTCAACCACCACTGCGGCGACCGTGACCGCCAGTTCGGGCGGCAAGACCAGCACGGCAAAAGTCACCGTGCGGACGCGTTCCACTGTTGAGCTGACGGTCCCGGCAGCCAGTGTCGTCGTCGGAGCGCCGACCGCGTTCACGATCAAGCCGGGAGCCGTGGCCCTCACAGACGTTGAGATTGATTTCGGCGACGGTGCATCAATACGACTGGGCGCGATTTCATCATCGACAGTTGTTCAGCACTTCTACACCGACGATGGAATCTTCCAGGTCGAGGTGCACGCGACCGATGTCGACGGTGGGACCGCTGTCGCGGCCGGGAGCGTCGCGGTCACACCGATTACGTTCACGGCATCAGCTTCGCCGTCTACGGCTGCGGTTGGCGCGAACGTGTTGTTCAAAGTGGATGGCATTCCGTCGAACGTACCGATTGAAAAGTACGTCTGGAACTTCGGCGACACCAACGTGCAGACCACGTCCAGCGCGACCATCACGCACAGCTACCAGATTAGTGGGCTCAAGACCGTCACGGTTACGGTGTACCCGGTGTACGGCGATCCCAAGACGTCCACTCTCCAAGTCGTCATCACCCTTATCTTCTGAGTTCCGGGAATGCTGTCAACGATGCACTCGGCACGTTGACAGCGTCTCGGCATCTCACACACCATTGGCGCATTTGCCACACGGCATGCAAAGCGGTGGACCGGCATCGACCTCTGGGCCGGAACTCACCCGCCCACTTGAATCGGCAGAGATTTTTTTTACCGGGCTCTTCATCCCGGTTGCGGCCTTCTCGTGGATCGGCATCCTCCTGGCCGAATCAGGCGCGTTCAGTGGCTGGCGGGTGCTCCTGGGTGGCTCGTTACTCAGTGCCGTGGCGCTGGCCGGCGCTCGCCGTGAATTGCGCGCATCCTCTCTCAAGGTCGCGAGGGTGGCACGCGGAAGATGGCTTTTCCTTCTCCTGGTTGCAGGTCTTGCCGCCCTCGTCTTCTCCCGACCGGGCGAGTACCTGATTGAAGGGGCAGACGCGTCGGTTTACCTCGCGTCGGGCAGACAGATCGAGCGCACTGGCGCAATCACGTCGGCAGATCCGCTGCTGGAACTCATGCCGCCCGGGTTGCGTTCGGCTTTTTTTGTAGCCGGGCCAACCAACCGTCAGGAGTTTGCGCTCCTGCCAGGCGGGCTGCCCATTGGAGCTGACGGCCGCGTTCACCCGAGCTTCTTCCATCTGTTCCCTGTGTGGGTGGCCATCGCAACCGCGGCGTTCGGCTCCTACGGGGGCTACTTCGTCAACGTCGTCCTGGCTGTGTTTGGAGTGATCGCGGTGGCCCTGATCGGCCGCCGGCTATGGTCGCCCGCTGCTGGAATGGTGGCCGCCGCACTCCTGGTCGTGAACTTCGGCCAGATCCTCCTGGCCCGGCTGCCCTCATCTGAAATGCTCGCGCAGTTCATGGGCCTGTCGGCAATCTTCTTCACACTCCTCGCGTGGGACCATCGCGCACGGGTTGCCGGTGCATGTGCCGGCGCCGCAGCGGGCCTTGCCGCGTTCACACGAGTGGACTCCCTGATTCTGATTGTGATTCCCGCGGTGGCGTGGCTGGTGCTGACCCGGCGCGGAAAGTCGGTGGGGCCGGCCTGGTCGTGGTACGCGGCCGTGCTCGGCGTGGTGTCCATACACGCCGCCGTTCATGGCGCAACGGTTGCCCAGGTCTATGTCCAACGGATGGTGGAAGACGGACTGCCGCGGTTGTGGAGCGTCGCGATGTACCTCGGCGTCACGACCGCGATCGTTCTCACGCTGACGGTGGCTGCTGCTGGATTCCTCATCCTCAAATACAAGCGGCGCAGCCTTCTCTGGGTTGGGATCTGCGCGGCGCTCGCTCTGATCGTGCTGCCGACTCCGATGATCGTCCTGCTCAACAAGCTGGTGACCCCAGTGGGGCTGATGGCGGCGGTTGCGGGACTGGGGCTGGTGTTCGCCGCGCGATGGGACCAGCGAATCCTGATACTGGTCGTCCCGCTTCTGATTCAAACGGCCTTGCTGATGGTCTGGACGGTAGCAGTCGTGCTGCCTGGGGATTCCAGGCGAGTCATCCCGTTGATGCTGCCAGCCTTCACTCTGCTGATCGGGTTCCTGTCGACCCATGTCGCCCGCCGCGGCACGTGGCTGGCGTTGGGGATCTGGCTTTTGCCGATCGGGCTGTGGGCAGGCTTCGCGTGGAACGCCGAGCCCGTTGTCCGCGCGCCGTTGATGCGAGGCGTCGAAGCGCAGGTCGCGGCAATCGCGAGCCACATCCCGCCCAACGCCCTGGTTGTCCTCGACAGGTCTGTACCAGGTCACCTGCCACTAGCGTTGCATTACGGATTCGGACGGCCCTCGGTGCGAATGGCCGACCGCCCCACTGGAGACGGGGAGATCGCACAGCTCATCACGGCAGCCTTTGGTGCCCAACGGCCGGTGTTCGTCGCCGTGGCGTCATTGCCGTTGGTGGACCTGCCGCCCCATCGGCTGTGGCGCAGGGACTTTGCGAAATTCCACATCGAGCAGGAGGCGACGTTGCCCCTGCGTTACACGGTCCTTCCGTCCGTAATGAAACTTTTTCCGCGAGAGTTTCGGGCTGTTGAGATTGATGTCGCCCTCTATCGCGTCTCTGCCCGTGATCGCGAGCACGGCGTGCCCTTACCGTTCGTCCTCGACGTGGGCGGCGACGACTTCAGCGCGCTCGTTGATGGCTTCCACGCGGCCGAGCAGATGCAGTCCGCCATGGCGCGATGGACCGACGGCGATTCGCGAATCGGCCTGCCCCGCCTGTCCAGCACACCCGCAGGCACGATGACGCTGGTGCTCCGGCTCTCGGCGGACCGGGCGCCAGGCCGGGTCGCGGCACCCGTCCACATCGCCGTTGACGGCATGCCGGTGGGCAGCATTACGAACGTTTCGATCAAACTACAGGAGTATCGGCTGACCCTTCCTGCCGAGGTTCAGGCCCGTCTGCTAGCGGCCCCGACGATCATGTCGATCACCTCCGACGCGTTCACGCCGAAGGCTCTTGGCCTCAACGATGACGACCGGCGACTCGGTCTCGTTCTGGACTGGGTCCGGATCGAATAACGGACATCAGTGTCAGACACGCGACGCGGCCACGCAGGTCCGATACCAGGTGATCGTCTCCGCGAGTGCTTCCTCGCGGCTGTGCATGGCGGCCCACCCAAGCACGCGCCGGGCCTTGGCTGAGGAGACCGACTGGTTCGGAATCTCGCCGTGTGTTTCGTTCCGCACGTCAGGCATCAGGTGCTCGCATCGCATGAGCCGTTGAAGTTCCTTCACCATCTCCAGAACCGTCGCGGGGGCATCGTCGCCGAAGTTGAACGCCTGGCCGGCAACGTCGTCGCGGGGGATGCCGGCAGCGAGACTCAGATAGCCTGACACCGCGTCCTTGACGTACAAATAGTCGCGTACCGATGCGCCGTCGCTTCGGATCACGGGCCGGCGCCCCTGCAGAAAGTCCCGAATCGTACCCGGCACGAGTCGGCTCCAGTTGTAATCGCCGGGGCCGTAGATGTTGCCGCAACGGGCGATCGCGACCGGCACACCATATGTATGGTGGTAGCACTGCGCCAGCATATCCGCGCAACTCTTGGAGACTTCGTAGGGATGGCGCCCCATCAACGGCGCGTCTTCGGTGTACGGCAACGCCTGCTCGCCGTATGCCTTGTCGCTGGACGCCACCACGACGCATCGTACCAAGTCGGCGTGCCGCCGGCAGGCCTCGAGGAGATTGTAGGTCCCGCGGATATTTGCCTCGAAGGTATAAAACGGGGCACCGTGCGCGACGCCGACAATGGTCTGTGCCCCGAGGTGAAACACCGTATCGATTCTGTGGAGGCGAAGCGCTCGCTCGAGCGTACCGATGTCTTCGAGCGCGCCCGACACGACAGCCACGTGGTTCACATCCCCGCTGCGATACAACTCGGTCTGAGGATCGGCATCGAGAACCAGGGCCACGACGTACGCGCCTGATTCGAGCAGGCTCCGGACGAGCGCCGAGCCCACCATGCCGGTCGCACCGGTCACCAGTATCCGGCGCTGCGAGAAGTCCGTGGTGACGATGCCCATGGCGCGCGAGTGTACACTATGATCTGCGGGGTTCCCACGGACGTTGGCGCGATGTTAGAAGCGAAGCCCGACCTCTCGGTCATTGTCCCTGCCGTCAACGGCGAAGGGATTCTGATCGAGTGCCTCGCTGCCCTTCGGCGCACGGCCGGGCCCACGCTCGAAATCCTCGTGATCGAGCGATGCGGCGAAAAAATCCAGCGCGCGCTCGCGGTCAGCGCGCCTGACGCCATGCTGTTTTCAGTGCCCACGCACACGACGATTCCCCAGATGCGGGCGATCGGTTTTCAGTACGCTCGTGGCGCGGCGATCGCGGTCATCGAGGATCACACGATCGTGCCCGCGGACTGGGCGCGGCGGCTCCTCGGCGCACTCGCTACAGGCGCCGACGTGGTCGGCGGAAGCGTTTACAACGCGGCCACTACAACGACGGTTGACTGGGCCGCGTTCCTTTGCGAGTACAGTCATCTGCTCGCACCCAGGGCCGGGCCGGACGTCGAGCAGTTGACGGGCATCAACGTTGCCTACCGCCGGGTGGTGGTTGAGAGATACGCTGCGCTGCTCGGTGCAGGCCGGTGGGAGAACGACTTTCACGATGCGCTGCGGCGCGACGGTGTCCACTTGATGTGTGTACCGGAGATCGCTGTTGGACATAAGATGCACTATCGGATGCGGGACTATGTTGCACAGCGTTACTTGTATTCGCGGGCACTGACCGGCGGCGCCTCGGCCCGCATGCCATTCGCGGAGCGCGCGATGGGGTTCGTCAAGTCCTTCGTGCTGCCGCCGGTGCTCTTTGCGAGAATCGTTCGCCGGGTCCTGATGTCCGGCCGTCATCATCGCGAGCTGGTCAAGTCCTTGCCCTTGCTTGTGATGTTTGTATGCGTTTGGGCGGCGGGTGAAGCCGTGGGATATGTGGCGGGACCCGGCGATTCGCTGGCCAGGGTCCGATGACGGACACGCCAGGGTCAAGCGCCGGCCGGCGCGTCGCACTGGCGGCGCCCGGTGATCGTGTCGTGATCATCGGCGCAGGGCCTGCCGGCCTCACGGCCGCCTACTTGCTCGCCAAGAAGGGCGTGCGCGCCACCGTCCTCGAGGCCGATGACATCGTCGGCGGCATTTCCCGAACCGCGCAGTACAAGGGCTTTCGCTTCGACATTGGCGGGCATCGGTTCTTCACGAAAATCGAACCCGTACAGGCGCTGTGGGAAGAAGTGCTTGGCGATGAATTCATCTCCGTGCCACGCCTGTCGCGAATTTTTTATAACGGACGGTTCTTCGACTACCCGCTCAGGGCCGGTAATGCCCTGCGCGGCCTCGGGGTGGGGAACGCGGTGCTGATTCTGCTCAGCTATTTGCAATGGCAGGCCTTCCCGCACCGGGTGGAGGATAACTTCGAGCAGTGGGTCACCAACCGTTTCGGGCGACGCCTGTACGAGATCTTCTTCAAGACGTATACGGAGAAGGTCTGGGGCATCCCGTGTACCGAGATCAGGGCGGAATGGGCGGCCCAGCGCATTCAGGGACTCTCGCTCGCCAAGGCAATCTTGAATGCCACATCCCTCAACCGCCGATCCACTTCCATCAAATCCCTGATTCACGAATTCCGGTATCCCAGACTTGGTCCCGGGCAGATGTGGGAAATGTGCCGCGACCGCGTCGTGGCGATGGGCGGGCAGGTTCTGATGCAGCACGCGATGACGCACATCGAACTCATCAATTGCCGCGCGACGGCCGTCATCGCCGCCACGCCTGGCGGCGAGCGCCGTTTCGAGGCGGAGCACATCATCTCGACGACATCCATGCGGTCGCTGATCCGGGCACTGGAACCTGGCCCGGGTTCGGCGACTGCAAGTGCGGTCCCGCCAGGGGTGCGCGCGGCCTCCGAGGGGCTGAAGTATCGCGACTTCGTCGTCGTGGCACTGATGCTGAAGCGCGAGCACTTGTTTCCTGACAACTGGATCTACATCCATTCGCCCGGTGTGAAGATCGGCAGGATCCAGAACTTCAATAACTGGAGCCAGGCCATGGTTCCGGTACCGGGCATGACCTGCCTGGGCCTCGAGTATTTCTGTTTCGAAGGCGATGGAACATGGGCCACCCCCGATGCGACGCTTATTGCAGAGGCCGGCAGGGATCTCGAGCGCCTTAGGCTCGCGTCGGTCGCTGACGTTGTTGACGGCACCGTGATTCGGATGCCCAAGGCCTATCCGATCTATGACTCGGCGTATCGCGGTCATCTGGACACGGTCCGGACGTTTATCGATCCCATTCCCAACCTGCATACCGTGGGGCGAAACGGCATGCACAAGTACAACAATCAGGATCACTCCATGCTCACCGCGATGATGGCGGTCTGGAACATGGAGGGCGCCGCGCACGACATCTGGGCGGTGAACTCGGACTTCGACTACCACGAAGAACAGCGGCTCGATCAGCGGCAGCCGTTGGCAACGGTGGGTGCGGTCCAGTAAGGTGTCGCGATGCGGGCGATCCTGACCTACCACTCGATCGACACTTCAGGATCGCCCATCTCGTGCCATCCCGACATCTTTGCCCGGCATGTGGCATGGCTCGCATCAGGCCGCGTGCGGGTCACGTCAATCGATGAGTTGCTCGGGCTTCCGGATGACACGGATGCCGTGGCCCTGACCTTCGATGATGGCTTCGTCAACTTCGGCGAACTGGCGGCTCCTCTGTTGCGGGAAAATGGCTTGCCCGTGACGCTGTTCGTGGTTTCCGGCCGTGTCGGCCAAACAAACTCCTGGGATGATGTTCCGGCTCGCAGCACACCGCACCTGCCACTCCTCGATTGGCCGGCGCTCGGCCGCTTGCAGGAACAGGGCGTGATACTTGGCGCGCACAGCATGACGCATCGGAGCCTGCCGACGCTGACCGCAGACGAGCTCGAAACAGAAGTGCAGGGATGTGCGGAGCAGATTGAGTCCCACGCCGGCCGCCGGCCGACGGCGTTCGCGTATCCCTACGGTCACCGCGATAATGCCAGCACACGGGTTGTCGCACGCGCGTTTTCGTGGGCGTGCACGACAGAGTATCAGCCGATTTCCCTGTCGGCGCCGCCCTGCGCGCTGCCCCGTCTGGATATGGGCTACTTCTCCGAAACGCGGAGCCTCGACGCATGGGGCACGCGGTGGTTCAGGACACGCATGAACGTGCGACACACCTTGCGGCAGGTGCGACAAATGGCCGTCCGGCGCGTCGGCTGATGAGTGAGGTCCCGCTCTCTGTCGTGATCGCCTCGCACAACGCCGCGGCGGTCATCGCAGTGTGTCTGGACGCCCTGAAGGCGCAGACGGGGTCGATCGCCCTCGAAGTGATTGTGGCGGATTCATCCACCGACGCCACCCCGGACATCATCAGCCGCCACTTCCCGTCCGTGCGGCTGCTCCACTCTGACGAGCCCCTGTCTCTGGCAGTGCTCCGAGGCCGCGGTATCGCAGCCGCACACGGCGGCATCATCGCGATTCTTGATCCATTTTCGGTGGCCGCCAACGACTGGGCGGCGCAGGTCGTGCAGGCGCATACGAGCCACAACAACCGAGTCATCGGAGGGCCGGTCGATTTGTACTGCGCGGGCGCGGCATCTTACACAACGTGGGCGACCTACCTGAACGAGTACGGATTGTTCATGTCGCCTGTCGCACGAGGCGTGACGTGGATCCTACCGGGCAGCAACCTGTCGTACAAGCGCTCCGCGCTCTTCGACGGAGACCGGCCCCGCTACCCCGTGTTCTGGAAGACCTTCGTGAACTGGGAAGAGGAGGCTCAAGGGTCGCCGTTGTGGCTCGAGCCGGCCGTGCGGATCGAACTGCACAAGCCTGTCGGCTTCAGGGACTTCCTTCGAACCCGTTACGCGCACGGGCGATGCTTCGCCGGCATGCGCACCCGCGATGCCTCGATGGCGACGCGACTCGTGCGTGCATCGTCAACCATACTGGTGCCGGCGCTCCAACTCTGGCGATGGACGGCGGGGTTCTGGCCCAAGGGCCGGAATCGCGGCTGGTTCGTGGCGACGCTTCCGGCGCAGTACTTGCTGTTCGTGGTGTGGAGTCTTGGTGAAGCGTCGGGATACCTCCGAGGAACCGGACAGGCCTGTGATCGAGTCCACTACTGAACGAGACGCTGGAGCGCGGCCCAGGCTGTCGGTGGTCATCGCTTCGTCGAACGACGCCAGCATGCTTGATCAGTGCATCAAGGCCCTCGCTCCGCACGTCGTCTCCGGTGAGGTGGAACTCATTGTGGTTCGGGCAGCCGATCGATCCGCCGGGCTCGGCCGGCATGCCCTGCTCACCGAGACCACGGCGCTGCATTGGATCGATGCCCCGGCGCGATCAACGGTCCCGCGCCTGAAGGGCCTCGGTATCGCCGCCTCGCGCGCAGAGCGCATCGCGTTGTTGGAGGATGACTCTGTGGTGGCGGCCGGCTGGTGCCATCAGGCGATGTCCACCCCTGAGTCGACGGCGGCCGTGGGGGGGGCCGTGGAACCCGGTCCCTATCGACGCGCCCTCGACTGGGCGGTGTATTTCTGTGAATTCGGGCGCTTCATGCTTCCGGTGCCGACGATGCCGAACGCCCCGCTCCCGGGCAACAACGTGGTGTATTCCCGCTGGGCGATCGCGGCATTGCCGGCGACCGCGCGGCACGATCTCCGCGACGCCTTCGTCCATGCGGCGTGGCAACGCGACGCCGTGCCGACTGCCGTGAACGGTTCCCTGGTGGTGCACAACATCAATACATGGTCCATGGCATATGTGACGTCGGCACCGTTTCACCACGGCCGAGCGTACGCCGGCGAGCGATTTGGCGGTCGGCGCCCGTTCGTCCGAGCCGGACTCGCACTGCTGATTGCTGGGTTGCCTTTCCTCAAGATTGCGCGCATCGTGGTCGACACAATCAGACGCCGCCGGCTGCGGGGACGATTGTTGCAGGCGCTGCCGTGGATCGTGGTCTTCGTGACGAGTTGGTCGTTTGGGGAACTCGCGGGCTGCTTATCCGGTCCCGGCAGCAGTGCTTCGCGCTGGCGCTAGGTAGAATGGTCACGCTGGAACGCCCCGCATGAATGTTTTGAAACGCATCACCAGGCACGCCCGGCTCACGATGACCAACTACGCGGCCAGACCAAGCCCGCCGTTCCTGGTGCTGTTCATCAACTCGATCTGTAACATGAAGTGCGAGCACTGCTTCTACTGGACGAGCTTGAACAAGCGCGATGACCTGACCCGGGACGAGATCTTCGCGCTCTCGAGATCGCTGGGTCGCATCGAGAACCTGAACCTCTCAGGCGGCGAGCCGTTCCTGCGGAAAGAGTTCAGTGAGATTTGCCGCCAGTTCATTCGTCACAACGAAGTCCGGCAGATCTACGTGCCGACCAACGGGTGGTACACGGACCGGACGATCAAGGCGATTACCGACACGCTCGAGGAGCCAGAACTCGATCTGTTCGCCGCGGAGCTTTCACTCGACGGCACGCAGGCGTTTCACGATACGTTTCGCGTAGCAGAGGGGTCATTCGAGAAGGCCATGGCGACCTACGATGCCCTGGCCGAAGTACAGAGGAAGGATCCTCGCCTCAGAATCCATGCGATTTCGACGGCCACCGATGTGAACGTGCAGGAGATTCGGAAGCTCACCGAGTACCTGTACGAACGCTGCCCGCAGATGGACCACCATAACCTCGCGTTGATCCGCGGCGACCGCAAGAACCCCGCTCTGAAGCTGCCCGACATGCGTGAGTACGCGGACCTCTACGAATACATGCGCCGGCTCTGGCACTCACGGGAAGCCGGCCGATACGGCGGCGTGGTGGACCCGATGCTCCAGTGGGCCAAGCTCCAAACCGTGAAGCGCGGGACGCAGGTCATCCCGTGTCGTGCCGGCATCCTCAGCGCGGTGGTCGCCGCCAATGGCGACGTCAGCGTCTGCGAGTTGCACGAGCCGCTTGGGAATCTTCGCAAGCAGAGCTTCTGGGACATCTGGACGTCGGACGCCGCCACTCGACTGAGGCAGTCCATTGCCGCCAGGGATTGCCATTGCACGACGGAAGTGTTCCTGTGGCCGAGCATCGTGTTCCAACCGGTCCCGCTCGCGCGTTCCCTCGTTCAGGCGCGTGCCTGGAAACAGGTCAAGCCGCTCGCGGCTGGGAAAGCGGCGACTACAGGGACCGACCGAAATCATCGCAGCTCGTGACAGAGGCCACCGCCATCCCTGGCGATGGCATACTCTACGCACCCATGCAGCGGACGCGAGTCTCGGTGATTATCCCGGTGTTCAACGATCCGCACGGACTCACGAAGTGTCTGACGGCTGTCGGCACATCTGACCTCCCCCCGCACGAGACGATCGTCGTCGATGACGGCTCAACCGAAAACATCCAGCGTATCTCCGACGCCTTTGGGGCGCGGCTGGTCCGCGTCAGCGCGGGGCCGCGCGGCCCCGCCTACGCGCGCAACGCGGGCGCGGCCGTGGCAACGGGAGACATCGTGCTGTTTGTCGATGCTGACGTGTTGATTTGCGCCGACACGCTGGCACGATTCGCCGGCGGGTTCGACATGCATCCGGGCGTGGCCGCGGTATTCGGCTCGTACGACGATGAGCCGGCGACGCCTGACTTCACCTCTCAGTTCAAGAACCTGTTTCACCACTTTGTGCACCAACAGGCCCAGGTGGACTCAGAGACATTCTGGAGCGGCTGTGGCGCCGTCAGACGCGAAATCTTCATGGGGTCGGGCGGATTTGACGATAAACGCTACCCCCGGCCTTCAATCGAGGACATCGAGCTCGGGTACCGGCTGCGTTGCGCGGATCACCAGATCATGCTCGACAAGCAGATCCAGGTGAAGCACCTCAAACGCTGGACCCTGCGCGGGCTCGTCAGGACCGACATCTTCGACCGTGGCGTCCCCTGGACGACGCTCATTCTGGAACGCCGCCGGTTACCCAACGATCTCAATCTCCAGGTGATGCAGCGGCTGAGTGCGATGCTGGCCTACTCGATGCTGCTCTACGTCGCCCTCGTCGCGTTCTTCCAGAACATCGTGATGCTCCCGTTGATTGCCGCGTTGTTCCTGGTTGTCGTCGGCGGAATGAACTGGTCGAGCCAGGCGCCGCTGTTTGCAATGGGCAGCCGGCGGATGGAAATGCTCTCGTACGGCTTGATTGCCGCGATCGCCGGGATGGCCGTCATGCTTGACAACGCGGTAGTGGTGCCGCCGCTCGGCTTGTTGTTCATCGGCATGCTGGCAAGCCGGTGGCTGTCAGCGAACAGACTTGGACAGCGAGTCCTCTTTCCGATTGTGCTCGGCGCGCTGCTGCTCAGCGTCGTGACGCTCCTCTCCCGCTTTTCCTTCCCCATCGTCGCACCGCTGCTGGTGGCAGCAGGGCTGATCGTCCTGCTGAACTATCGGCTGTACGTGTTCTTTGCAAAGAAGCGTGGGGTCACGTTCGCCTTCGCGGCACTGCCCATGCACTTGTTCTACTACTCCTACACACTGGTGGCCCTCGGTCTGGGGTGTGCGGTCTTCCTGGCGCGCGGTCGCGGGACCCGGGTTACAGCCAAGGCCTCGTAAAGTTGTGAGAGTCGGGATTGATGCCAGTTGCTGGGCGAACACTCGAGGGTACGGGCGATACACGCGCGAACTTGTTGGCACGCTGCTCGAGATCGACACCGCGAATTCCTACACGCTTTTTCTCGATGCTCAGACCGAGCAGCACTGCCCCGACCTGCCCGCACGGGCCAACAGGGTCATAGTCCCGACCCACTCCGCCGCCGCCGATGCCGCATCGGCTGCGGGACACCGTTCGTTGAGCGATCTCTGGGCCATGTCGCGAGCCGTTGCTTCAAGGAGCCGTGAGCTCGACCTCTTCTATTTTCCGACGGTGTACACGTTCTTTCCGGTCCCCCGTCGTCTCAAGCCGCTGATTACGATTCACGACACGATCGCTGAGCGGCATCCCGCGCTCATCTTTCCCCACAGACACAATCGACTGTTCTGGACCGTCAAGGTCAAGTGGGCGTTGCGCCAGGCGAGCCTGGTCTTGACCGTGTCGGAAACCGCCAAGACGGCTGTCAAGGAACAGTTCGGGTTGCCGGAGAACCGCGTCCGCGTCGTGTCCGACGCTGTCAGCGGTGACTTTCATCCAGCTGAGGACTCCGTCGAGCGGCGCCAGATGCTGGCCGCTCATGGCATTGCCCCAGGACAGCAGTTTCTCTTGTACGTGGGCGGCATCAGCCCGCACAAAAGCATCCACACCCTGATCGATGCCTACTGGCAGATCGCGAGCGACCCCGCGCACCACGACCTTTGCCTGGTGCTCATCGGAGACCATGCCAGGGATGTGTTTTTCTCAAGCTATGATGCCCTGCGCCAACGTGTCGGCGCGTCGCCCACGGATCACCGGGCCGCAGACAAGGTGATCTTCACCGGGTTCGTGCCGGACGCCGAACTGCGTCATTGGTACAGCGCCGCCCAAGTGCTGGTGCTTCCATCAGTGGACGAAGGGTTTGGCCTGCCGGCGCTCGAAGCCATGGCCTGCGGTACGCCGGTCGTGGCAAGTCGTGGAGGCGCTCTCCCCGAGGTCGTCGGCGATGCCGGCCTTCTCTTTGAGCCCGGCGATACCGCCGCGCTGACGAGGGCACTGCTTTCGATTCTGGGCGCTCCAGCCCTGCATCATTCTTTGAGAACCAGGGGTCTCGAGCGGGCTGCGCAATTCAGTTGGCGCACCTCGGCCCGCCAATTACTTGGGTTCCTTCAGGCTGTAGATGCGCAATCGGCGTAGCCGGCCGCTGGGCACTTCCTCAGTCCCAGTCCGCGTAGCGAGATCCGTCGAGGGACACAGCGTCTGAGCCGCTCTTGACGTCGTAGATCCCTGGATCGCTCGTGGGCTTGGATGGGTCGGCTTCGGCGGCAACGGTCGTCCAGGTCTCCTTGGAGCGGGTGATGGTGTCCATCGGAACGTCGCGCATGTAGCCGTCCGTCACCAGGGCTTGAATGGACGCGGGATACTGCCCCTTGTCCGCGAAGTATTGGTCGATGGCGTCGCGCATCCGGTAGAGATTGGATTTCAGCGTCGCTTCTTCGGCTCGCCGGATGGACATCCGGTAGTTGTTCATGGCCAGCGAGGCCAGGATCATGATCAGCGACAGCACGACCAGCAGTTCAATAATCGTCCACCCGCGATCGGTCCGGCCGTAACGAGGAACAGGGGTGTGCATTACCAATCCTTGTATTTGGTGCCGTCGAGCGCCACGCCCGTCGACTTCGAGTACACGTCGTAGACGTTCTGTCCGCCCCACGCGGTGGAGTCCGGCCGATCCTGATACGAGCGCATTCCCCACTCGGCTTCACCCGTCATGGGATCCGTTGGAATCTTGCGCAGGAATTTGATCTTCGTACCGCTGGCGTCGTTGTTCCTGGCCACGCCTTCCACCAGCTGCGCCAGCGACTTTGGATAGCCTTCGCTACCGAACGGCACCTCCATCGGCGAGATGACCTGCGTGTCGGCCTGGTCTTTGAACTTGTCGATCGCCGTCCGCATCTTCCTGAGGGCGTCTCTGAGTTCGGCCTCGCGTTGCCGCTTCATGGTCACGCGTGCCAGTGGCAGCGCGGCTGACGCCAGCACCATCAGCACGGCGACCGTCACCAGCAGCTCGATGAAGGTGAACCCTCCCGTCGCCTTCCGGAAGAACTCCCGTCGTGTCATTACCGCACCGTCACCGCCGCGGGAACGAACTGGACGAGCACTGACGCCCCCGCTGCGTTCATCGCCAGGCCAGACAGCGCGATCTGCGAGGACCCGGCACCGATGGCTTCAAAGACAATGGAACCCAGCAGTCCGCTGCCGCTGATCCCGGCCTTGTCTCCGGGACGCGTGATGACCAAATCGATCCGGCCGGTATTCGCGTCAATCTTCGGCACAAATGACGTCCCTGTGCCGTCCCCGCGCATCAGACTGCCCTCATTCACGACCGTGGCCCGAAGCACCGCCGGGTTATACGTGATCGACATCGTCAATGACGACAATGCACTGGCGTTGGCCACCGTCAACGGCACTGTGTACGGCTGCCCGCCCATCTGAAGCGGCGCCGCGGGGGGCGTGACAGAGACTCGCATCACACCTGTCGCTGGGGGCGTGGCAGGCGCCGCCGGCGGCGCATCTGCCGACGTCACCGGGACGATCCCCACCGCGCGGCCGGCACCGGCCGGAGGCGTTGAAGGTGCCGGAGGTCCAGTCACTGGCGGATTCGCCGAAACGACCGGGCTGTTCTGGCCCGCGGTCGAGGCCGGCGCAGGCGCCGCACCAGAGACCGGTTGCGACGTGATCAGCTGCGGCGTGGACGTCGCGCCGAAGCTGGTGCCCGTGCCCACATACATCGGCGCCAAATCCGCCGCTGTGAGTTCCTGCGACCGCAGGATCCTGGGCGTGATGATCATGACGATGTCGCTGGAGCCAACCGTGGTCTTCGAGCCGCCGAAGATGGATCGGAGGAATGGAATGCGGTTCAGCCCGGGGAAACCCTGGTCGGTCCGACGATCTTCTTCCTTGATCAGACCGGCGAGCAGATTGGATTCTCCGTCGCGCATTCGCAGCTTGGTGGCGGCCTTGCGTGTACCAAACGACGGGAGCGACTGGCCATTCACGTTGATGTTCGCGCTCTGGCTGCTACTCTCCACCACGACATCCAGAATGATCTCGCCGTCGAAACTGACCGCCGGTGTGATGGTGAGGACGATGCCGACGGTGCGATACGTGAACGATGTCGTCGGCACGGAGGCCAACCCGCCTGCGGCCTGGGCAGCGAAGGTTGTCTGCGGGACCGGAATGTCTTCACCCAGATTGAGGCTCAGTGGCGCGCGTTCCTGGCCGCGCAACTGCGGCCGCGCCAGGATCCGGGTGTGTTCGTCGGTCTCGAGGAGTTTGATCAAGGCCGACGGAACGGTCGCGTAGAAATCAGCGGTGCTCACACCCTGGCTGACCGTATTGAGGTTGAACGGAGCGCCGGTGTCGGTGCTGTTCGCTGGCCGCGTTTCAGGCGACAGTGCCAAGCCGAGCGCGTACTGGCTCAGGTTGAGGCCTATGTCCTTGATGCGCTGCGAATTGACTTCCAGGATCTCGACATCGATCATGACCTCGGCCTTCGGCTTGTCGTTGGCCTTGATCACCTGGTCGAACACCTTCAGGACGGGCATCGTCCCCCGCACGGTGAGCGCGTTGGTGTTCTTGTTGGCCTGGATCTGAGGACGCTGCCCCTGCATCTGCTGGGTCAATGACGTCAGCAGCTGATTCATTTCGGCCGCGTCCACATGTGACAGATAGAACACCTGCACGAACACATCATCGTGCGCCAGGCGGCCGTTCTGGTCGCTGCCGTAAATCATAATGCCGCGCGGGTTGATGACCTTGAACGTGAGCTGGTTGGCATTGAGGATCTGCCCCAGCGCCGTTTCGAGAGACTCGCCCTGCAGGTCAACCGAGTAAGCACGCGTTAGCTGCGTGGTAATGGGAGGCTGTTCAACGAAAGTCACGTTGATGCCCGCTATCGCGCCGATCGTCGAGAGGATTTCGCGCACGCTGACGTTGGTCAGGCGCAAATTGATTGGGACCGTTGGGTCGATCAGCGCCGGCATCCCCGGCACCTGGCGCGCCTGTTCGCGCAAGGTATCCATACGCGATGGGGGTCGAAGTGCGTCCAGCTCCGCGCGCAGTTTCCGTTCGATGGACGCGGCCTTCGCCGCGGCGAAGACATTCGCGGGATCCAGGTCAGCCGCCAGCCGGAATTCGGCAGCCGCCGCGGACCATTGTTCCTGACTCTCGAGATCCTTGGCGCGGGCCATGTGCTCGGCCGATGCGGCCAGCGTTGCGCGCTGCAACGCAATCTTGATATCCACACGACTGGCGTCACTCGCGAGCGCGGAGCGATAGTACGCCACGGCGGCGTCCCAGTCGCCCTTCTTCGCGGCCTGCTGGCCGCTGCGGAACGCCCGCCCCGTGGCACATCCTGCCAGAAGGACGACCGCAACTCCCACAGCTACCGTCCGCCTCAACATCGTTTTCTTCACCGAAACTCCTTTTACGTGCCGGTCAGCGGAATGGTCTGCTGGCCTTGCCCGTCAAGATACGCCATCACAATCGATGTGAGGCCTACCTTCACCAATCGATACTTTCCATCCACCACATCGCCCTCACGAGCCAGCACTACGGTGCCGTTGAGAGACAAGGAGACCAGCTTACCCGGCCGGCTCAGCTCCTCGGCGAACCCCAGGAACTTCACCGGAATCCTTGGCCGAGGCGGCGGTCCAGTCGGCGTGGGCGCCGGCTCCGGTGTCGGCGTGGGCCGTTGCACGACGGGCGGAGGGGGCACGTACGGCGGCCTTGGGGGTGCGCCAAAGC
>JBKJJZ010000619.1:0-9794 GCA_046597705.1 Vicinamibacterales bacterium | reverse complement strand
GATCCGCGGCTTGCTCGACGGCGGCGTGGACATGCTCCTTGCCGAAACGATCATCGACACCCTCAGCGTCAAAGCCTGCATCGTCGCCATCGAGGAAGTGCAGGCGGAGAAGGGCGTCCGGCTGCCGCTGATGATTTCGGTGACGGTGACGGACCGAAGTGGCCGGACGCTGTCCGGGCAGACGATCGATGCGTTTTACCTGTCCATCGAACACGCACGGCCCTGGTGCGTGGGCATCAACTGCGCGCTCGGCGCCGCGGACATGCGGCCGTACCTGGAGGAACTTTCGCGACAGGCCGAGTGCTGGACGCACGCCTACCCCAACGCCGGTCTGCCCAATGCGTTCGGCGAGTACGACGAGCAGCCCGAAGAAACCGCGCGGCTGCTCAAGGACTTCGCGGCCAGCGGCTTCGCGAACATCCTGGGAGGTTGCTGTGGCACCACCCCCGATCACATTAGGGCGATTGCCAGAGCAGTTGCTAATATCTCCCCCAGACAAAAGACGTCGGGAATCTTTTTGGATGGAAAAGATTCCCGACGTGATTTTCAGGCCGATATTTCCTCAGCGGATCCAAAAAGACTCCCGACGTCTTTTTCCGAATCAACCCATCTCACCCGCCTCGCCGGGCTGGAGCCGCTCGTCATCAGGCCGGACAGTAACTTCCAGATGATCGGCGAGCGGACCAACGTCACCGGTTCGAAGAAGTTCATGCGGCTGGTGAAAGACGACAACTGGACCGAAGCCGCGGCCGTGGCCATGGAGCAGGTGCGTGGCGGCGCGAACATCGTCGACGTGAACATGGACGAGGGCATGCTCGATTCGGAAAGCGCCATGACCACGTTCCTGAACTACATCGCCACCGAGCCCGAAATCGCGCGCGTGCCGATCATGGTGGACAGCTCGAAGTGGTCCGTCATCGAGGCCGGCCTCAAGTGTGTGCAGGGCAAGTCGGTGGTCAACTCCATCTCGCTAAAGGAAGGAGAGGCGGACTTCCTCCACAAGGCACAGCTCGTGCGTCGCTACGGCGCGGCGTGCGTCGTGATGGCGTTCGACGAAACCGGTCAGGCGGACACCGTGGAGCGCAAGGTCTCCATCTGTCAGCGTGCCTACAAGCTGCTGACCGAAACGGCTGGGTTCGATCCATCGGACATCATCTTCGACCCGAATATCCTGGCCATCGCCACAGGCCTCGAGGAACACAATCGCTACGCGATCAATTTCATCGAAGCCACGAAGATCATCAAGGCCACGTGTCCGGGCGTGAAGATCAGCGGCGGCATCAGCAACCTGTCGTTCTCCTTCCGCGGCAACGACGTCGTCCGCGAAGCCATCCACTCGGCGTTCCTCTACCACGCCATCAAAGCCGGCCTCGACATGGGCATCGTGAATGCCGGCCAGTTGATCGTGTACGAAGACATACCGGCGGATCTGCTCGAACACGTCGAAGACATTCTGTTCGACCGGCGCCCCGATGCCACCGAGCGGATGGTGACCTTTGCTGAGAAGGTCAGAGGTTCGGCCACCAAGCGAGAGACGGATCTCGCCTGGCGCGAGAAGCCTGTCGAAGCGCGACTGGCCTTCGCCCTTGTCCACGGTGTGGTGGACTTCATCGAGGTGGACACTGAAGAAGCCCGCCAGAAGTTCGCGCGGCCGCTGGAAGTCATCGAAGGACCGCTCATGGACGGGATGAAGACCGTCGGCGATCTGTTCGGCGCGGGCAAGATGTTCCTGCCGCAGGTGGTCAAGAGCGCGCGCGCGATGAAGCGCGCCGTGGCCTATCTCGAGCCGTTCATGGAGGCGGAGAAGGCGTCGCAGATTGCCGCCGGCATCGATCAGAAGCCGCAAGGCAAGGTCCTGATGGCCACCGTCAAAGGCGACGTCCACGACATCGGCAAGAACATCGTCGGCGTGGTTCTCGGCTGCAACAACTACGAGGTGGTGGACCTGGGTGTGATGGTGTCCATGGACAGGATCCTGTCTACCGCCGTCGAGCAGAAAGTGGACATCGTCGGGCTCAGCGGACTGATTACGCCGTCGCTGGACGAGATGGTGTTCGTGGCGAAGGAGATGGAGCATCGCGGCATGAAGATGCCGCTGCTCATCGGCGGCGCCACAACGAGCAAGCAGCACACCGCGGTGAAGGTTGCGCCGATGTATTCAGGCCCGACGGTTCACGTGCTGGATGCGTCGAGGGCGGTGGATGTAGTGTCGAGTCTTCTCAGCGACGAGAAGCGCGATGGCTACATGGTGAGGACGCGCGCGGATCAGGAAGACCTGCGCGTCAAGCACGCCGCGCGATCAGAACGCGCGCTGTTGCCGTACGAGACAGCGAAAGCGAATCACCTCGTGACCGACTGGGACACGCAGCAGGTTGCAGTGCCGTGGTTCGTCGGCAAGCGGATCCTGGATGATGAGCCGCTCGAGAAGATCGTGCCTTACATCGACTGGACGTTCTTCTTTTCCGCGTGGGAACTGAAGGGGCGATTCCCAGCCATCTTCGACCATCCCGAATACGGCAGTGCCGCACGCGAACTCTATGACCACGCCCAGGCGCTGCTCAAGCGGATCGTCTCTGAGAAACTCTTCAAGGCACGAGGCGTCTACGGCTTCTGGCCGGCCAACACCATCGGTGACGACATCGTGGTTTACAAGGACGACGCGCGAAACAGCGAGCTGGTGCGGTTCCACATGCTTCGGCAGCAGGAGCCGATCGCGGATAAGCGGCCGAACCGGTCGCTGGCGGATTTCGTTGCGCCCAAGGACAGCATGGCGCCTGACTACATCGGTGCGTTTGCCGTGACCGCGGGCATTGGGGTGGACGACCTGGTCAAGGAGTTCGAGGCCCAGCACGACGACTACAACGCCATCATCGCGAAGGCACTGGCCGATCGACTGGCCGAGGCGTTCGCCGAGTATCTGCACTCGCAGGCGCGGCACGACTGGGGCTACGGCAAGAACGAGAACTTCACGACCGAGGAACTCGCGTCCGAAAAGTATCGCGGCATTCGACCCGCCTTTGGTTATCCCGCATGTCCCGACCACACTGAGAAGGCGACGCTCTTCAGACTTCTCGATGCGCCGGCCGTGGGCATCACGCTGACGGAGAATTTCGCCATGTGGCCCGCCGCTTCCGTCAGTGGCCTCTACTTCAGCCACCCGCAGGCCAAGTACTTCAGCGTCGGCCGCATCGGCCGCGACCAGCTCGAGGACTACGCCAAGCGCAAAGACATGCCGCTCGCCGACGCCGAGCGCTGGCTCGGCCCGAACCTATAACGTAGGGCGTCGATTTGGCGGCGCCACATTAAATTAAGGGCCTGAACCTCGAACCTCGAACCTCGAACCTCGAACCTCATCGATGGGCAGTGGCGGGCGCTCTGGCCGTGTCCTCAATTGACTTGGTCCCGGCCCTGCGTTACGCTCCGCGTCGGCTTGGTGCCCACACTCGACCCCCACTTACAGAGAGTCTCCCTATGCGTCGTCCCTCTACCCCTGTTCTCGATGACATTTCCCGGACAACCCGGCTGCGTACGTTCGCAGCGCTCTGCGTCGCCCTCGGTCTGCTGTTCGGCGCCCAGCGCCTGATGGCCGCGGACAACCTCTGGATTCACGAGGGCGACATCAGCAACCTGGTCGATAGCAACGACGCTGAGAACTACGTGGCACCGCTCGCCAGTTGCGGCCTGACTGCGTCGGTCCCTACCGGATTCGATCCGGCCTGGATTCGTGTCGGCGGCAGTACGAACCCCCACGCGCCGATTGTGATGGCCAAGGGCCAGGTTCTGGACCCGCACGACTACGTCACTTTCGTGGAGGGCACCATCCTGGGGGGCGACGCCAAGAAGGCATCCACCAAGACCAATGCATTCGTGAACTACACCGACGCGCCGTTTAATCACTACGCGCGCGACGTCAACACGTTTCTCACCCTGGATCCCGAGTATCGTCATCTGCTCTCCACCGGCAGCTTTGAGGAAGGCGACAGCAACGAACGAGGCAACTTCGAAATCGAGTGGGAGCGTGGAGGCATTCCGATGTATGCCTTTCCGGCGATTGGCGATCGCATGCAGGTCTGGGGCACGCACGTCTTCGACTGCGGCCATGGCGACACCTGGATCGAAGACAGAGACACTGGCGACAACTACCGCACGGAGATTCATGCGCCGTTCGGCTGGGTGATCTATCGGCAGACCGCCGACGCGGACGGCCAACCAGACGGCGACAAGGCCACGCGCTTTCCCTGGCAGTGGTATGACGACACCGACCTGCCAGGCATGGCCGTGTCGCTGCCAACGAGCGGACTGCTGAACACGCTGGTGCAGGCGACCGTGGCGGATGTCTACTTCTCCAGCTTCGGCGGCAACGTGGTCGAGTCGATCAACGGCTGCGACGAAGACGATGATGCAGTACCGTGCTACGGCCCTGAGTTTGACGGCGACATCGTTCGACCGGAGTTGAATGGTGACCAGTCGACCATCCATTCCTGGGAGTGGCACCAGCCCATCCTCGATCAGGATTACGAGTTCGTGGTACCGGCGCCGCCGCTTCCGCCCGGCGCAGCGGCCGACACCCGGATGATCTTCGAGGTCGAAGACCGCTGCAGTGATGTGCCGAAGAACCCGACCATTCCGAACAAGGACGACCACACGGAAGCACTCGAAGAAGTCGAGGGCATCACGTTTCTTGGTGGCGGGACGGCGTACGCGAAGAACTGGCCGATCGGCGCCGCCCGGTGTAACCACGCTCCCAACGGACAGGCGCCCTACACGGTCGAGATGGATCTGAGCACTGGGCCCTTCTTCCTGCCGTGGAACGACACCGGCCGGCCGGCCATCCGCGTCATCGTGCGCGCCAAGACCGGCGCGGATGGCATCGACGGCTCGCTGGACGATCCGACCTACCCGTCGAACGACTACATCTCGTTTGCTTATCGCGTGAAGGTCGCGTGGGATTATGCCCCGGCCTCCGCAAATCGCGCGCAGGCGTTCCGCGCGGACTTCGACACGCTCGAGGTCTATAACAACGGTGAGGAATGTTATTTCGGTGCCGAGTGGATCATCACGCTGCGCGTCAATGACCAGACCATTCACCCCGTGCAGGGGTCGGCGCCCGATGACATTGACGGCGACGATGTCTCTGAGCCCTTCTGGGAAGACGACGTCATTGAAGACAACAGGAGCAGCTGCCTGGGCGAATCAGGCGTACACACGGAATATGAAATGGGCTCCAACAACGCGCAGTACCTGACGCGATACTTCGCCGCGCTGCCCGATGTCCCCATCGAGGTCTATGACCGGACCTACGAAAAAGATCACCTCAGCTATGACGACCTGGCGCCGGTCTATCGTGACTTCTACCCGCAACCGTATCTACCCGGCGAAGCCGTGTACCACACGATTGGCGAGAACAATTCCAACGTCGACGTGGGTCACCGCATCGCGTTCTATCTCACCAATATCTCAAACCCTGTTCCTGCCAACGGACCGCTCGAGATTGGAACTCCGAACTTTGGACCGGTGATCGCCACGTCATTTCTGATGCGCGTCAAGGGCACAACCCCGATTACGCTGACCGCGCCGGCAGGCATCACGGCCTTTCAGTGGCGGGCGTGGCCGCAGACCCTGCCCGCAACAGCCCCTGGTCCCTGGCAATACGATTCCGATCCCTCCGATGGCCTCACCGTGGATTTGCCGGACACCGGCAGCGCGACCTATACCATTGAGTGGGCCACCATCAGCGACGCGTCCATTGTCTCGGAGCGTTCGCGGCTGGACGTGGAGCTCGACAACGTGCCGCCAACGCTGTCGCTGCCGGCCGACTTCTCGGTGTTTGCCAACAGTACCGCAGGCGCCACAGTGACCTACGAAGCGACGGCGGTCGATGACCTGCCCGGGCCCGTCACCGTCGTCTGTACGCCGGAAACTGGAGCGGTATTCCCGAACGGAGCGAACGGGCCGAAGGCCACCACCGTCAGTTGCACCGCCACCGATGCCGTGACCAATGAATCGAGTGGTTCGTTCAACGTGACGGTCACTTCGCCTCACGGCTACATCAATGACTATGCCCTGATGGGCATCGACTGGCTCGATGCCGCGCAGGGCGGTTCAACCATCGGCGGTGGTGTGGGCGTGTTCCAGCAATCGACCGGGATCAGTGGACAACCAGGCCTCGAGTTGCGGCTCGGCAACGACGGCATCGTTACCCCCACCGCGAACGTCGCCGCGCACTCGGTAAGGATCGGCGCCGGTGCGAAGATTGGCGATCTCTTCTCGGTCACGGCGCCAATTACCGGTGCTGGCAGCGTCTACACACTGCGGTCGGCATGCGGCGCGGGCCCGGCCTCGGGAGTCGAGTGTGCGTATGTCCCCCTGTGGCCGCAGCTCCCGCCCTTCGTCCAGGCTGCTCCACCAGGCGCCGACAAGCAGATCAGCGGGAATGTGACTCTGGTGCCTGCCAACTACGGTGAACTCGTCCTCAAATCGAAAGCCGTGGTCACACTCGGCCCCGGAACGTATTCGTTCTCTCGTATTGAGCTTGGCCCCAATTCGAAAATCAGCTACACGTCGGCGAACACCGTCGTGCGGGTTGCCGGACGAGTCGAGTTCAAGAGCGGCGTCGGCGTGATCCTGCCAACGCCAGGCGCGCCGGCGCATCTGAAGTTGTATGTGGGTGGTGCGGATCTGGCCGCCAACAGGCCGGCGGTGGATATCTTCGCCGGATCGACAATTGCCGCCAATGTCTACGTGCCGAATGGGACGTTGGCCGTTGGAAACACGTCCATTTTGACCGGCGCGTTCATCGCCAAGCGCCTTCTGCTCGGGTCCAACGTCAGGGTGACGAAGGATTCCGTGTTCGTGCAGTAGCCTGATCCGCCGGCTGCACATCTGGCTGGGGGCCTCGACCGGGATCGTGGTGCTTGTCACCGCGGTCTCGGGCCTGATGGTGGCGCACGCCGGGTCAATCGATCCCCGAGCCGAACGTCCGCTCCGCGTGGCGGGGAGCGGCATGGTCGAGCAGGTGTTGCCGATCAACGACCTGCTGATTGCCGCGCTCAAGGCGGTGCAGGACCGGCATCTGCGAATCACCACGGAGGGCGGCGCCCTCGGGCGGCCGCGTGGACCAGCAGCGATCGAGCGCGTGCGATTCAGGCCTGCCAGTGGCACCGTCCAGGTTCTGTTGCGCGATGCGCAGCCTCTTGAAGTCGTGCTCGACTGGAGCACCGCGCGCGTACTCAGCGTGGCGCCACGGCATGAGTACCGATGGTTGAGGATCCACACGGCTGAAGACGTGCTGGGGGAGGACGGAACCATCAAGCGCGATGCCATCGCCGGCCTGGTGATCCTGATGTCACTCACGGGCATTTGGATCTGGTTTCGCGATCGCGTACGCGCTGATCTCGATCGCGCGGGCCGCGTGCATCGCCGCCTCGGACTGGTCGCCGGACTCGTGCTGCTCGTGCCATCAGGGACCGGCATTCTGATGAACCATCGTGCCGATCTGGGCTTTACGTATCAATCGCAGCGGGAGTACGAGGCGGAGAACATCGTCAAGATGGCGCCGGCGCGCCTGTCGACATTGGTCGATGCGGCCGTGAGCGCGCTCGCTCGAGACAGACCTGGCACGACCGCCCCTGAGGTGCAGTGGCTCGATTACTCTCTCGCGCACGGACTGATCACCGCCGGATTTCACGACGGCACCGATGTGTTCCTCAGCGCTTACAACGGTGAACTGCGCGCCATCAAACCGCCACGAGATGCGTGGGTTCGGCAGCTTCATTCGGGCCGGCTGTTCGGCGCGGCAGGATGGCTCTTCAGGGATCTGACGGCGTTGCTATGGATCGCCGTCACCCTCGGCGGCTTGGTCCGATGGAGCAGGACCTGGCGGGGCTCAGGTGCGCGATCATGATGGTGCAAGCCGTACGCACTCAGCTCATCGTCACCACGCTGCTGTTCGCGTCCGCTGCGCTGTTCGGATCGGCGGCGCTGCACCTCACCCGGTTGGCGGACGGGTGGACGACGAGGGGCATCTGGATCGTTGGGCTTGGGCTCGCAGCGCTCGCGGCTGCCGTTGGGCCGTGGCTGTGGGCGCAGACAGTGCGGAGCCAGCGGATCCTGCTTGGCGCGGTCCTCGTGGGATCGGGGGGTGGCCTGCTCGTGCTTCTGCCCGGGATGAGCTATCAAGTCGTCATGGCGGCTCAGGCAACACTGGCGGCAGCCGCGGTGGCGGAAAGCCGACGGTCGTCCATGGAGCCAATCGGGCATGATCCCCATTGAGCGAGTGGCGGCGCAAGTGGGCCTCCAGATGCTGTGCCACCCAGGAAGTGAGCATCAGTTTCATGTCAGGCAAAGGTCAGGTCTGTTCCAGAGCGTTTGATAGCCGGAGGGTTACGCTGTCGGATGTCTTCATCTGAACCCCGGTGGCACCTGGCCGAGATCAACCTGGCACGCGCCCGGATGCCGCTGACGGATCCGTCAATGGCTACCTTCGTAGGTCAGCTTGACGCAATCAACGCACTTGCGGATTCAGCCGATGGGTTTGTGTGGCGCCTGAAGAGCGACGACGGCCGCCCGAGCAGCTACGTGCCTTTCAGCGACGACCCGCGGATGATTGTCAACATGTCTGTGTGGGCGTCGATAGAGGCGTTGCATGCATATGCCTATCGCTCTGGCCATGGCAAGGTCTACGCCGCGCGCGCGTCCTGGTTCGAGGATCTCGGTGCTCCGCCAGTGGCGATGTGGTGGATCCCCGTCGGCGAGATTCCAACGCTCGACAAAGGCCGCCGTCGCTGGCAGCTGCTGTGCGAACAAGGTCCGACGCCCGAGGCGTTCACATTCCGGGAACGGTTCGCGCCGCCGGTGGAATGAAGCCGGCTCAAGCCTCAAGCTCGGGAAGATCCTGACGACCTCGGGCTCCATGCTCGTGAGCGTCTGGTTCTATCCCGAAACAGGGCGGCGACGACGATGACCGGCACCACGATCGACGCGGCGATCGTCGCCCAACCGATTCCCGTCAGACGCATCGCGACTATGGACGACGCGAGCGCGAACGTGGCATAGAGCGCCAGTGTGAGAACGCCGGGCCAGCTCAATCGACGCGGTCGCACGCGCTTCATGACTCGCCGATCGAAGTCTGGTGACAACGTCGGCACAGGCGCCGACAGCGACTGCGAGAGGAGGCGATCCATTCCTTCCTGTTCAGACATCTCCATACCCTTGCTCCCGGAGCATCGCCGCCAGCAGGTGCCGGGCGCGATGCAGATACGACTTCACCGTGTTCTCTGGGACGACCAGCAACTCGCCGATGTTGATCACGCTGGTGCCCATCCAGTAATACAGTCGCAGCGCCGACTGATAGACCTCAGGGAGCTGAGCGATACATTCGTTCAAAGCCCGCTCTCGCCGCGCCTTCTCGAGCTGTTCGTCCGGGCCCGGTTCGGATGACGCGGTGCGGGCCAGGGACTCTTCAGGCAGATGCGGCGTTCGGTAGCGCACTCGCTCCTTCAGGTTCACGGCGAGGTTGAACGTAATGCGATAGAGCCACGTGCTGAACTGCGACTCACCGCGAAACGAACGCAACGAATGATGCACACGGAGAAACACCTCCTGCGTCACTTCCTCCGCATCGCCGGCGAATCCCTGCCCCAGAATCGACAGGGCCAGCCGGAACACCGCATCGCGATGTCGGCCCACCAGTTCAGCGAAGGCATCGTCGTCGCGGTGGTCGCGGCAGCGCGCCACCAGGACGTGGTCAGTGTCCACGGCGTGATGACGATGTGCCGTCCGGGTCTCCGCCGGCC
>JBKJJZ010000425.1:0-3361 GCA_046597705.1 Vicinamibacterales bacterium | reverse complement strand
CGAAAATTGGAGCCGCCGTCAGGCCGAATGGCATCTTGAACACGCCGCTCAACACCACACGATGGCGTTCGTCACTGCGCGCACGCGCGAACTCCGCTTCGATATCGGCAGGATCGTTCGGGAACCCGAACGGCAGCTCAGGACTGAAGTCATCGGCGATGTTCTTCTTCCGCCCGAGCGTGTAGGACGCGGTCACAAGATGGCCGCCCCCGAACTGGCCGTTGAGGCTGAAGACGAGCGCGGCGTATCGCGATCGGCCGTCGTTGGAATACGTGTTGATCTGATTGAACGCCGCATTGGGACGCCCACCAAGCCGGTTGCCTCTGAAGTTGGTGTCGCGAAGGACGATCTCGTCGTACCCGGCGATGTAGATTCCCTCGATATCCGCGTAGAGGCGCGTGTCTCCGACACGCATCGTGTAACCGCCAGACACCTGCGCGGCCATTGGCGCCTTGAGCGGCGTCGCCATGATGGAGATGTCAGCCTTTTGCTGAATACCCGTCGTTCGCGGGTTGGCCGGATCGAGCGCGAGCGCCGGACTTCCCAGAAGTGCACCGTTCACGCGCGTCTGGAGGATGCGTCCACTGACGCCGTTTTGCTGGAGCTCCTGAAAGAGCGGCGTGAACAAATACCGGCCGGCAAACAGCCCTGCACCACCCCGCACCACGTGTCGCCCGTTATCACCGATGTCCCATGAAAACGACGCGCGCGGCTGCAGGTTGTTCTTGTCCACCGGGCGTCCGGCTGGCACAAGCGGGTGACGGAATTCGGGGTTGTTGCCCTTCGTGTCGATGTCATACCGAAGGCCGAGGTTCACGCGTAGATTCGGCCGAACCGTCCAGTCATCCTGGACATATCCGGCGACGCGCGTGGTTGAAGCGGTGACGTCGGCCGAGCCATCGCCGAACGCGTAGGCGAGCGGCAGTGCGCGGGTATCGGTAACGTAAATAAAGAGACCCGACAGATAGAACTCGATGCGTGAGCGGTCGCGAACGTGCTGCAGGCTGGCGCCGCCCCGGAGAAAATGAACGCCCCTGTTCAGGAAGAATGTTTCACGCAGTTCCAGGAACGTGCCATCACCAAGCAGATCGCCCAGAATATTGCCGCCCGTGCGCAGCGAATTGCCATTGCTGAACCACTCGGCCACGCCTGTTGAGTTTCGCGGCTCGAAGTACCTTCGGCCGGCGACCTGTACGTGCAGCTGGTTCAACGAACTGGCGCTTGTCACCCAGGTGTGCTCGACGTTGAGATTCCAGTTGTCACGATCAAGGTCCTGGCCGTACGACGGATCCTGCGTGCCGCCGACGCGGAAGTTTTTCTGGCGAAAACGCTCGTACACCACCTTGCCGGCCAGCCGCTGTGTTGCGGTCACCTGGTGATCAATCCGCCCGAAGCCCATCGTCTGGCTTACTGGCACCGGGACGTCTTGCGCCAGGCTGCCATACGACCCCCCGGGGCGGAAGAGCGCAATGTTCCGTTCGGTGACCTGTTCGACTGCCACGAACAGGTGAGACCGGTTGACCTTGAGCGGGCCGCCGCCGACTGCGCCGTACTGCCGGCGGGAGTACGGGACCTTGCCCTGTTCGAGTGCTCCACGTGTACGCAACGCATCGTCGCGCAAGAACGCGAATCCGCTGCCGGCCCAGTCGTTCGTGCCGGACCGGGTGACGATCGACAACGCGCCACCTGCCGATCCCCCAATGTCGACACCGAAACGGTTACTGATGACGCGAAACTCCCGAATCGCGTCCTGGCTGAAACGCGCGGTGGACAGTCCGAGCGCCGGATCGGTGAAGTCAATGCCATCGACGAGAATCGTCGACTGGCTCGCATTGCCGCCGCTGCCAAGGACGGGGCCTCCGGAAATGAAGCGAAAGTCGCCGCGCTCGCGCTGTACCGTCGGAGCGATGAAGGCGAGGCGCTGAAAGTCCCGATCGAAGACCGGTAATTGCGCGATCTGCTCAGGCACGATATTGGTGGATGAATCTGACTTCTGGATGTCCACAAGATTGGGGGCACCTGCAACGGTCACCGTTTCGGCAGGCTGCAGCTGCATGGTGCCCTGGACCGCGACGGTCTGGCCGACCCGCAGCACCAACGCTCTCTCGACAACCGGGATCCTTCCTTCCCTGGTGAAGTGCACGTCATATGTTCCAGGCGGGACGGCCGCCAGACGCGCCGTGCCGGCCGCGTTCGTCAGCGCTTCGACGCTGGTACCACTCTCGGAGTTGATGGCGTTGACCATGACGCCCTTGATTGGACGCCCCTCGGGATCGCGAACCAGCACGTCGACGACAGCGGAATTGATCTGCGCCTCCACTGGAACTGCAGCAAGCCCGACGAACAGGATGCAGGCTATCAGAACCTGGGACGACATAGACATGGAGAGACCTCCGGAGCGGACGGGAACTTGGCGCGAGGGTCTGGCGGGGTGGGGATCAGTCCCCTCCGCCGCCCGCCTTCTTCTTCGCCTCTTCAACCTTTTTCTTTTCCTCTTCGCGCGCCTTCAGGCGCTGGTCGAGGTTTTCCTGCATCTTGAGGCGCGGCACGCCGTCCTTCCACCAATCGGGCTCAGGCGCGCCTTTGAGGAAGTGGTCAAAGAATTCCTTCATCCGAACGGTGTAGTCCTGCTGGTTGGCCGGACGGGCGAGACCGTGGTTCTCACCGGGATACTCGAGCATGACGACGGGCTTCTCGAGCCGGCGCAGCGTGTTGTAGTACTCAACGCCCTGCGTGAAATCCACAGCGCCGTCCTGGTCATTGTGCAGGATGACCAGCGGGGTCTTCACCTTTGCGGCGTGGTAAACCGGCGAGTTGCGGGAATACGCCTCCCAGTTGGCCCACGGTCCCGATGTGAAGCGGCCCTGGCTGCTCTCGAAAATTGCGCCGTTGGTGCCCCCGCTGTTCTTGTAGATGATCGAATACATGCTGATCATGTTGGTCAGCGGCGCGCCGGCGATTGCCGCCGCAAATACGTCGGACTGCGTGATCGTGAACGCCGTTTGATAGCCGCCCCATGAGTGGCCGTGCAGGCCCACGCGTTTCGGATCAACCACTCCGGTGGCCACAGCGGCTTTGACGGCCGCAGGCAGTGTCCATGCCGCCGACATGCCGGGATCGTTGATGTAGTACTTGATGTCCGGCTGCAGCACGGCGTAGCCGTTGCTGGTGTATGACTGCCGGCTGAAGCCATTCGCCGTCGGCCGGCCATAGCCATAGTGCCCCTGCGTGAGGCGCTCGTAGATGTAGACGATCGTCGGATATGACTTGCCCTTCTCGTAGTTCGCCGGCAGATACAACGACGCCTGAAGACGCTCGCCCTTGTCGTTCTTGAACTCGATGAGCTGCGCGCCCGCGGACC
>JBKJJZ010000603.1:0-3121 GCA_046597705.1 Vicinamibacterales bacterium | reverse complement strand
CCCTACCACCTGGTCTTTGTGCGTGGCGGTGAACGCATCGACGTGCACGTGACGGTGGTGGAGAAGCCGCGCGCGCGTGCTGGCGAGGCGCAGATTCGCATGCAGCTCGACGCCGTGACGTCAGGAGCGGCCCGTGTGGACCAGTTGGGCGAACGCAACGTCCGCGTGCAGGGATGGGCGTTTGATCCGCAGGCGGCGATTGGGCCGGGGATCACCGCGGTCCATGTCTGGGCCCGGCCCGAAGAGGGTGATGCCGCCGCGCCCCTCTTCCTTGGGGCCGCGACCCTGGACGAAGCGCGACCCGACGCCGCGCGTGCCTTTGCCGGGGCGTCCGAGCACGCGGGATTCTCGCTGACCGCCGCTTTGAAACCCGGAACCTACATCCTGACGGCCTATGCCTGGAACGAACGCACGGACCGTTGGGAAGACGCGCGGAGCGTACGGGTGGTCGTGCGGTGACTTGGAGCGCCCGCCTTCGCCGAGCAGTCGCTGGCCTTGCCAGCCGAAGCTGCGCACGACGCGGTGGGCGGCGCTCTTCCGGGGCCGCAACCGCAATCGGATCAAGCCCATCGAGATTCGCAAGCATTTGAGCGCCTGGGCATCGGAACGGGAGAGCGGTCGGAAGAATCGATACGGGCATGTGTTGCGTGCGTGATTCCTATCGGAATCGTCGCTGAATCACCGCCTGTCCGCGCTGTCGAATGTCTACGTGCTTCTAAACGGCAAGCGCTGCTACAACCCCTGCCTCGACGTCGATCGCTTCAGGGAGCCTGACCGGAAGATCAACGCCATCGACTTCACGTGGGTAGGGAAGATCCTGGCCGAGTTGCCGGACGACAACGTCAACAGCGCGATCATCCGTTGTCTGGCCTGGAAGGGCATGCGGCCCGCGCAGCTCAATCGTATTCGTCGCAGCGACATTGACCTTTCGCACGCGACGGTATTTGTGCCGGCTGCGAAGGGCGGTCGAAGCAATCCGATCGCGTTACCGAAACTCGGGGTTCAGGCCTTCCGTCGATTGATCAAGTTTGCGGACGCCGGCATTTATCGGTTCGCAGACGAGCGCCAGGAACGGACCGACGTTGGGTTCGAGCAGCGGACGGTGAATTGGTGGGTCAAAAAAGCGGCCGAGAAGGCCAATTACCCTCACAGGATCAGGACGTATTGGCTCCGCCATTCGCTGGCGACGCACATGCTCGAGAAGGGCGCGTCAACGCGGGAAGTGCAGCATCAATTGACGCATTCTTCGCTGGAGTTAACCGAGCGCTACGCGAAGGTGACCCGCGCTGGGCTGTCGCGCGTCATGTCACGCATCGCCTGAAACACCGGAGGCGATGCGCGCACCGCACTGGGCTCTGGGGAAATGCGCTGACAGGACTGGACTGGGGGTCAAGGGGGTCGAGTTCGAATCTCGGCATCCCGACCATTGTCTTCTGAGCAGTTTGCACGATTGACCGCCTTCAGCGGGCCGTTTGTATTGTGGGCACACAGTGGGCACACGAAAGCCGGGATGCGGCGTTTGAGATTCCCGCGATCGCGTCTAGGCTTGGCATCGCGCGTGGTCACGTGGCGCTCGCGGCCATCACTTAAACACGTCCTCGCGGGCCGTGTTTGTGACGACCACGGCAGGATGTTTCAATCTCCGTTGGACCGAGATCACGAAGTACGGTTCGCGAAGCGGTGCCACGCGGTCGACCTGGGGCTCTTCCGGACGTGAACGGCGTCATCGTCGTCCGTGCCGGGTGCACTCGGCCTTCCGCGACCTAGCTGAGACGTAGCCGGGGGGGCGACCCGTTAGAGGCTTCGGGTCGCCCGGCACAGGCGATCGTGTATGGCGGCCCAGGCCGGTCCGTCCGGCGGCATCGCAATCAGCAAATTGTCGCACCGGCTGGCATCGGCACTGTGTAAAGCTGCGTAGAGCGCGCGTGCATAGACGTCGGGCTGCGAGGGCATCGGCCAGAGCCTTGCCACCGGCCAACTTGGAGGGCGCTGCGCGAGCAATCCCGTCCGCAGGCCTGGAAACGGCGGCTCAGCCAGATCGGCCGGGATTCGGTAGCACGGTGTGCGCGGTGCGTAATGTGACGCCAGAGCGCCCGGGACGCGGGGCGCGGAGTCCGTGACATTGTCCGTGCACGGCAGGTGGCGCGCAATCATTTCGACGCTGATGGCTCCTGGACGCAGGACACGCGCATGTTTGTTGCTAAGGTCGACGATGGTTGACTCGATGCCGACCGGGCAAGGGCCGCCATCAACCACTGCCGCGATCCGGCCGGCCAGGTGCGTCCGCACATGCGCTGCGGTGGTCGCGCTGATCTGACCGAAGAGATTTGCTGACGGTGCGGCCAGGCCCCGACCAAACTGGCGAAGCACGGTCTGCATGACCGGGTGGGCTGGTACCCGCAGCGCGACGGTGACCTGGCCACCGGTCACGAGCGGCGATACCGTCCGGGCAGCAGGCAGGATGAGGGTGAGCGGCCCAGGCCAGAAGGCCAATGCCAGCTGCCAGGCCATCTCCGGCACGTCGGCAACCCAGTCCGACAGTTGCTCGGCTGCCGCGAGATGCACGATCAGTGGGTGATCGGCGGGACGACCCTTGGCGCGAAAAACCCCGCGAATGGCATCCGGGTTTGTCGCATCGGCGGCCAACCCATACACCGTCTCGGTCGGCAGGGCCACCAACTCGCCGCCTCGCAGCAGGGTCACGGCCGTGGTCAAGTCATCTGGGTCGGACGTGAGATGCAACATCGTCCCAAGACTCCGGCTGTTACCGTGCCGCCTTACCGGCACCCTGCGGCACAAACACCGCGTCGCGGGCGGCATCCAGAACGGCGCGCACCTCAGGGTGTTGGATGCGCCGTTCCGTGCTGATCAGCCAGAATGCCTCACGCACCTCCGCTAAACGTCCGACCTCATGGACCCTGTAACGCGCGCAGATTTCGTCCGAGATGATCGCAGGCGAGGGAAAATAGCCCTCACTCGCCTCGCCGAAGACTTTCATCAGGGCGCTGTCATCGAACTCTCCGAGGATGCGCGGGGACAGGCGCGCCTCGCCCAGCCAGCGGTCGATCTCGCCGCGCATCCTCGGAGAGTTCGATGACAGCGCCCTGATGAAAGTCTTCGG
>JBKJJZ010000337.1:0-18171 GCA_046597705.1 Vicinamibacterales bacterium | reverse complement strand
GGTGCGTCGCACGGTGGTTGCGGCCGCGGGCCGGGTCGCGGCGCATCCGGCCACGTTGATGGTGGCCGTGGGCAACGAGATCCCGCCAGCGGTGGTTCGCTGGCACGGGCCGGCGCGGGTCGAGCGCTTCCTACGGGAGCTCTACGGCGACGTGAAGTCGGTCGCGCCCGCTGCCCTCGTCACCTACGTGAATTTCCCGCCGACCGAGTTCCTGGATCTGCCGTTCTTCGACGTCGCGTCGTTCAACGTCTACCTGCACCGCGAGTCTGACCTGCGCGCCTACATTCCACGGCTGCAACAGGTCGCCGGCCGTCTTCCGTTGCTGCTGGCGGAGTTGGGGTCCGACAGCATCCGGCAGGGACTGGATGGGCAGGCGGCGCTCACGGCCATGCAGTCGGAGACGGCGTTTCGCGGCGGGGCCTGTGGCGCCATTGCCTTTGCCTGGACCGATGAATGGTGGCGCGGCGGCTTCGACGTGGAGGACTGGGACTTCGGATTGGTCGATCGGGACCGCAGGCCGAAGCCGGCGCTGGCCGCCGTTTCACAGGTGTTTGCCACGGCTCCGTTCAGCGCGGCTGAAACCGCCACGTGGCCCAAAGTGTCAGTTGTGGTGTGCGCCTACAACGAAGCCAAAACCATCGACGAGTGCCTCAAGTCGCTGGCTGAACTGACGTATCCCCACTACGAAGTCATCGTCGTCAACGATGGATCGACTGATGGGACCGGCGATGTGGCTCGGCGCCACGCGGTGGCGTCAGTCATCGACGTGCAGAATGGCGGATTGAGCGCCGCACGCAACATCGGCCTGCAAGCCGCGTCGGGCCCTCTCGTGGCCTACACCGACGCCGATGTTCGCGTGGATCCGGATTGGCTGACATTCCTGGTTCAACCGTTCCTCAATTCGGATGTCGCGGCCGCGGGCGGGCCGAACGTGGTGCCCGCCGACGATCCGTGGTTCGCGCAGTGCGTGGCACGCGCTCCGGGCGGACCCACACACGTGCTCCTCGATGACACCATCGCCGAGCACGTCCCCGGATGCAACATGGCGTTTCGTCGCGACACGTTGCTTGAGATTGGCGGCTTCAACCCCATCTATGTCAGGGCCGGAGACGACGTGGACTTGTGCTGGCGGCTTCAGGCGCGCGGTTGGCAGGTGGGCTTCGCGCCGGCGGCCCTCGTGTGGCATCGTCATCGCACCACCTTCAAGGGCTACTGGCGTCAGCAGCGCGGATATGGCGAGGGCGAAGCCTGGCTCGCGCCCCACCACCCGCACAAGTTTCCGTACGGGCAGGCGATCTGGCGCGGCCGCATCTACAGCCCGCTGCCGTTCATACGCGCGTTGTCGAAGGCGCGAGTCAATTCCGGCACGTGGGGACTCGCGGCATTCCCGTCGGTCTACCACGGCGATCCCTATCTCCTCACGCTGCTGCCGCACCGAATCGAATGGGTGGCTGTTGCCCTGCTCCATCTGGTGGCGGGTGTCGCCCTGGGGTGGTTTGGAAGGACGGACCTGGCGTGGCTGGTGTCGTCCATCGGAGTGAGCGCACTGCTCATCACGGTCTTCAAGTGCTTCCAGTTCGCGATGGCGTCCGACGTATCGCAGATCGCTCCGATACCGGGCTGGCCGGCATCCTCCAGCCGCATGGTCGCTCGTCTCACTATTGCCTGGCTCCACCTCGTGCAACCGCTGGCGCGCGCGATGGGCCGCGTCCGTGGCACGTTTACCGGCGGCGAGCGAGCCTCGCCACAACCGCCGACACTGCAGCGCCCCCTGACGTTGTTGGAACTGCGGAACGCTCTACCGCTGGTGCTCGGGCGTTCTGTCGAGAAGAACTACTGGAGCGAAGAATGGACGGAGCCAGGCGCCTGGTTGTCCGAAGTGTTCAAGCAACTTCGTCTTGCACGCGTGGGTCGCGCCCTCGAAGTGGATGACGGGTGGCAACCGCTGCGGGATCTCAGCGTGGAGATCGGGCGATCGAGCTGGCTGGACCTGCGTGGTCTTGTGGAAGATCACGGTTCGGGCCGGCGCTTCGCGCGGCTCGAGACGCAGGTCAGGCTCACGGGAATTGGGCAGCTCGCCATCGCGCTGATGGTGGCGGCGCTGGCTGGGGGCGCGGCGATTGGCGCCCTCACGTTCGGCGGTGTTCCGTGGTGGCCCTTCGCAGCCGGCGTGGCCGCGGTGCTGGCGGTGATCCTTCGCTGGGTGTGGACCGTCACTCGTGTCGTGGCGGCCACCGAGCACGCCGCGGACATGGGCTCAGCTGCATGCGGCTTCCAGGCGGTCGAACCGGCGCACTCGATCACGGCCCCGGTGGGCCAGACGGCGGATCAGCGTCCTGACGGTAGCGTTTGACCTGGCCCTTCATCCACATCCAGTCATCCTTGAACATGCATGCGGCCCGGCCGTCTACAGTGACACCATGATTGGGCGCCGGGTGATTATCAACGCTGACGACTTTGGTCAGAGCCCAGGCATCAACCGCGGCATCGTCGCCTGTCATGAGGGCGGCGTCGTTACCAGTACCAGCCTCATGGTCCGATGGCCGGCCGCGATCGAGGCGGCGGCCATGGCTCGACGGTACCCGAAGCTCAGTGTGGGCTTGCATATCGATCTGTGTGAGTGGAGCAAGGCCGGTGGGGACTGGCGGCCGCTGTATGAGGTTGTGCCGCCGGGTGATGACGTCAAGGTGCGGGACGAAGTTCTGCGCCAGTTCGACGTGTTTGCCCAATTGATGGGCGGTCCGCCCACACACATCGACTCGCATCAGCATGTGCATTCGAAGGGTGCGGCTCATCGAGTCGCGGCTGAAATGGCGTCGCGACTGAGCGTGCCCCTCCGCCAGTTTCATCCGCGGATCAGGTATGAGGGAGGGTTTTACGGACAGACCCACAAAGGAGAGCCGTACCCTGATCTGATATCGGTGAGCGCGCTCACACGGATCATCGAGACGCTTCCCGACGGCATCACGGAACTTGGATGTCATCCCGCGCTCGACCGGGACGTCGAGGGCATGTACCGCGACGAGCGTGAAGTGGAGGTCGCGACGTTGTGCGATACGCGCATTCGCGAGGCGCTCGATGCCAACGGCGTCGTGCTGATGTCATTTCGCGACGCGGCAGCCATCACAGTCTGAGGCGCTCAGCGCGCCCGACAGCCTCCGCCAGCCAGTCGCGCGCGTGGCTTGGATACGGCACATGGGTGCCGAACCAGCCCAGCCACTGAACGGCCAGGTGAATCTGACAGTAGTCAACGGCTTCAACAAGCTCATCGAGCGTCACACGCGCCTCATCGGCCGACATGGCGTCCAGATATGCCGCCAGAAACACGCGCCGCTGTTCCTCCGTCCATACCCCGAGCGTGAGCGCCGCCAGATCGATCAACCCGGGCGCCACGGCGGCCATTTCCCAGTCCACTGGACAGACGCGCAGCCCGTCTGCTCCCGCCGTCAGCACATTGGACGCGTAGAATTCACCATGGACCACCGTGACAGGCAGCGCGAGCAGGCGCTCAATCACGCGGTGATAACGGGCACGGATATAGTCGAAAGCGGCGCGCGACTGGGCTTCGGCATCGTGCAGGAGCCCGTCCGCCCGGTGAAGCCAGTGTTGGTAAAAAGCCGCATCGTAGACCAGGAGCCGTGCCGTCACCGTGAGTTGTTCGAGTTCCAGGCGCGCGAGCCGATCGTGCATGGCGCCAAGCCACCGCGCCACGTTCGTCCAGATTTCCAGTTCACCCACCTGATACAACTCGTGGCCGTCAATCCGCTCGATGACGAGCCAGCACTCGTCCGACTTCTGGTCTACGTGAGTGGCAAACAACGCGGCGCCCAGCTGCTGTGGTTCGACGATATGGCGGTAGACCGCTATCTCGCGCT
Organism: Vicinamibacterales bacterium; assembly: GCA_046597705.1. Lineage (GTDB taxonomy): Bacteria > Acidobacteriota > Vicinamibacteria > Vicinamibacterales > SCN-69-37 > SYFT01. Next base: position 14,296 of record JBKJJZ010000337.1, on the reverse strand, counting down.
TCGAATCAAAGGTGAAATCCGGCTTGACGCGCAGGGCCGTCTCGTTCATTGCGCGTCGGCTGAGGTTCTTCACCATCAGCGCCAACCGCGAACCATCGTCGAGTTCAACGTCGAGTTCCTCGAGCGCAAAGCTGGACGCGTAGGGAGACGGCCGCCGTTCGAGTCGCGTGATCGCGCCACTGATTCCGCGCTGCTGCAAGCCCAGCTGGAGCGCCGTCCGAATCGCTTCGTCGCCGATGACGCCTGGGGGCATTGCCCCGGACGGCTTCACGCTCCGAGCCGGCTCAACAGCCGGCCTAACACGACATCCGAGTCGAAGTGATCTTCCGCCAAAGCCCTGGCTTCGCGCACGTGGTCATCGTAGTTCTCATTCAGTGAAGCAATCGCCTCGAGCACGTCCGGAATGGTACTAAATGTCAGCAGTCCTCGCCCAGTGGGCAACACGCTGCCAAAACCGGTGTCTTGTGCGATGACCGGCCGCCCCGAGGCCAGGTAGCAGATGCTCCGATCGCTGAACCATCCGCAGTGCGATGCCACGTATCCTGTTTTTGCCAACCCGAACTCTGCTTTCGATGCATGAATGAATGCTTGATAGTCATTCGGCGTGCCCGCCACCGCCGAGGGGTCCACGATCTGCCAGCGATGTGCTGCGAGCGCCGCAAGATCCTTCACTTCGCCGGCGTCGATCACCAGGGCCAACTCGAACACTTCAGGCGTAAGCGTGGGAAGGGTGATCAGTTCGCGCAGCGCGTGGACCTTCTGCCCGTAAAAGATTCCCTCGTACTCGATTGAACCGTAACCGCGCCAGTTGGCGATGGTCGTGAGCGGCCCACCTTTTCGTGGCGGCGCCGCCGGCCACCGTTCCAGTACAACGGGCTGCAATGTGGTCAACCAGGGCAGCCCCAGAGTCGGAACCGCACAACCGGGCTGGCCGATGTTGAGTCCGACCGTCACGAAATCACTGTGTCCGCCAAACCCCATGTCGATTCCCTGGGCGTGCTGCCACAACTGGGTAAAGGCAGGATCGATGTCGAGATAGACAGCTCGTGACGCGGCAGACAGCAGCTCGTCGTCTCGAAGTTTGCCCGAGATGTCGAGAAGGATGTCTGCTTGCCCCACGATTTCCTTGAGGGCTTCATAGGACTCGCCGACCGTAGCGTGGGATCCATCTGTCGCCAGTAGCGATGACGCCTGGCTCAGCCCGAACTGCGCAGTCAGGCGATGAAAGAATGCGGCGTTCGTCGAATCCTCGAGTGACGTCCCGCGCGGTGTCAGCGCCGCAGGCGCGATCGGGTCGATGAAGAACACGCCGTGGCCGAGTCGCTGAAACCCGAGCAGGTATTGCAACATGACCCACGCGATGCCCGCCTGTCCCGGCGTCCCCGCCACGCCGCCGGACACGACGATGTTGAGGCCTCCCGGCTTCGTGGTCCACGTCTTCTTCATGTTCAGGGCACCATCATCGCGTCGTCCAACAGGCGGGGCAGGACCACGCCGGAATCAAAGTATTCCTCCGCAACCGCCCGCGCGGCCGCGGCGTGCGCATGGTAGTCGTTGGCGATTTGCCGCGCGCCTTCGACCGCCTCATCGAGCGTGCGGAACGCGACCAGGCCCCGTCCAGTCCGTAGCCGCCGGCTGAAACCCGTGTCCTGCACGAGCGCGGGCCGGCCGCTGGCAAGGTACCGGACCGTGCGGTCACTGAACCAGCCGCTGTTGGTCTCGACGTAGATTCCCTGCGCGACGGAGAACTCGGCGCCCGATTGCTGAACGTAGCGCCTGAAGTCAAGCGGATCGCCTGAAGCGCGCCGTGGATCGACGATGCGCCAGCCGTGAGTCAGCAAGGCGTCCCGATCTTTGCCGTCCGCCGGATGGATGTCGAGGGCAATCTCGAACTCGAGGCTGGCCCGCCGAGGCAAGTCGATGATTTTCCGGAACTCGTGGACCTTCAATCCGAACCGCCGGCCGCCGGCATCGACCGGACCGAACGTCCCTCGCCAGCTCGCAATTGTTGTGAAGCGATCGAAGCCGGCCTCAGCGCTAACCGGCCAGTCTTCAAGCACGACAGGTTGTCGAACCGGCCGCCACTCGAAACCGGAAGTGGGGATGGGGCAGTCCGTGTTCCCGATATTTTCCCCGATGGTGTAGTACAGATCGTGGCCGTCCAGGTTCGCGCCGCTGACGCCTGCGTCGTGCCAGTACTGGGTGAATCCCGGATCGATGTCGATGTAGGCCTTGCGTCGCACCCGCTGGAACAGACGCGGCATCCGCAGATGCCCGGAAATATTCACCAGCAAGTCCGCGCCTTGAACGAGATGGTCGAGGTCACCCAGACTTGCGCCGAACGAACCCGATTCGTCAGTGCACACCAGTGCGGCACGACCCTCGAGCCCGAACTGGGCGATGACCTTCCTGAAGTACGCCAGATTCACGGATTCTTCGAACGTGGCCGGCGCACCCTCGGCATCCACGCAGGTCTCCGGACCGATCTGCTCGAGAAAGTACACCTGGCAACCCAGTCGCTCGAACCCCCGCAGCCAGCTCAGGCGCACCCAGGCCTCGCCGCCGTTGAAGGGCTTGTTCGCGAGCGCACCGCTGATCAGGATGAACATCGAGTTCGACTAGCCGAGATTGATTTCGCCGAGAAGGCGTGTCAGGACGATGTCCGAGTCGAAGTGCTGTTCAGCCAATTCACGCGCCGCGCGCGAGTGCCGTGAGTAGTGGCGGTCGATCTCCGCAGCGCCTGCAGCGGCCTCGTCGAGTGTCTGGAACGTCAACAGTCCTTCGCCCGTTTCGTAGAGGCCCGCCAGGCCCGTGTCTTGGGCGAGGACCGGACGGCCGCTCGCCAGATAACAAATGCTTCGGTCGCTGAACCAGCCGCTCTTCGACTGGACGTACATGTTCTTTGCCACCATGAACTCGGCCTTCGAGCCGGACAGATAGGCTTGATATGCGCGTGGATCGTGTGCCGCAACCGCCGGGTCTGCCAGCCGCCAGCCATTCGTCGAGAGGAGCGCAAGGTCGTTCGTTTCGGCCGAGTGGATGTCCAACGCTACTTCAAACGCTTCGCCGCTCAGTGTGGGTAGGGCCATGAACTTCCTGAATTCGTGCGCTCGCAGTCCATACGTCCGCCCTTCGTATTCCACTGGACCATACGGGCCGCGCCACGCCCCGACGCTGGTGAAGGCGCCGCCTGACGGCCCCTCGGAGGCCGGCCAATGCTCGAGGACCACCGGCTGTTTCGTTGTCACCCAGGTCAGGCCGCAGTCGGGCACCGTGCAGCCGGGCTGGCCGATCTTCTCGCCGATCGTCACGTAGTGGTCGTAACCATTGTAGGGATCGTGCCACCCGAGTTCGCGCCACATCTGACCGAAGCCTGGATCGATGTCAAAAAACACGCGCGCTCGGGCTTTGGCGAGGACTTCCGGGTCTGTGAAGAACCCCATGACATTAATCAAGGTCGCGGCCTCGCCGACCCTATTCAGGACGTCTTCACGCGAGAGACCGATGAACCGTTGACCTCCGTCACACGCGACGGCGAAGTTGCCGCCGAGGCCAAACATGGTCATCACGTCGTTCAAGTACCGGAAGCCGATGCAGGCTTCGGCGCTGCAGCGCACGCCGGAGGCGTCCAGGCACATCTCGGGTTCGAGACGGTCGAGGAACAGAACGTCCCAGCCCAGGCGACGAAAGCCCAGCAGGTATTGGAGGAACACCCAGGTGTGTCCTCCCACATGTGGTTTCTGCGCCAGCGAACCGGCGAGCACGATCGTTCCTTTCACTGAGCCTCATCCCGTATCAACCCGCCGCACTGATCGTTCAGGAAATTTGCCGGCAGGGGAACAAACCGGCCATCGACGTCGCCGCCGGCGCGCAACTGCTCGATGCGGTCCCACTCCTGCTGTTTTCGCGCCGTCGGAAACTTCGTGGTGCTCCAATGTGAGAACTCGTCTTCGTCCACGAACTTCAGTTCGTAGAACACGACGCCGTCGTACCGGTGGATGGGCACTGCCGGAGCAAGCCGGAGCCGTTCGAAGTGTTCGCCCTTCGCGTAATAGTTGTCACGGCCGTGCGGGAACAGGCGGCGCTCGGCCAGCAATTCGCCAGATGAAAGGAAGCAGCGGCCTGCTGCATCGCGATAGACCGTCTGCCCGGGCAGGAACATGGCGTGCGCTTCCTGGTGATCGAGCTGTTGGAGCATGTCGCTGAAGGACTGGCGTTCCTCACGTCTGACCACCATGTCAGCATCCCACTTGCAGACATACCGCTGCGAGCAGCGCGACAGCGACCAGTTGTAGTAATACGCCAGGTTGTGGACGGAATATTCCGGCGTCGCAGCGTGTTCTGGGCCGCAGCGAGCCACGATGAAGGGGTAGTCGTAGGTTCTGATCGTATCGCCGCGGTCGTGCTCCTGTTTAAAGGCACGCACAAGCTCACGCGTCTCGTCTTCGCTGCCGTTATCGATCACCACGATTTCGTCGAAGAGGCCCAGCAGAGACGCCAGGCACCAGCGGATTTTGGGAGCCTCGTTTTTCACACGCAGCATCGCGGAGACACCCGTTCGGGCGCCGTCGGTCTGAAGAGTGAAATCGTATGGCGCAAGCCCCTCGACGTTCTGGAAGAATCGCGCTTCGCCAGTCTTACTCATACGCGCCGTTATTCTAGCTTCCTCGGCGGAAGTCCTGTTGAGTCAGCTTCGCCGGCCATCGCGAGGCGGTGCGGCCGGTCGTCCCGGCTCAACCGAGCCCGCATCGACGGCCACCAGCGACTCGAAATCCAGCCGGTCATATCCGCCTGAGAAGAGTACCAGCAGACGCTCGCGCAACAGTGGGCTGTTGCGCGCAAGCGTAAAGATATTGCTCGCCTCCGGATGTTCCAGGATCTCGTACCAGTTGTAAATCATTCTGAAGACCCGGCTCATCGGCAGTCGAATCCGGGCCTCGTATGGCTCAAGCCGGGCGGCGCTGAAATCCTGGTGAGCGGCGCCGTCGATGATCGCTTCGGCAGCGTAGATGCCGCTGCGCATCGCGATCGCCACTCCCGACGAAAAGATCGGATCGATGAACATGGAGGCGTCGCCAACCAGCGCGAATCCGTTGCCCACGAAGCAGTCGTTCACGTACGAAATGTTCGAGACCGTCTGGACCGGCATGGTGGGACGGGCAGTGGCCAGCCAGTCACGCACGGTGGGACAGGACTGAATGGCCTCGCTGAATCGCGTCTGTGGGTTGCCGCGCTTCGCGCCGTCGAACTTTGCGTCCAGGACCGCGCCGACGCTGACAATATCATCGCGCAATGGGATGTACCAGACCCAGCCGCCGTCAATGGCGTACACGTGTGTGGCACTCACATCACCGACGGGCGATCCATCGTCGGACTGCGCTTCGGGCGGGCGAAACGCGCCGGCGAAATGCGTGAAGTGCGCCACCTTGTTCAGTGTGAGATCAGGACGCCGCCACCCGAGCTTACGGGCCAGCAGGCAGTTCTGCCCCGTGGCATCCACCACCATGGGGGCGAGGATCGGCCGTGGCTCCTGGCCGACCGGTCCGGCTAGCACGCCGACAGCGGTATCGCCTTGGAACAGGACATCGCGCACCGCCCACCCTTCCCGAACCGTCGCGCCCTTGTCCCTGGCGTTATGCAACAGAATTTCGTCGAAGCGGGCCCTCTCGACGTGAAACGTGTAGGAGCGCTGGAAGTACTCGGGGTACTCGGACGTGCGAAAGGACTGCGTTTCGGTGTGGCCCGGCAGTCCGAATGTAATGCCCTGCTTCACGACGAAGCCTTCCGCCTCTACCTCGGCCGTCACGCCGAGGCGATCGAGCATGTCCCACACGATTGGCAGCAGGGATTCACCGATGTGGAAGCGCGGAAAGTGCTCGCGTTCGATGACAAGTACCTTGAGGCCCGCTGTGGCGAGTACCGTGGCGGCGCTGGAGCCGGCGGGCCCTCCACCGACGACAAGGACGTCGAATTGTTCGTTGGCGTCGCCCCCTGCGCTCGGGGCGGAACTGGGCGGCCGGATCGACAATCCCCTGGGGGCGATGTGATCCTCCGGGATGGCACTCGGGCCCTCACTCAATTGAGCCGGAGCCGCGCTGTCCCTGAGGACGTCGAGCGCGGAAAGGCCCAACTCGTGAAGGATGCGCTCTTTCAACGCCACCAAACCCGGGTGGGAGAGCACACGGGGGTGCGGGGCATTCACGTCGAGGATGCACTGGATCACGGCTGGGCGCGGGCTGAACACCACAATGCGGTCCGCCAGGTGGAGCGCCTCCTCGACGTCATGGGTCACGAGCACGCACGTGTGGCGATCCTTGGTGAGGATCTCGATCAATTCGTTGCGCATCCGCATGCGCGTGAGCGCATCCAACGCGCCAAACGGCTCGTCCATCAGCAGCACATCGGGCTTGGCCATCAATGCGCGCGCCACCTCGACCCGCTGGAGCATGCCCCCGGAGAGCTGGTGCGGCCACGCGTCCTCGAATCCCCGCAGTCCGACGAAATCAATGTAATGGGCGAAGCGCGCCGCCACTTCAGCCGCCGGCAGGCCGCTCGTGGCAAAAAGCATGTTGTCGCGCACCGTCATCCAGGGAAAGACGGAGCCGCGCTGTGTAATCAGAATGCCACGCCGGCTCGGCCCCGGGATTGGCGCGCCGTCAAGCAACGCCTGGCCCTCGCTGGGCTTGTCAAATCCGCCCAGAATATTGAGCAGCGTCGACTTGCCGCAGCGGGACGGCCCAACGAGTGCGACGAACTCGCCATCCTGAATCGTCAGACTGACATCGGCAATGGCGACGAGCGGACCCCCGGCTGTCTTGAACGATTTCGAGATCCCGGTGATCTCGTATTTAGCGTGTTGCGCCATAGCGCCAGCTGACCTCGTCAAGGGTTTCCAATCGGCGCATGACGATGTCGAGGCCAAAGCCAATCACGCCGATGATGACCATGCCCGCGACCACGAGGTCGTACCGCGTACCGGCATTTCGGGAATCGATGATCAGATAACCGAGGCCCGAGTTGATTGCCACCATCTCGGCCGCCACCACGACGATCCAGGCGATTCCAAGGCCCACTCGCATGCCGGTGATGATATGGGGCAGGGCGCCGGGAAAAATCACCCGGCGATACAGGGCCAGGCCCGACAATCCGAAGTTCTGTCCAGCCCGGATGTACTGCTGTTCAACCAGGCGCACGCCGGCCGTGGTGGAGACAGCCAGAGGGAAGAATGAAGAGAGGAAGATCAGGAAGATCGGCGAACTGTCGTTCACCCCAAACCAGAGGATGGCCAGGGGTATCCAGGCGATGGGCGAAATAGGCCGGAGCAGCTGGATGATAGGGTTCAGGGCTCGATAGATGCCTGGGTACCAGCCCATCAGGCTGCCAATCGGGATGCCCAGCAGCAGCGCCAAGCCGTAACCCATACTGACTCGGTAGAGCGACGACGCGACGTGCCGGATGAGCGTGCCTTCACGCACCAGTTCAGCCAGGGCCTTGGCCACCTGGGCCGGCGTCGGGAAAATCGGGCTGCCATTGGCCGCGAACCACCAGACGGCTACAAAGAGCGCGACGACGAGGAACGGGCCGGCGCGGTGGAGAAGCTTCATTTGATGGAAATATCCACAGGCCGGTAGTTCCTCATGAAGCTTTCGTCAATGTAGGTGTCGTACTCAATCGGGTCCGGAAACATCTTCGCCTCGAGTGAGAGCTGCATGAGGCTGTCGAACTCGGATCGAATGAGCCGCAAGTCGCCGTACGTCACGCGGTCGGCAGGACGCTCCATCACCCAGCGAATCAGGTCGAAGGCCTGGTTGAAGAACCGCTTGTCGGACGCCACACGCGCTGCCGCGATGCGGTGTTCAGAAGAACTGTCGAGCCAGTGCCCGGCCGACATCACGTGGTCCACCAGGTTCTGCACCAGCTTCCGGTCGGATGCGATCAACTCCTCCCGCACGGCGAGGACACAACAAATATAGGTGGGCCACTCATTGCGGGTCATGTACAGCACACGCGCGTAGCCCGCCATCTCGGATTTTGCGCCGAAGGGTTCGCCGGTCGCGTAGGCTTCGACGGCACCGGCCAGCAAGGCCGCGGGCATGTCGGGTGGGGGAATCTCGATCAGCGTGACATCCCCGTCAACCATGCCGCTCGCCTGCATCATTTTTCGGACGAAGATGTGGTCCACCGCAAACCGGCTGGGTATGGCCACCCGCTTGCCTTTCAGGTCCTTGAACGTCTGGTAGGGCGAATCTTTCCCAACCATGATGACCGCACCGGAGCGGTGTCCCAACGCGACAATCTTGACCGGAATCTGCTTGCTCGCCAGGTCCATTGCCATCGGCGCCAGCAGCATCGCCGCCTTCAGCCGGCCGGAGATCATCGCTTCCTTGAGTTCCGGCCACCCGCCGTAGCGAACGAATTCAGCGACCTGCGGCACGTTCGGGTCCGCCGCGGCGGCCGGCATTTTCATGCCCGGCATCCCCGGCATGTCGGGCATACCTGCACCGGACCCGTCCATCCCGAGGCTGGGGTCAATCTCTTTTCCATCGAGGCTCATCGCCCTACAGGCGATCGGGATGGTGAGGTTTCAAGTGACCGGGAGGGCTCCGATCTGGAGCAATTCCTTCGCGCCCTTGCTGGTGCCTCGCGCGAGGTTTTCCGCGCGCTGGTGGGTGAAGGCGATCGCGGCGAACCACACGGCGATGCCGCCGGCCAGAAACGGGAGGCGGTGTTTGCGCCACGGGGCTGGGCGGCGAAAAACTTGATCTCTCGGCGGCTCAGGACTCGACATCGGAGGATTCTATGTCACCTCGATATCGATACCAAGGCTCACACCTCGACGCAGTCACTGGTGCAGGCGGTATCCCAACTCCTGGTAGTCCTGAGCATAAATACCTGCAGCCAGGTCCCGTATTTCGTCAGTGAGGATCTGCTCGAGACGGTATGGCGCCTGCAACCCTTCATTGAACTTCACTTCAAGCAACTCCGGGCGATCTGCCATGCCGAGCCGGTCGAGCACGGCGCTCATCTCGGACTTGTACGACTCAACTCTTCCGATTACGTCAATCACCATGCGTTCGGATACCCTGCGAAGCAGGCTTGTTTGCGGCAGCCAGTGCCCGTCCTGTCTGACCGCCGACGTGCCCGCCACATTGTCTTTGACGAATAGCAGGAAACGACGGAAGTTGTCCGAGTGCTGCTCTGCAGAGTAATCACCGGGCGGGTGTTTCAAGGTGAGGCCGTACACATGCGGCAAGTAGCGGTCACGCAATCTGGGAAACGAATACGGGGAGTCCGAATAGATCTTCTCGTTGAAGCAGGAATAGATTCTGATCAGGGGATCTCGCACGAAGGTGAATGACACGCTCCTGCTGCGCACGAACGGGTCCAGATCCTCATCGGGCGCGACGAATGTGTCCGTAAGGTGCCCGTGCCGGATGGCTCTGTGGATCCCCAGGGGATCCGGGAATACCGTGCCCGTAGCCATTTGGTAGAGCAGATTCTTGATCGTGGTGCAGGCCGACTTGGGAATGGGCACGTAGATGACCGGAATATTCCGGCAGGCGATAATCCCTGGACCGAACTTCGGCATTCTCAGTTTTTGGCAGCGCTGGCCGGAGCCTTGTTTTGATGGGGGAACGGCACATCGGGCTTGGGCCGGCCAAGGAATTGCGCCAGCTCGGTCCAGCCGCTGCCCTCCTCCCAGCACACTTCGAGAAGGGCCTCCGGCCTGTCCTTGAAGTGTTGGCGCACCGACTGTAGGTGTTCTTCGTAGTACTGAATGTGCTCGTGTTTGTGCTGGTGCGGCATTTCGAAACCGTAGACGAGCTTCCGGATTTTTGTGGGACCGGTGCGATCGGCGTGCTTGCACAAACTTTCAAACCAGGCGTCGGGGCTGATTCTCCGGGTCAGAATGAACTTTGATCCCGGAAACTGATTGTCAATTTCCCGGAACACCAGTGGCCACGGCCAATCTTCAAAACTCTCATGATCTGCGACCAGACTCATCAGTGCGGTGAGATCGTTGTGGCGCCGTAGGTCGCAGGCCTTTGGAGAAAAGGACACGTGCTTCAACTGCCAGTGACGGAGGCATGCGCCCAGCGTCTTGGTCCCTGTCTTGTTCAGGCCAATGCCAACGATCTTCATGGACGTGTCATAGTTTTACACAGGCTGGCGTTTACCGTCGCCTGGATGGCATGACTCACATCGCGATCACATATCCCTTCCCTCTGGGGGCGGCCAACGGCGCCGCACGCATGACACGGGAAATCGCCGCGCACCTGGGGGCGCTCGACTTCAAGGTGACCATTCTGGCCGTGTCCGCCACGCCTCAAACACGCTTTCCGCGCCCGCTGGTTGACCCGGGAATTCTGGGGTACGAGTTCGACCAGGAGCTTGCCGCAGCAGGCGTTTCGGTCATCCGCGTCTCGCCGCATCCGGTTTCCTGGGTGCTGGACGGGCTGCCTGTGCGCCGGCACATCAAGGCGCTTGCCAGACGGGAACGGCTGGATGCCGTCCTGAGCTACTACCAGGAGTCCGCCTTCCTGCCGGGCTTACTCCGGCGGCATGGCATCCACTTCGGCTTCATCTCGACCTGGCAGTCGTACGCGCTTGCGCTCGGCGAGCTGAAGAAACGGTCGTTTGCCGGTGCGGCCGTCCGCAGGATGCGAAATCACGTACTTGTCCGCTCACCTCATCGGCGAGCTGAGATTCTCTTCCCGACATCGGAATTCACGAAGAATGAACTGGTCTCCGAGCTGGGTGTGGAGGCTGCCCGTCTGCGCGTCTGCTACCTGGGCGTGGACCCGGCGTTCCTGGCCATTCCGCGGGGCAAGCGGACGGCTGTGCGCCATCTCATCTTCTTCGGCCGCTTCATCCAGCTCAAGGGCGTGCGCGATGCACTTGCAGCACTGGGAAAATTGAAAGCGCGTGGGATCGTTGACTGGCAGTTTCGAATGCTCGGAGGCGGGGACCGGGCGTGGGTGCAGGGCCTTGCGGCCAAGTTCGGCATCGAGAACCAGGTGGAGGTACTGCCGGCAGTGGGCGACGAAGAATTGCGCAGTGCGCTGGCCTGGGCCGATCTGGCGTTGATGCCTTCTCACGCCGAGTCGTTCGGCCTGTCTGTCGCTGAGGCGCAGGCTTCCGGCGTTCCAGTCGTGGCGTACCAGGCCGGGTCAGTGCCCGAAGTCGTCGCCAATGGTGAGACGGGCTGGCTGGTCCCCCTCAAGAACGTGAACGCCCTGGCCGAGGCGCTGACAGAAGCGATCGCGAATCCCGAGGAGGCGCGGCGGCGCGGCGACGCCGGGCGCTCCCGGGTCGCCAGTCTGTTCACCTGGGAGAAGACCGCGCACACAATCGCGGCCGGGTTGGAGACCATCTTGTGAAGGTCTTCGGTACAGGGTGGCAGCGCACCGGCACCACATCCCTCGGGCAGGCGCTAAACGGCCTCGGCATCCGTACGCGGCAGTATCCATGGCCGTTGCTGGACAACCTCAATCACCCGATCTCTCGCCGGTTCGACGGCTTCTGCGACAACCCGATCCCGCTCGTTTATCGGGATCTCGACCGGGCGCACCCAGCGAGCAAGTTCATCCATACCCTGCGGGATGAGGAGGGCTGGCTTAACAGCGTGAAGTGGCTGATGACGGTCGGGGCGATAAAATTCAAGTGGGACGAATTGCCCAAGGGGTGGGAAATGATCGAGCGTCTCTACGGGACCAGGGAATACGACGAGGTGATCTTCAGGGAACGGTACCGCCGCCACAATGAAGAGGTGCTCGATTATTTTTCGGCCCGGCCGAACGACCTTCTGGTGATGGACATCACCCGGGGCGACGGCTTTGACAAGATCTGCCCGTTCCTGGCGCTTCCTGTCCCTGAACAGTCATTTCCCCACAGAAACACGAGCACCCTGGAATCACCGTGAGGTGGCAAAGGGGTTGAACTCGAAGTACTGCTCAGACAGCCGCGCCAGGTCGGGATTGTTGTCGAAGATACTTCGATAGTCCGTGTCCTCCTGGTACGCGCGCCAGCGCTCCATTACCATCATCCCTGCCGCGGCGCCGTCGAGGCGTGTCCCATCAAAGCTGCTGCCGGTGCCGAAGTCGATAACGTCATCGCGCCCGGTGTCGTCGTACGGCAGGCCCAGCTGATGGCAGACACTCCGGGGGTACGTCTCGTCGGTGACCCAACGGTCGTAGTTGATGCCGATGAACGCGCTATCCGCGTAGGTCTCGGGATGCAGACATTGTGCGACGTGCGCCTTCCAGAGCGAAATCCTCTCCGGCAGTTGCCCGGCCATCTCCTTGCCGTGCTTTAGCGTGCTCGCGACCCAGTTGAACGGGTCCCGAACGACGCAAATCGTGACGGCCTGCCCGTGAGCAGGCGCGTGACGAACGTAGTCGCGATCTAATTTGGCATTTTCGAACGAGCAGACCAGCTGGTCGTAGCGGGGCCTGACGCGCTTGATCTGCGCCCGGTATTCAGCCCGGTCCAGCAGGCCGGAGTCGAAAGTTTCGGCGCTGTCATAGGTTCGGTACCTTCCGGCCAGAGGTCGGATCCCATTGCCCTGCGTCAATACGCAGTTGTTCAAGTGCAGCACGCGGCCGATTTGATGGCAAAGCTGGTTGACGATCAAATGATGGCCGCTCCGCTGCATGGCGAGCACGATATACACACGATCGATCATTCCGCCGGCCCTCCCGCATCAAGCAGTGATGAATCAGGGGGCGGCACTTCGGTGGGGCGCCATCTCAAACGCGGTGTCGCGGTCCTCGTCCGTCAGTGGATAGCGCGAGACCGGGAAGCGCCGGCAGAGTTCGCGTACTTGTCCAATGACCTCGCGGCGCACGGAGTCGGGCAACTCGTACTCCCGATCCGACAGTGGACTCACTGCTGAAAGCACCGTGTGAACCAGATCGGCGCAGCGCGGCATATCGGCCGCTTCCATCTGCCGCAGCGCGAGGGTATTCGTACCGATGCGGATCCCGCTTGTGATCGTCGGGGGCTTCTGGTCCCCGGCAATGCGGTTCTTGTTCACGGTGATGTGGCATTCCTCGAGGGCTTTCTCGGCGATGATTCCCGTAATGCCCTTCGCCATGACGTCCAGCACCACCAGGTGATTGTCGGTGCCGCCCGTCATCACGCGGTATCCGCGTGTGCCGAACGCCTCGGCCAGGGCCCGCGCCGTTGAGACGATGCGCTGCATCAGGACGTTGAACTCGGGCTTCAGGACGAGCCCAAGCGCGCCCGCTTTGGCGGCGATCGAGTTCAGCTTCGGTGCGCCCTGGAAGAAGGGGAACACGCCCTTCTGAACCAGCTCGGCGAGCGTGCGGTCCCCGGACGGCGACACACGGTCGGCATCGCGGCCGATCAGGATGAGGCCGCCGCGCGGACCGTAGAGCTGCTTGTGCGTGCAGGTAGTCGTGAAGTGCGCCTCGTCAATAGGATTCGGGTGGAGCCCCGCGACTACCAGGCCTGCAACATGCGTGATGTCCGCCAGCAAAAGCGCCCCGACGTCGTCTGCAATGCGGCGGAACCTGGCAAAGTCGAACACCCGCGGATAGGCTGTCGTGCCGCAAATGATGAGTTTGGGCCGATGCTCCCGCGCCAGTGCCTCGACCTGCGTGTAGTCGATGGCACCATCGGGAGTCAGGCCGTAACCCACGGCACTGAAGTACTGGCCGGACATCGACGCCTTGGAGCCGTGGGTGAGATGACCGCCGCTGGATAACTCGAGTCCCATCAACGTATCGCCTGGCCGCAACACGCTGCACATGACCACCTGGTTGGCCGTTGTGGCGGAATGAGGCTGCACGTTGGCGAACCGCGCCCCGAAAGCGGTCTTGGCGCGGTCGATCGTGAGTTGTTCGATTTGGTCAATCACTGAACAGCCGGCGTGAAACCTGGCGCCAGGGTAGCCCTCGGCCGTCACGTTGACCGGCACCATCGCCTCGCAGGCGAGCACTGAGGGGTCCACGACACTCGATGCCGCCACCATGCTCAGGACGTTTGCCTGGCGCAGATATTCGCGCGTGAGCAGGCCGAAAAGATGGGGGTCTTCGTCGGCGAGTGTCTCAATGCCGACCTGGGCCAGACGGAACAGGGACTTGTCGCTCACGATCACGGCCTTTCGAAATCAAAGGTCGAATTCTACGGCCTCCGGCACGAGCGCCGCAAACCGTTCTATTGCCTACGGACCGCGGCTTCCAGCATCCGCCTTAACGCCGGTACACGCCGCAGGACCCGCACCACCGCCATTCGCCGAGTCCACGTGTCCGCCATTTCCAATGCTCGGGTG
>JBKJJZ010000588.1:0-6215 GCA_046597705.1 Vicinamibacterales bacterium | reverse complement strand
AACGGCTTCACCAGGTAGTCGTCGGCTCCCGCGTCCAGGCTGGTGACAATGTCGCGGGCGGCGTCGCGGGCGGTCAACATGAGAACAGGCGTGCGGTCGCCCCGCGCCCGGAGGCGGCGCACCACTTCCACGCCATCAAAGCCCGGCAGCATCAGATCGAGGACGAGCACGTCGAAGCCCCCGCAGGCGGCAGCATCATCCGCCTCCGGGCCGGTGCCGGCCACCTCGACCGCGTGCCCCTGTTCGCCAAGGCCATTCCGAATCACCGCGCGCATGCGCGCATCGTCTTCCACGAGCAACAGACGCACGGGGTCATTCTCTCAGACCGGGACTTCCCGCGTGCGGCTTCAGCCATTCTTCAGGTTCGGATGATGTGATGAGACCCATGCTGATTCCCATGCTCGTGCTCATATCCCATGTCGCGTTGCTTACGCCGGCGCAGGCCAAGACCCCGGCATTGCCGGCCGCTATCGCCTCGGCGTTCAAGGCCGCTTACCCGAACGCGACGATCAAGAACGTTTCAAAGGAGCTCGAGGCCGGCAAGACCGTGTACGAGGTCGAGAGCGTCGATTCCGGTTTGCGCCGCGACCTCATCTACAAGCCAGACGGCACCGTCGTTTCCTTCGAGGAAGAGATGAAGGAGGCCGATGTGCCGGCGCCGGTGATTGCCGCCGTCAAGTCGCGGTACCCGAAGGCGTCGATGACGCGACTGGAACGGGCGCACGCCAAGGGCGTGACCACGTTTGAAATTCAGCTCAAGGGCGCCGGTGTCGCCGAAGCGGTGCTGACACCTGACGGTCAATGGATCTCGCCGAAAGTGAAGAAGTAGGAGCCTATGCGCCTTCCTCACGTCGTTCTGTTTGTCGTGGCCCTCGGGGGATCGATTGCCGCACAGGGCCAGTATGCCAAGGTCGCGGAGATCCCTGTCGGCGGGAACGCTGGCTTCGACTACCTCAACGTGGACAGTGCCGCGCACCGGCTCTACCTGACCAACAGCACGCAGGTTGTGGTCATCGACACCGTGACCAATGCGGTTGTCGGCAAGATTCCCGCGGGACCTGGCGTGCACGGCATCGCCGTTGCACCGGACGGCCGCGGATACATCACCAACGGCGGCGATGACACGGTCAGCATCGTTGACCTGAAGACGCTGCAACTGCTGGGCAAGGTCTCGACGAAGGGATCGGACGTGACCGTGCGCCAGAATCCCGACGCGATCTGCTACGAACCGAAACAGAAAGAGATCTACGCCTTCAATCACAGCGGCAAGTCGGTCACGGTGATCGACGCGGCCGGCAAGGCCATAGCGCAGATCCCCTTGTCCGGTACCGCCGAGACGGGCCAGGCGGATCCAACGCTGGGCCGGGTGTTCGTCAACATCGAAGATACGGACTCCATTGACGTCATCGACATCGTGACGCACAAGGTTGTGGCGAACTGGAAGGTAGCGCCCGCCACCAGTCCCACGGGTATGGCCATTGATACCGCGACGCATCGACTGTTTGTCGGCGGCGGACCCAGTACCGTGATGATCGATGCCATATCCGGGAAGGTGCTTGCGAGTGCGCCCATCATTGGTGGCACCGACGCCACGTGGTTCGACTCCACGACGCAGATGGTCTTCAGCTCCGGCACCGCGAACGGCGGAGCGATTACGGTGATGCACGTCGACAGCCCCGGTGCGTTACGCGTCGTGCAGACACTGGTCACGGCGCCGCGGGCGCGTACGATGGCGCTCGATGCGTCGACGCACCGCCTCTACGTGGCCGCGCAGAAATATGCACCGGTCGATCCGAATGCCCCACCGGCTCCGGCCGGGACGGGACGCGGACGTGCCGCCGGGCCGCCGGCGATCCCGGACTCGTTCCACGTCATTGCATTCGCAATGTCCAAGTAGTGCAGTTGTGGGCGTTCGTGTCTGGGTCCGCCGTGCCGCCGCCTCGACGATCGGGGCCTTTCTGGCCCTTGGCGTCGTTGTCGCCACAGTGCGTGCGGAGCAGGCGTCCTCCCAGCCCCTGACGCTTGACTCGGCCATTGAACGGGCGCTGGCGGCCAATCTTTCCCTGGCGGCCGCGCGTGCGGGTCGTGCCGTGGCCGAGGCCGGCCTGGGCGTCGCCGCAGAACGGCCGAATCCAGAAGTCACTTACGAGGCTGAACGCGAGGCGCCGCGACAGGGGATCGGTGTGTCGATGCCCATCGAGCTTGGAGGCAAGCGTGCCAGGCGCCTCGATCTGGCACGCGCCAGTCTCGCGTCGACCGAGGCCGAAATTGCGCGAGCCATCGCGGTGATTCGCAGCGAAGTCCGCCTTGCCTACTTCGAACTTGCCGCCGCCAATCAGCGGGCGGCGATGGCCGATGACCTGCGTGCCCTTGCAGAACGTGCGCGCGACGCCGCGCAAGCGCGTTTCTCGGCCGGCGACGTGCCGCGGCTCGATTTGTTGCAGACCGAGCTCGCGCTCGCTGACGTGGACAACGACCAGGCGGCCGCTAGAAGCGAAGCACAGGCGTTGGCGGGAGAGCTAAACGCGCTGCTCGGAGAGCCGCCGGCCACTCCGATCTCGCTCGCTGATTCACTCGCCGCCGTGCCGATGCCCGCGCTCGAAGACGTCGTCGGGAGTGCAACACGTTCGAACGCCGACGTCGTTGTCCTCGATCGCCGGATTGAAGAGCAGACGGCGCGGCGGTCGCTGGCGGACGCGCTACGCAAACCCGATGTGACCGCTGGAGGCAGCGTCACGTACGATGCCCAGCCGGAATTCAGCGTCGGGTGGCGCGCGAACGTGGCCGTCACCCTTCCGCTGTTCACAACGCATCGGGCCGCGGTCCTGGTTGAGGACGCTGAGCTGCACCGCCTGCAGTCCGAACGCGCGGCTTTGCTCGCGACTACCACTGCTGCGGTGACCGCGGCGCACGTGCGAGCGGCGGCCGCGCGTGATCAGGTGGCGCGCTTCGACACTGAAATCCTGCCACGCGCGATTGAAGCTGAGCAGATGGCGCAGGACGGCTATAGCGCCGGACAGACGGGACTGCCGCAATACATCACCGCGCTCCAGCAGGGGAGCGATATCCGGCGGCGCCGACTCGATGCGGCGTTCGCCTATCAACGCGCGCTTGCCGGGCTCGAGCGCGCGATGGGCGTGCCACTGCGATGAACGCAACATCACTCTCCCGGCTGCTTGTCACGTCGTTCGGTCTCGCCGTCGGCCTCGCCCTCGCCAGCTGCGGCAGCAAGCCGGTCGAGGAGGTGGAGACCACGGCTCCGGTGCCGGTCAGCGTGGAAACGGCGAAGACCGGCACCATCGAAAACATCGTCACGGTGACCGGTATTGTCACGCCGGGACCCGGCGCCGATCTGCTTGTCACCGCGCCAGAGGCCGGCCGGATTGCCGAGATGCCCAGCGCCGAAGGCGACGCGGTCAGGGCAGGCGATCTTCTGGTGCGCTTCGATATCCCGAGCCTCGGTGCCGACGTCGAAGCGAAACGGGCGGCAATCAAGCAGGCGCAGGCGCGTCTCGACTCCGCGCGCGCGAATGTGACAAGGCTGGCGCCGCTGGTGGAACGCGGCGTCACCGCGCTCAGGGACCTGGAAGATGCACGTCGCGCGCAGGCCGAGGCCGAAGCCGATGTGTCGCAGGCCCAAAGTGCCGCTACGGCCGCGAATGCGCTCAGTGCCAGGGCTGTCGTCCGTGCGCCGTTCAGCGGTGTTGTCGCGAAACGGTGGCACAACCCGGGCGACCTTGTTGAGGCGTCGGCGTCAGATCCGATCCTCCGGGTCATCAACCCCAGGGACATGCAGATCGTTGCGACGGTGTCAGCGGCGGATGTTGCCCGCCTGGCGCCGGGACGAAAAGGCCGCGCCATGGGACCCGGCACCGAAGAGGGCGACGCCGTCGTCGTGCTCACTCGGCCGGTGCAGGTCGATCCGAAGACCGCCATGGCCGACGTCCGAATCGGCTTTGCCCGACCGACGGCGCTCATGGCCGGGGCGGCAGTGACGATCGAAATCGCGACTGAGTCGCATTCGAGCGTGGTCATCGTTCCCGCCGTTGCGGTGGTTCGTGAAGGCGAGGAAACGTTCGTCATGGTCGCGGGCGCCGACGGCAAGGCTCACAGAAAGGTCGTCACAATCGGCATCGAACGCGCCGAAACAATCGAGATCATCTCGGGCGTGGCCTCCGGTGAACTCGTCATCATTCACGGCCAGAACGAACTGCCGGACAACGCGGCAATCACGGTCGGCAAATGAATCCGGTCCGCCTGGCCGCGAGACACTCCCGCGTTGTCGTCCTCGTCACGCTGCTCATTGCAGCCGCGGGTGCATACGCAAGCACATCGCTCCCAAGCGACATCTATCCACCGCTGCAATTCCCCCGGATCGTCGCCATCGCGCGTTCCGGGATGACACCCGCCCAGGCCATGATGCTCACCGTCACCCGGCCGATTGAGCAGGCGGCGATGGAGGTGCCAGGCATCCGTCGCGTGCGGTCACGTACATTTCGGGGGGCTACCGAGATCTCCGCGCAGTTCGATCCGGCCACCGACATGGTCGTGGCGCTGCAGCAGGTGCAGAACCGGATTGCCGAAATCCGGCCCGAGCTTCCTGACGATCTCGATCTCGTGGTCGAGCGCCTGACGCCGACGGCGTTTCCCTTCTTTACGCTCGACCTGACTGGCGGTTTGTCATCGGCCGAGCTTCACGACTACGGTTTCTACGTCATCCGTCCCGCGCTGGCGCGGGTGGATGGCGTTGGCCGTGTCGAAATCCTGACCAGCGACACGCGCGAAATCGAAGTCATCACCGATCCGCGCAAACTGCTCTCGGCGAATCTCACCGTGGACGATGTGGCCGCGGCGCTCAAAGGCGCGAACACGCTGGCTCCGGTCGGGCGCTTCACCGAAACGGGGACGCAGCATCTGGTACTGGCATCCGGCCTGTGGGAATCTGCAGCCGCCATTGGCGACACACCGGTCGTGGTCCGCAACGGCGCACCGGTGCGGGTCCGGGACATTGCCGACGTCACGCCCGGAGCCCCTGACCGGACGATGCTTGTTGTTGGCGCCGCTGGTGAGGCAGCGACGGTCACGATCTCGCAGCAGCTCGGGGCAAACATCCTGCGCGTTCGCGAGGGCGTCGAGGCCGCGCTCGAATCGCTGAAGACGTCGCTGCCTCAGGGCCTCAAACTGACCAAGACCTACGACCTTGCCGAGTTCGTCGAGAATGCGATTGCCAACGTCCGGGACGCAATTCTTTTTGGCGGCGCCCTCGCCGTCCTGGTGCTGCTGATCTTCCTCCGCAACTGGCGGCTGACGATCATCGCCGCCTCCACGCTGCCGATCACGGTCCTTGCCACGTTCTTCTTCATGCGCCTGTTCGGCGAATCGATCAACCTGATGTCGATGGGCGGCCTCGCCGTCGCCATCGGACTCGTGATTGACGACGCCGTGGTTGTCGTCGAAAACATCCACCGCCGGCTGCACGAGCCAGGCGACGATGTCATCGAGCAGGCGACGACCGAACTGATTGGACCCGTCGTGGGGTCCACCTTGACCACCGTCGTGGTCTTCGCGCCGCTCAGCCTGCTGTCCGGTGTCGTCGGCCAGTTCTTTCGCGCGCTCTCTTTGACGTTGTCGGTCGCGGTGCTCGTGTCCCTGGTGTTGTCACTGACGCTGATTCCGCTGCTGGCGCGCATGATGTATCGCCGGCGAAGCGCGGCGCCGCCGGAGTCCGCCAATCCGGAGGCCGCGCATCACGGGCGTATCGAGCGGGCGTACGTCGCCACGCTGCCCGCGTGGCTGCGCAGACCCGCAATCGCCGCTCTGGCATTGGTCGTCCTGGCCGTGGTCGCCGTCGTCACGTTTCGCGCTGTAGGAACGGGCTTCCTGCCGGCGGCCGACGAAGGCGGCTTCGTGATCGACTATCTGACGCCCGCGGGAAGCGCGCTCGAAGAAACCGACTTGCGGTTGAAGAAGATTGACGACATCCTCCGCACGAATGCGTCCGTCGCAACCTTCTCGCGCCGCACGGGCTCGGAGCTGGGCATGTTCGCCACTCAGCAGAATACGGGTGACGTGCTCGTGCGCCTCAAACCGCGCGGTCAGCGTGACCAGTCCGCCGAGGAGGTCATCGAACAGCTGCGCGACGAACTGGCGGAGGCCGTGCCCGACACGGAAATCGAGTTTGTCCAGCTGCTGCAGGACATGCTGGGCGACCTGGA
>JBKJJZ010000058.1:0-5042 GCA_046597705.1 Vicinamibacterales bacterium | reverse complement strand
GATCGAACGCGCGTCTGGCCGCGGCGGGGTCGTCCATCTTGATGAAGGTGCGGCCCAAATCCATGTAGACATCAGGCGGCAGCTCTTCGCCCAGCGCGATGAGCCTGCGTCCATAGGCAAGGTTCAACTCGGCGTTTGGCACGGCGGTGCGCAGGCTCGCCTCGTAGGTCGTGATTTCTGACGTGGCCGCCAGCAGTTCGCGCAGCACGTGAGACCGGCGGCTGTCTGCGTGGGCGAGCGACGCATCGAGTGCCGCGATGTAGCCTTTGGCATCCTTCGTCTCTTCGGCCAGCTCGCCAAGCATTTCGTAGAGATAGATCTTGTCGTCACGCGATGTGAGGCGTTCGAGCGCCCGGCGCTGGGCCCACTTCATCGTGGCGGGGCTCGCCGTTCGCATGTTGGTGATGCCGTCAATCGCGATGAGGAACAACTCGTCGGAGTCAGCCACCTCGATGATGTATTGCAGGCTGGTGACGGCCTCGGCCTGACGCCCGGCCTGCCGCATGAGATCAGCCAGCAGCAGATGGTCGTCTGCGCGCTCGGGATGCATGGCAAGGGCGCGGCGATAGGATTCGAGCGCCTGATCGCGAAAGCCCGCCAGTTCCAGCACGCCCGCCTCGAATTCGGCGCCAACGGCGTCACCACCCACCTTGCGCAGCTGACCCAGCCATTCGCGCAACTGCGCGCTGGCGCCTTCGGTGTCGGCATCGCCACCCGCTTCGATTTGATTGAGTAGAAGTGACTGGAGGTAGTCCACCTTGTTGTCCGGATCGACCTCCATCAGCCGCCGCGTCACACGAGTGAACTCCGCGTACTCCGCAAGCGCCAGGTAGATGTGCGCCTGCTCTTTCAGGCTCTCAACCTCGGTCTTGTTGTTCTTGCCGCCCTGAGCGGCACCGCCCGTAACCACTTCAATTGCGGACACCGAGTCACCAACCTTGGTGTAGATGCTCACGAGGAGGCTGACGTCTCTGGGCGTGGCTACACGATTGGCCAGTTTCTCCTCGAGTTCGACGGCGAGATCGCCCAGCGTGCCGAGTTCGGCGGCGAGCATGAGCAGGCGCTCTTCCACCAGCTTCCGCCGCGCAGCCAGACTCTCGCTGGTCCACAGGCCCTTCCAGACCTGGAGCGCGTCGTCGCGCCTGCCAGTGGAGTCCAGGAGCCAGGCGAGGCGCATGCGTTCGTCCACACTCAGGCCGCCTCGCGCCACGCCCAGCGCTTCAAGGGTCCTGGCCGCCAGCTGAGGTTTCTGGATGCGCTCGAATGCGTCGGCCAACTCCACGCGGAATGGCGAGTCGGGCGTCAGAAGTTTGTCGAGCGCGGCCAACGCGCCCTCGGCCTCGGTATTGAGTCCGCGGCGTCGATACAACTCGAACTGCGAGAGACGCACGCGCGCCGCATCCTCACCACCGGGGTTCTGCGCCAGCGCCTTCTCGGTGGCGGCCACCGCCAGGTCGTGCAGCCCGAAGGACGTCATCGAATCGCTGCCGAAGAGCAACGTGTTGACGTCGCTGTTTCGCGTGAGGAAGTCCTGCCACACGCCGCGCGCGCCGGCCTGGTCGCCCTTTTCGAGATAGTACTGACTCAGGCCTTCCGCCCAGTCCGTCAGCGCCGGGTCAGCGGCGATGAGCCGGCGATACTCGGCAACCATCGCCTCGTCTTCACCCGCATCGCGATACATGCGCAGGAGTTCCCGGCGCGCGTCGGCGCCCAGATCCTTTCCGTGCGCGCTCGTGAACAACGCGATGGCGTCACGGTATTTGCCCGTCTGCCGGAGCAAATCAATTCGAACGGTTTGTTCCTGCGGCGTGAGTGTCTTCTGCTGATTCAGTCGATCGAGCAGGCGGTCGAGCGACTTGTCGATCATGTGCGCTTCCACCAGGAGGCTCAGGCCGTAGTTGCGGTCGGGGTCGGTCGTGGCCGACTGCACCGCCTTCCACGATTCATCCTGCGCCTTCGCGGCTGAGCGCGCCTGGATGGCCCACTGCGCCACGCGCACGTGCTGCCGGAAGAGTTCGCTGCCCTGGCCGAATACCTGATAGAGATCAGAGGCCTCGCGGCCGAAATCGAGAATCGCCAGGGCGATGGCGGCGCGATTCCGGAAATCGGGCGATCGCGTCTTTGCCAACTCCACCAGGCCTTTGACGTTCTGGCTGATGGCGTCTGTGAACGTCAAGCGCAGACGAATGGTTTCCTTCAGCTCGGGGTTGGCTGTGAGATCGAGCGCCTTCTGATACCACTGACGCGTCTCTTCCATGCGGCCGGCGGCATCCAGTAATTGCGCCTTGTGATACACAAGGCCGTCATAGGGTTCGACGGCCAGCCCTTCATCCACGGCAGCCATCGCCGGAGCCATCCGTCCATGCCGCCACTCCAGATGGCTCCGCAGCAGACATGCGTTGGCGCGAGCGCGCTTGGCGCGCGCCGGGTCGGCACACTGGGCGGCCAGCTGCTTGACCACCGGGTCGATGCCGCCGTCCTTGATGATCGCGTCGTTGTAGATACGTTCCACCGCGCGCGGCTCGATGCGTAGCGGCACCACCACCGTCGCGCGTTGAGGGGCGGCGGCCACCACACCGATCAACAACGGCGCAAACCACATCGACTTCACGGGTGTACCTTGGCGCCCTTGAAGGGACGCCCAACGTTTCGCGCCGGACGCGGCCAACGGCGCCAGGCGACTTCCAGCAAATAGAGCAACAGGCCCAGCAGCAACAGTGCCGGCCAGAGGTCGCGTGCGGACAGCGACTGCGGAAATGCGGAACCGGAGGCCTTGCCCGGCGTAGCTGCGCCGGCAGGCGCGTCAAGCGAAGGCTGGGCCATCT
Source organism: Vicinamibacterales bacterium (assembly GCA_046597705.1). Classification (GTDB taxonomy): domain Bacteria; phylum Acidobacteriota; class Vicinamibacteria; order Vicinamibacterales; family SCN-69-37; genus SYFT01. The sequence continues at coordinate 2,217 of JBKJJZ010000058.1, read as the reverse complement.
GTTCAGGCGGGGTATAAGCACCGCCGGTGGCCTTGGCCAACGCCTCGAGGTCAAGACCACGTTCCGGATCGACCTGCTGCTCCGGCGACACGTCGTCATGCGCGCCTGAGATCAGACGCGTCGGTTGCTGCCCAAGGTCGGGCGCGGCGGGACCATGGGCGGTCGCCACCAGGCGAACACTTGTTCCCGGATCGACGGCCCGTCTGCTCACGAAATATCCCGGCGCGACCTCCTGGAACGCGAGTCCGCTGTTGTCACGCAGGTCAGTGGCTTCCGGATAGAGCGTGGAATCACGGCTCGTGCGGCGCGCGGTGACGAAGACCTGGTGGTCGTCGCGCCGAATCTCGTAATCGAAGAGCCGCGTATCATCCGCCGTCCGCGAGAACACGCGCGCCAGCAGCCGGCCGTACTCACCCCATCGCGCCCATCCGCTGGTGCCTTCGCCAACGGGCTCGCTCATGAACGCGGTCACACGGCCCAGCCCATACCGCCAACTGGCGAGCAACGGATCGCCGCTGCCCGCCACTTCCATGAGTGACTCCGCACCCTCACGCGCGGTGGTCTCGACATATCCGGTCAGCGGCGGCATGGCGCGACGATTGATGTCACTCCACCAGCCTTCGCCCCCGCGGCTCTCCACATTGAATGCGCCGGTCTTGTACGCCGGCAACTTCATCGTGGACGGCTGCTTGAGAATGACTTCGGGCAGGCTGTAGCGATCGGTGGCCGAATAGAACCGGCCCTTGCCCCACGACGCCAGATCGATCAGCAGCTGGTTGTGAGCCTGCGCGCCCACCAGCACGGTGGACAGGTTGATGCCGTCCTTGGTGATCTGCCGGATGATCGCTTCGTAGTCCGATGTCTCGACACCGGCGTCCGTGATGATCAGGATGTGCTTGTAACGGGTGTCCACGTTCTTGAGGCCGTAGTACGCCTCTTCCAGTCCCGGCATGAGCACGGTGCCGCCAATCGCCTGCATGCGGCCGATGGCGCGGTCGATGGTGATCTTGTTGGCGGCTGATTGCAGCGGAATGGCCCAGTGCTTGTTGCCGTAGAACTCGACAATGCCGATGCGATCGTGCGCCTTGAGCCGGCGGACGGCGAGACGCGCAACCTGCTTGGCCAGTTCTAGCCGCGTGCCGATCATCGACCCCGACGTGTCCATGATGATGGCCAGCGACGTACTGGGATCGCGCTTTTCGGTGCGCTGAACGAACTCCACAGGTGAGATGTCGGCCACGGGCGATCCGTCGTAACCGCCGGTGCCGAACGCGGCCCTGCCGCCACTAAAGACCAGGCCCAGGCCCTGATGGCTGACCGCATCGGCCAGATGTCGCTGAAACGGCTCCGGCATGAGGCTGGCGGGCCGGTCGTCGAGCAGCACCAGATCGTGGGCGCCAAGATCGACGCGAGGCGTCAGCACCTGACTGCTGCCGTCAGTCACGGCGAAGCCGCGGCCCAGCAGCTGACCAATCCGCGACGCCGCCCCGCGCACGCGATCGCCGAGGTACAGCACGCGCAAGGGATCCTGGACGGCCATCGTTCGACGGAGTTCGTTATTCGTGGGGTTCGTGTCGGATACGAACTCCACTCGCGCAATGACGTCGAGAAATCCTGCGGCCTTCGGCTCGAACGTCAGAGGAACCGTCACGCGATCCGCACTGTCGAACGGCGCGGACGACGCGATCTCCTCGCCGGCGGCACCGAGCAGCCGCACCCGCAATCCTGTGCCGATGCCCACGACATCCACGTCCACGCGGCCGGTCTGACCGACGCGAAGCAACTCCTTCGCAGCAAGGCCCGCGGGATACACGTCATGCTCGTCGTAGCCAAGATCGTACGTGTGGGCCGTGATGCCGCGCCCAATCACCTGCTGCACGTCAGGCGCCCAGCGGCGATCGGTGGCCAGGCCATCGGTGAACAAGTGAACGACGCCCCGGGCACCGTCGGGAATCTGTCGCGAGGCCGCGGCAAGCGCCGCGCCGATCGGCGACGCGCTCTGAGCATCGTTGAGCCGGACGACCGACGCGAATGCGCCCGCGTCGATGGGATCCTTGTGACCCATGACCACCAGCGATGTGATTGTGCGGGACTCCGCCTGCTGTCGGATCTGCGTAATCGCATCACGTTGCCGTTGCTGCTGCGCCTCGCTCACGCTGGCGGACTGATCAACGATGAAGACCTCGTAGGTGTTCGAGTCGTTCAGCACAAGCACAG
>JBKJJZ010000582.1:0-14503 GCA_046597705.1 Vicinamibacterales bacterium | reverse complement strand
GCCTGTTGCTGGATGACCGAGAGCGTAGGGAGATGGGGCAGAAGGGCCTTGAGATGATTCGGGAGTGGAGCTACGAGCGCTGCCGGCGCGGCATCCTGGCCGCGGCGAAGGGCGATCATGCTGAACGATGAGGTCAGTCCCGACCCAGGGATGATCGATCGGCTCCGGCTGTGGATCACCGAGGCCTCCAGGTCGCAGTTCAGGCAGAACGTCATCTGGTTCACGGCGCTCTCGGGCTTCGAGCGCGTGCTGGCGCTGACGCAAACGGCCTTGATCGCAAACTCATTGGGCAAGAGAGAGTACGGCGTCTATGGGCTGCTGTTCGTGGCCATCGGCTACGTTGCATCCAATGCCGGATTTCAGTTGGGACTCACCGCCACCGTGTTTGTCTCAAGGTATCGTGAAACCGAGAAGGCCAGGGCCGCGGGCGTGATAGCAGCCGTCAGCCGCTATGGCTGGATTGCGGCATTCGTGCTGCTGGCGGCGGCCGTTCCCTTTTCTGGAAGCATCACGGACGCCATCATCGGGTCGCGCCAGTATCAGGCGGCGGTACTGCTGGGTATCGTCTTCGTCGCCGTCACCATCGTCAGCGGCATCCAGGACGGTGTGGCGCAAGGCTTCGAGATGTTTGTCGTCATGGCGCAGATCAAGATTGCGGTGGCGGTCGTTGTCCTGGCCTCGATCTACCCCGTTGCGCGAGAATTCGGTCTGAGTGGCGTGTTGTTTGCCATACTTCTGGGAGCGCTTCTGAAGTGCTTGCTCCTTGAGCGCGCGATCTGGACGCGCCGGGCTGAAACGAATATTCCGAAGCGCGGCACGGAGGTCTCGCTCAGCGCGCTCTTTTCAGACTTTGCACTCCCTTCGGTTGTCGTGAGCCTGCTGGTTGGATTTGTGCCTTCGTTCGGTCTGTGGTTCATGTCGAAGCCGGCAGAGGGATTCGACGAGGTGGCGATTATCACGTTGGCGACGATGTGGCGCGGTCCGGTGCTTCTGCTGACAACGGCACTTGGGGCTGTGGCCGTGCCGGCCTTCGGCCGCCTCGCCGGAACCGGTGACAGTCACGGCTCCCGCCGGCTGCGCCGCACGCTTTCCCTGATCAACCTTGCAATCAGCTCGGCCGCCTCGCTCGTGCTGGTGGCGTTGTCCGGCGTCATCATTGCGATCTGGTTTCCGGGTGCCGCCGCGGGGCGCCTTGCGTTCAGCTTGACGATTCTCTCGACGATTCCGTCCGTGGTTGCGAACGTCTACTTGCAGGAATTGGTGGGCGCCGCGCGCATGTGGCGCCAACTGTGGCTGCATGGCCCCTACCTGGTCGCGCTCAGCGTCAGCTTTTTCTATCTCGTCCCGAGGTATCAGGCCGTGGGATACGCCGCGTCCATGCTGCTCGGCTCGGCCGTCTTGTTGGCGCACGTCATAGCTGCTGACGCGGTTGCCAGCAGCAGCCAGCGTCGCGGGGCGGTTGCGTAATGCTGAAGGACCTCCTGCGCCGAACGACGAAGTACGGTGGGCTGGCCGAGACCGCACCCGTTCGTGCCGCCCTGGCGGCGGCGAGTCGCGCAGGCTGGCCATACTGTTCGTTTGACGAAGGAGACCTCCTGTTCGAGTTGGCCAAAGCCTCGACGGAGCAGGGCGCGCTCGAAGTCGGCTTCGCCACCGGAAGTACGGCCGCATACATGCTGCACGGCCTTGGCGGCGGCCGGTTGACGTCGATTGACTACGATCAGAATCAGTACGAGCGCGAGGGCGAGAAGCTGGTCAAGTCTCTGGGTTTCGCGCCGCGACACCGGTTGATCGAAGACAATTCCATTCGAGTGCTGCCCGAACTTCATGCCTCCGGCGCGCGATTTGGATTGATATTCCTGGATGGTTGGAAGACCTTCGACCACATGTGGGTCGATACGTTTTTTTGCGCGCGCATGCTGAATCGTGGCGGCTTCATGGTGTTTGACGACGCGCGGATGCCGGCGGTGCGAAAGTGTATTTCGATCCTTCGACGGTACTACCAGTTCGCGGCCGTCGACAGTTATGAGCGGGTTGGCGGTGGCAAGCTGCGGGTCTGGCATATGTTGAGCACGCGCACGACACGGCGGCCTTACGTGGCGCTGCAGAAAGTCGTGGACCTTGACCAGACCGATGCGGGACGGCAGTTCGATTTCTGGAAGACCTTCTGATGCACACCATGAAGGGAGCGCCAGTCGGCCGATTGATCGAGGCGCTGTCGCCGTCGATCCTCGATATCGGCGCACGCGGCGGCGCCGACGAAGAACTCCTGGCAATCGCCTGGGCGTCCCACGTCGTCTGCTTCGAACCTGATCAGGCGGAGTCGGAGGCGCTGCTCGCACGGGGAGATACCCGTTGGCGGCAGTTCAGCGTGCTGCCGTACGCGGTGGGCGGCGTGACGGGCCGCCAGGAACTCCATATCCCCGACGATCCCCGGGCCGCGTCGCTTCTCCCCCACAACCCCGAGATGGTCGACCGGTTCGGACGCGAGAACCTTCACACCCCCAGGCGAGCCGTCCCCGTTGAGACGTTTACGCTGGACGCGTTGCGCGCCAAGGGCCACATCGGTCGCATCGACTACATGAAGATCGATGTCGAAGGAGCGGAGCTCGATATTCTGAAGGCCAGCGGCGCGGTGCTTCAGGATTGTGTGGCGCTGAAAGTCGAGTGCTCGTTTCTGCTGCAGCGATTGAATCAGCCTCTGGTCTGGGATGTGGTCCAGTTCCTCATTGCGCAGGGATTCGAGGTTGTGGATCTTCAGGACGTCCATCGTTGGCGCCGCCGCAACCTGCCGGCGCACCCATATCGAGTTCGTGCAGAGATGGAGTATTCGCGCGGTCAGGTCGCGCAATGCGACGTGATCCTGTTGAAATCAGCCGCGCACCTCCGGAGCACCGAGCAGGCATTGCGACTCGTCGTGCTGAGCGCCGCCCTCGGATTTTTCGATTACGGTGTCGGAGTGCTGCGCGGCAATCCGGACCTGGCCGCTCACGTGAGGCACGCGCACGGCTTTGATCTCGAGGCCGGGTTGAAGCAGTGGTCTGCCGGCGTCGGTGGACAGGTGGTGGGCAAGTCCCTGAAGGCAAGTGTCCGGGCGCTGGTGCCCATGTTGCGCGCGTGGACCGGCCGGTTGCCGTTTCCGTCAACGCGCCCGCCTTACTGATATGTGCGGCATTGCTGGAAGCATCGGAAGACCGGGAGTCTCGGATGCGGTCGTCCGTTCCATGTTGCGGGCGATGTCTCATCGCGGCCCCGATGGGTCGGGCGTCTGGTCCGATCGGATCTCTGACGCGCGCTCGGTTGTCCTGGGGCATCGGCGTCTCGCGATCCTCGATTTGTCCGAGGCTGGCGCGCAGCCAATGCTTGACCCGGGCGATCGCTATGTGCTGACCCACAACGGAGAGATTTACAACTTCCTGGAAGTGCGGGCTGAGCTTCAGGCGTCGGGGGTGTCCTTCCGTTCGGAATCCGATACCGAGGTCATCATCGAGTCGTACCGGCGCTGGGGCTCGGACTGCCTTTCGCGCTTCAACGGCATGTTCGCATTTGCCCTGTACGACCGGGTGTCCGGCGTTCTGTTCTGTGCCCGCGATCGGTACGGCGAAAAGCCGCTCCTCTTCGCGTTCATGGACGACGGGTTTGCGTTCGCGTCCGAGTACAAGGGCTTGCTGCAGCATCCGCAGTTATCGCTCGATATCGATGAGTGGCGGCTGCTGCGTGCCGCTCAGAACGCCAGCACCGGGTTGGACGCGGACCGCCAGACGGTCTTCAACGATGTGCAGCAGTTGCTGCCGGGCGAAGCGATGGAGGTCAATGTGCGGTCGCTCGAACATCGCATCTGGACCTACTGGCGCATCACACCGACGGAACTGCGCGAAGGTGCGGACGAGCAGGCGGTCTTTGCGGAGTTTCGGGATCTCCTGATTGATTCGGTCCGGCTGCGCTTGCGCAGCGACGTGCCGGTGGGTTCGTGCTTGTCGGGCGGGCTGGACTCGTCAGCCATTGTCTGCATCGTGCGTCAGCTGCTGGGAGCGGACGCGCCTTACAACACGTTCACCGGCAGATTCCCCGGCACGGCCGCCGACGAGTGGCAGTACGCCGAGCAGGTCGTCAACGCCACCGGCGTCGTGAGCCACATCGTCGAGCCGACGGTGGATCGGTTCATGGACGACTTGCCGCGCTTTGTCTGGATGAACGAGTTGCCGGTTGGCAGCTCCAGTCAGTTCGCGCAATGGTGTGTCTTCGAGCTGGCGCGGCAGCACGGAGTCACGGTGCTGCTCGATGGCCAGGGCGCCGATGAGGCCCTGGGCGGGTATGAGCAGTACTTCGCGCCGTATGTGGAGTCCTTGCGTGAGCGCGGTGACCAGGAGCGCCTGGCTCACGAGCTTCCGCTGATTCGTGAGCGGTATCCACACGCGTTGGCCGCGCCCGCACGCGCGATGCGCGATCGGCTGCCGTTCGCGGTCCGTCACTGGCTGTCGAATCGCCTCGATGCGGGCACGGACATGCGCTACGGCGTCACGTTGGACTACGCCCACCGCGTGACCAGCGATAACGCGCTGCGGCGGCTCGGAGGTTTTCATCCCTTGGGAAGCGCGCTGCTTCAGGAAAGTTTCGGACGCTTCCTGACCACGTTGTTGCGGTATGGAGACCGTAACTCGATGGCGCACTCGCGGGAAGTACGCCTGCCGTTCTGCGATCACCGCATTGCCGAGTTCGTGTTTCGCTTGCCGCCGCATCTGCTGATGGGCGAGGTGCAGACGAAGCGCCTGCTCCGCGAATCAATGCGCGGCATCTTGCCGGAGGGCATTCGAACGCGCTGGAACAAGCAGGGGTTCCGGCCGCCACAGGAGCTGTGGTTCGAGTCACCGGCGTTCCTCTCCCGCGTGCAGGAGACGATTGCCACCGCTTGCCACCGGCCGGACTCGCCGTGGCTGGCGCCGTGGTGGACGTCGGCCCTCGGGCGTGTGCGTTCGGGCCAGCCGTCGCTCGGGTGGGTGCTGTGGCAGCCCTTCATCATCGAGGAGTGGCGGCAGCACTTCCTGCAGCCTCTGGCGGACATGCGCGCGCGCCAGGCGGGCGATGCTGCATGATGCGCGTCGTCTTCGTGAACCATTCGCACCCGTCAATGCCGCATGTCTCGGGCATGAGGGCGTGGGAGTTCGCCCGGGAGCTTTCATCGCGCGGACATCAGGTGGTCTTGATCTGCGAATGGCGCGACGGAGTGCCGCCGGCACCAGACGCCTCTGCGCTTGACGAACACTTGCGGACGCACGATTGGAGCAGCCCGTTCGTGATTGCCGTGAAGCCGATACCGGTGCCCACGCTCGACCGTGTTCGTTCACCTCAGACAGGAAGCCTGGCGCGCAAACTGTTGGTCGTGAAGTCGTATGTGACGAACTCCGGGATGTTCACGGACTTCGGCCTCGGCGCGCAGCCGTATGTGGAGCAACTCGCGCGTGTGTTCGCACCGCAAGCCGTGTGGGGCACCTTCGGCAACACGGACTGCTGGCTCATCGCGCAGCGGCTGGCACAGCTCTCCCGTTGTGGCTGGGTGGGCGACATGAAGGATGCCTGGGACTGGTGGATTCCGTCCGGCCTGAGGACATTCCTCGCCAGACGCTTTCGAGACATGGCCGCGAGCACGGCCAATGCGGAGTTCAATGCCGGCGTCCTGGCCCGCTGGTTCGCTTCGCAGCCGGCGGTCGTCTACAGCGGCGTCGATCAGGAGTGGCTTGACCCGTTACCATCCCGGGTCGAGGGCTTCCGCGTGATGCTGGTCGGCGGGCTGTACGGTCAGGACAACTTCCTGCGCCTCATGAACGGCTTCAAGGCCTGGGTGCAGCAGGTCCCTCAGGGCGAGCGGCACCGGATCAGCCTCTGCTACGCCGGGTCGGACTCGGCGAGAGTGAAGTTGGCTGTGACTGGACTAGCCGCCGGCATCAGCATCGATATTCGCGGCTATCTGCCGCTCACAGAGCTGGCGTCGTTGTGCCGGGGCGCGGCCGTTAACGTCTATCTCTGGTCACCGACGACCTTTCATCACAAGGTGGTCGAACTCCTGTGCTGCCGCCGGCCGATCGTCAGTTTTCCCGGCGAGCGTCCCGAGAGTGCTGGGTTGGCGCGACAGGCAGGGGGAACCTTGACCGTCTGTGGCAGCGAGCAGGAACTTCAGCAGGCATTACAGGATCTGGAAGGGCGGACTGCAGCCATCGGGCGGCCCGGAGCAACTGCGGCACTTCACCTGGGCCGCGCAGGCTGATCGCCTGGAGGCTGTTCTGCACGGAGTGGCGCAGGAGGGCGCGGCATGCGCCCCTTGAAGGTCGCCTTTGCCACGGTCGGGCGATTCTGGGTTCTCGATCTTGCCAGGGAGTTGGCAGCGATCGGCCACACAGTGACGTTCTGGTCCAGCGTGCGGCGTGCAGACGCGGCGTCCTTCGGTCTTCCGCCGGCCGCGCATCGCAGCCTGTTGCCCTGGCTTTTTCCGTTGCTCGCGATGCGTCGTTTTTCCTTCGGCCGCTTGTCAGCCTGGGCGAATCGCCAAATCGTGGCCTCGACTGATCGGTTGATCGCCCGCCGGCTCGGGCCGTGTGACGTGTTCATCGGGATGTCAGGCGTCGCGGTTGAGAGCGCCCGCGTGGCGCGTGCGCGCTATGGCGCCAAGGTCTACATCGAACGCGGCAGCCGTCACGTGACTTCGCAGAAGGCGATCCTCGACGACCTCCGTCGCCGCGGCATGGCCGCCGAGACGGTGCCCGACTGGGTGATGGAGCGCGAGTTGGCGGGTTACGCGCTGGCCGATCGGGTCGTGGTTCCATCCATCCACGTGGAACAGAGCTTTATTGAGCAGGGCTTTCCGGCGGAGAAACTGTTCCGCAACCCCTTCGGCGTCGATCTCTCGATGTTCGCGCCGACGCCGGTTCCTCCCGTCGATCCGCCGACGCTGTTGTTCGTGGGTGCGTGGTCATACCGCAAAGGCGTGGACGTCCTTGTCGCCGCGTGGAAACAACTCAACGGCGTCCGCTTGTTGCACGTGGGAGCCGTGGTGGATGCGCCGCTGCCCGACGCGGCCGGCTTCACCCACGTGGACTCGGTACCACAGTCGCGCCTTCGTGAGTATTACGCGCAGGCGCACGTGTTCGTCCTGGCTTCAAGGGAAGAAGGGTTGTCGCTGGTGCAGGCCCAGGCCCTCGCATGCGGCGTTCCGCTGGTCTGCACGGACCGCACCGGCGGCGAGGATTTGCAGTTCATGCTCGACGACCCGGCATGGGTCACCGTGGTTCCGTGTGATGACGTCACCGCGCTTGCAGCCGCAATGCGCGCCATGCTGACCAAATCACTCGGGTTGCGTGGTGAGCGACACGTGCTGGGTGCCGCTCGCGAACAACTCGGGTGGGCGGCCTACGGCCAGCGGTATGCTCAGGAACTTGCTCGCGACGACCATGATTGATGCGATTTCACCGCAGCGTTGGACGCGCCTGGCCGTGTCGTACCTCGTCCTGGGTGCGGGCGCCTGGCTGTTCGGCTCGTTTGCCGAACCTGACCGCTGGTGGGTGCACGGGTTGTTCTGTGTCATCGGCTTGGCGTTGGCGCTTCCGACACTGTCAAAAGCCTTCCGTCTTGGCTTTGTCGTTGTGTTGACCGATCACCGCCTGATTTTCCTGGCCTCGTTCTCGCTCTACTTCCTCTTCGGCGCGGCCTTGCTGGCGTTCGGGCCCGAGCGGGATGCGGAGTTGGCGCTGGGCTTCTATCCCATTGGCCCTGGCGATGCGCTGCGCGCAGATGCCGTCAACGGTCTTGGATTCGGCCTCGCGCTTCTGACGTCCGCCCGATCGCGCGGACGACGCCTTGAGCGCCTGACGGCCGGGGTTGCCGAGCAGGTCAGCCGGTTGCCAACGGCCTGGGTCATTGGGACATTCCTGCTCATCGGCGGAGCCGCCACGCTCTATCGACTGCCGTTTGACCTGGGTCTGCGGCCGGGCTTTCCGTCGGGGATCGTGCGCACGTTGGGACAGTTGTCGATGGTCGCCATCTTTCTGGCGGTGGCAAGCCGCGGGCCCCGCGAAAGAACGTTGCGCGCATTGGGCATCGTGCTGGCGCTGCTGCTGGCGGCGGGCGGCACCGTGCAGTTCATGAAGTCGGAGGCCCTGCTGCCGATGGTGTCGCTGACCGCAGGTCTGGCGATGCGCTTTGGTTCCCGCAGGGTCCTGCCTGTGGCGTTGACGCTCATCGTGGGAGCCTACGTCGGGTTGGGCAATCTTGTGGACTATGGCCGCGTGTCCGTCGGCCTCTCGAGCCATGCGTCTACGCTGCCCGAGCGCTGGTCGTACCTGAAAGACGGCTGGAATAATGCCAACGAAGTGGTGGGCATGAGCAGCTACGCGTACTGGGGCAGGCTTTGCTACACGCCCACACAAGTCGCCAGTCTGGATTTCCAGGATCAAGACAATGGCGGGGACGGACTGGAACTCATTTTGTGGGTGGCGGTCCCGCGCTTCCTGGCGCCGAACAAACCGCAGATGACACGGATGTTTGCCGAGCTGAATGAAAAGATTTCCGGGTCGGACCTGTCATCGACGGCGCCGGGCATCTTCGCGAGTGGTTACTATCACGGCCAGTGGTTCGGCATGGTGCTGGCTAGCGTGCTGTGCGGCTGGATCCTGGCGCAGACGTCCGCGATTGCCCGGATCATCTACGTTCACCGCGCGGTACTCTTGATGCCATTGGCAATGCTCGGCATGTTCATCGCCTTCCGCATTGACGGCGACTTCGTGCCGGACTACCTCGGGGCATTCATGTTTGTTCTGTATCCTCTGGCCGCTGCCGCCCTCTTCATTCGCGTCCTTGGGATCGGCAGCGCCGGGCAGCGCACTCCATCTGAAACGGCTGACCGGCCCGCATGGTGAAGATTCTTTTTGTGGGTGACACGTGGCAGGGCTCGACCGCACGCTCGATGCGCGAAGCGTTGACGGCACTGCCCGATGTCACCATGCAGGGAATCAGCGAGGATGACTATTTTCATGGGGGGACCGCATTGGCAGTCCGAGCCAGGAATCGACTGCTGCGGCCATGGCAGCGAGTCCGGTTGCGCCGCGCGATCATGGCCCGCATTGCTTCGCAGCGGCCGGACGTGCTCATGGTCTACAAAGGCCACGGAGTATCAGCGGCGGCTGTACGAGCGGCCAGAGAAGCCGGCGTGCTCACCGTGAATGTATTTCCGGACTACTCACCCCACGCCTACGGCACGCAGCTGAAAGCCGCGATGGGCGAATACGATCTCGTCGTCTCCACCAAGCCGTTCCACCCTGACGGGTGGAAATCCATCTATGGCTACGAGAGGCCGTGCGTGTTCGTCCCGCATGGATACGATCCCGGCGTGCATCTCTGGACGACGCCATCGACGGAGCATGATTTCGATGTGTTGCTGGCCGCGACCTGGCGGCGCCAGTACCAGGAGGTCATGCAGAGCCTGTCGCAACTCCTGGCGGACGGCTCGCTGCGTGTGGGCATCATCGGCAGCGGCTGGATCGAACGCCGGCACGAGCTCCCGCAGAACTGGCACGTGGCCCCGGCGCTGACGGGCCGCGCGTATGGCGAGTGGTTGCGGCGCGGACGCATCGTGATTGCGCCCGTGCATCGCGAAGCGATCGTCGACGGCATACGCCAGCCCGGCGACGAAGACACGATTCGGACGTACGAACTGGCGGCAATGAGCTGTTTCTTCCTGCACCGCCGCACGCCATACGTGCAAACGCTGTACGACGAACGCACGGAAGTGCCCATGTGGGACAACGCAGAGGAACTTGCCGCGCTGGTGGGGCGCTACCTGCCGCTCGGCGAGGAGCGTCGCGACATGGCCGCGCGGGCACACGCCCGGGCCGTGCCCGTCCATTCATTCCCGAATCGCGCGCGGCAGGTGCTGGAACATGTGAAGGCTGGCCTTGCCAGGGCCGGGAAGTCCGCACCGTGAGTACGGCTCGCCGGCCGCGGCTCGCTCTGGTTGTTCCAAACTTGGCCGGCAGTGGCGGCGTGCAGGCGGTTGGCCGCTTCATCAGGAGCGTAGCATTGCGTTCGGGCGCCTTCGACCTGCAGCTGGTGTCCTTGTCCGAGTCCTCGCGCGATCCGGTGAGTCTCCGGCTGGCGTCGCCGCGCACCTGGGTGACCGGCCCCATGGTCTCGCGTGGTGACGTGGAGGGATTACCCTGCGACCATGTGGGCGCCGTGGCAGGTGAGCTGGAGTTTCAACGCTATCGGGCAAGGAAAATCCTGGCGCGGACACTGGCTGACTGCGATGTCATCCAGGTGGTGTGCGGTTCGCCGGCCTGGGCCAACGCGGTGATCGGACTGGGCACACCCGTCGCGATGCACGTGGCTACACGCGCGAAGATCGAACGGCGGCAGCGCGATGCGCGGGCCAGCACTCCCGCGGCCCTGTGGCGCAAGGCGATGACCGTTGTGACGGATCGCATGGATGACCGTGCCTTGCGTGGCGTTGATGCGATCCAGGTCATGAACCCGTGGATGCTGGAGTACGCCAGGTCGCTCAACGCCGGCCGGAACGTTGACCTTCGCTATTTGCCCCCGGGCGTCGATGCGCAGAAATTTCTCCCAGTGTCGCGTCCGCCCGGGACTGACCGCTACGTACTGTGCGTGGGGAGATTGAATGACCCGCGCAAGCATCTCGGCCTGTTGCTCGATGCCTATGCGCGGCTTCCGGGGCACATCCGCAGTCAGGCACGGCTTGTGCTCGCGGGCTCGCCCTCGCCGCCTGAGACGTTCTGGCAGCACGCCGGACAACTTGGCGTGCGCAATCGCATCGATTTCGTCGCGCAGCCCGACGGCCCGGCCCTTCTTCACCTGTATCAGCATGCCGCGGTGTTTGCGCTGTCCTCGGATGAGGAAGGCTTCGGCATGGTGCTGCTCGAGGCGATGGCCTGCGCCGTGCCTGTGGTGTCCACTCGAAGCGGTGGGCCGGACGCAATCATCACGGACGGCGAAGACGGATACCTGGTGCCTCGGGATGATGCGTCAGCATTGAGCGCACGGTTGGCGCAACTGCTGGAGAACACGACGCTTGCGGCCTCGATGGGGCGCAAGGCCAGGCAGACAATCGAACAGCGTTACGACGAGCGCGTCGTGGGCCAGTCCTTCGTTGACGTGTGGGAGCGGTTGGTTCGGAGATGACGACAAGACCGCGAGTCCTCGTCCTGAGCGGATGTTATCTCCCGGGTTTCCGCGGCGGCGGTCCCATGCGCTCCCTCGTCAATCTTGTGGCGGCTCTGTCCGACGAATTCGATTTCCGGATCATCACGCTCGATCGTGATCAGGCCGGCGAGGCGCCATATGCCGGCGTGCAGATTGGCGCGTGGCAGGCCGTGGGTGCGGCGCAGGTGCTGTATCTGGCCCGTGCAGACATCACGCTGTCCCGGCTGGCAGGCGAAATCCGCGCTGTGTCGCCGCAGCTCGTGTATCTCAATGGGTTCTTCGACCCGACGTTCACGCTGCGCGTGGTGCTCGCGCGCCGCCTTCGGCGCATTCCGGCCGTGCCGATCCTGCTCGCGCCGCTCGGGGACCTGTCCGCCGGTGCACTGGAAATCAAGGCCTTCAAGAAGGCGCTGTATGTTCGCTTTGCGCGCCTGGGCGGCGTCTACAGCAACCTGATCTGGCAGGCATCGACCATGATGGAGCGTGATGACATCCTCAGGACGCTGCCGCATGTTCGCGCTGACGACGTGCGGGTGGCGGCTGACCTGACTGATGACGTAGAAGGCGGTCGTCCGGCATTGGACGCGCGGCCGGCTGGCGCAGCGCTGCGCTTGTGTTTCCTGTCGCGTATCTCGCCCAAGAAGAATCTCGATTTTGCGCTCCGTGTGCTGGCGGCTGTGACTGTGCCCGCGGAGTTCACGGTTTTCGGTCCGATCGATGACCACGCTTTCTGGGCTTCGTGCCAGCCGCTAATCGCGCAGTTGCCCGCGAACATCCGCACTTCGTACGGCGGGGAAGTGCATCCGGCCGATGTGAGGCGCACGCTGGCCGCGCACGATCTGTTCTTTCTTCCGACGCGTGGCGAGAATTTCGGGCACGTGATTTACGAGGCGCTCTCGAGCGGTGTGCCCGTGCTCATCAGCGACCAGACGCCCTGGAATGATCTGGAGACGCGGGGCGTCGGCTGGAATGTGTCGCTCGACTCCGTGACGGATTTTGCACGCGTCATCGAAACGGCCAGTCGTGTGCTGCCGCGCGAACGAGAGTCGTATGCTCGCCGCGCGATCACCTATGCTCGCGAACGGGCCGACAGGCCCGCGTCGATCAGGCGGACGCGCGAACTCCTTCGAGGCGTGATTGCCGGTGAAGACTAAGGAAGCCGGCGTGGCGGTGGCGTTGCTGGGGCTCATGGCGCCGGTCCTGGCGTTCCCAAGGGCTCTCGGGAACGGCAACGTCTGGGTTGCCGCAGCGGTGGCAATCACGGCGCTGGCCGTCGCAGTAGTGCTGGTGCGCCGGCTCGGGTTGTTGCCGTGGCTCGCCGGTGCATTTGCGGTGGCCGTGGGGGCAGGGTGGCTTCGCACCCCAGGTCAACTCAGCGCCATCGATCATTTCGCGGGGATTGCGCTGGGGCTGTTCGCCATGGCCACGGTTTGGGCGTGGGGCCAGAATCGGCAGAGGCTCACACAGGCGACCATCGCGTTTCTCGTGCTCGGCGTGCTGGCGCTGAGTGTTGGCTTCAGGAGCACGCCAGCCATCCACAAGCGGAAGGTGCTCCTCAGCGACACCACCGCCGTGCCGCCGCCTGTGGTCCCGTTACCACTCAGCGGACTGCATGCGCGGGAGACCGTCAACCCCAATGCTCTGGCGGCGACCGCGATGATGATTCTGCCCGTGGCGGCGGCAGTGGCGTGGGCGCCCGCCGGGTGGGCCAGCCTGGCGAGTCTCCTGCGGCTGTTCGGCGCCGCGTCCGCGCTCTGGGCGCTCGCGATTGTCGCGATCATGCAGTCGCGCTCAGCCTGGCTGGCAGCGGTGATCGTCTTCTGGCTCTGGATGCGAACGTGGACTGGTCCCCGCGTGTGGCGAGCGGCCTCCATCGTGATGTTCCTCGTGGTGCCGGGGATTCTGTTCTACCTGTGGAGAGATCACCCTCGGGGCGCGGAGGTGGTGGGCGCGATTGTGGGGCGCATGAACATCTGGGCCGATGCCCTCGAGGCCTTTCGGACGTCGCCCTGGCTTGGCATCGGGCTGGATTATTTCAGGCTCAGCGGCTACTCGATGGTGCTCTGGCCCCCCAATCAGATGGTGGGCACGCCACACGCGCACAACATTTTTCTGCAGACGGCTCTGGATCTTGGGCTGGTCGGGCTGGGGGCCTATATTGCGCTGCTGATGTTCGTGCTGCGGCGCGGGCTTGATGTCGCGCGCGCCCACCACGGCGACAAATGGGTGCGAAGCATCGGCATCGGCGCGGCCCTGTCTGTGGTGGCGGTGCATGCGTACGGCCTGTTGGATGCCGTATCGTTGGGAACCAAGGTCGGAGTGTTCCAGTGGCTGTCGTGCGGCCTGGTCCTGGCCGCGTGGCGGATTGTCGGACAAGAGAAGGCGGAAGAATAAGCGATGCGAACGTTCAAGCACTGGACGCCACACTACGTGAGCGCTCGCCTGAAGAACATGTGGTACATCCGGAAGTATCCGGACCGGCCCTGGATTACCAGCACCGCCTACGATGTGCTCAGTTCGCTGTTGCGCAACACGGATGTCGGGCTCGAGTTCGGAAGCGGCCGCTCGACGGTGTGGTTTGCCAGGCGGGTGGCACAACTCACCAGTGTGGAAAGTGATCCGGGATGGCACGAGCGTGTGACATCGCGACTGGCATCTGAGGGTTTTTCGAATGTCGAGAGCCACTTGTTCCCTGGACCAGAGGTGGCGGGCAAGGGGCAGGAGTCCGAGTATGCCAACGTCGCGCGGAAGTTTGCGCCCAACTCATTGGACTTTGTCCTGGTGGACGGGCTCTATCGGGATGCCTGTGCGCTGCTTTCGCTCGACAAGATTCGTCCCGGCGGATTGCTGATTATCGATAACGTCAATTGGTTCCTGCCAACCACGTCGCGAGCCCCTGCCAGCATCAGGAGCGAGTCGGAAATCCCGGATGACAACTGGAAGACGTTGCATCGGGCCCTGACGAGCTGGCGGCGCATCTGGACGACGGACGGCGTGACGGACACGGCGCTGTTCTTCAAGCCGCTTGCCTGACCCATGTGTGGCATCGTCGGACACCAGGGCACCTTCCCGGCTGCGCTGATCGATCAGATGACGGCGGCCGTCGCCCATCGCGGGCCGGATGGCGAAGGCATTGCTCGTCTGGAGACTCCGGGCGCGCCCCCAACCTCGCTGGGGCATCGGCGTCTGGCGATTATCGATCTCTCTGACGCGGGCCGTCAGAGAGATCGATAATCGCCAGACGCCGATGCCCCAGCGAGGTTGGGGGCGCGCCCGGAGTCTCCAGACGAGCAATGCC
>JBKJJZ010000600.1:0-9683 GCA_046597705.1 Vicinamibacterales bacterium | reverse complement strand
CGCCGTGGCCGTCCATCATCGACGCGCATGACCGCGTTGCGGCGCCGGCAACGGTCAAAAGTGTAGCGAGCGCGGCCAGGGCGCGGTCAAGACCGCGCAGGTCGGACCAGCACGGCGTCCACTTCAATATCGAAGCCCGCGAAGTTCGACTGCGTCAAGGTGCGAGCGGGCAGCGGATCGCCGACATACTCCGCGTAGATGGCATCAAACTCCTTGGCGTCGGCCGGGTTCCGGAGGAAGACGCCGACGCGTACCGCATCCTTCAGCGACAGACCCGCCGCATTCGCGGCAGCCTCGAGGTTGTCGAGCGTCATACGCGCCTGAAACGCGAATGGCTTGTCGCCATGCCTGACATTGTCGCGGTCGCGCGGCGTCTGCCCTGCCAGAAAGACCAGGCCGCCTGCCTCGACGGCGATGTTGTAGGAACCAGCCGGCAGTGCGCCGCGATCGCTGGTGAACGCTTTGCGTGTCATGGTGTCTTCCTCTGCTCAGGCGCGGTAGCGTTCGATGAGCTGTGCCGCCCGTTGGACCGCTTGCACGGCCGCGGCGTGGTTCTGTGAAAAGTTCAGGCGAATGCTGTCGGTCGTGTCCGGGCTGAACTCGGTGCCCGGCGTGACCGTGACACCGGCCTGGACCCGCAGGGCGCGCACGAAGCTGTGCAGCGAAATCCCCAGTGCCGGAAGGCGTGGAAACAGGTAACTGCCCGCCTGTGGGGCGCGTGCCGCCACTCCAGATACGGCGCCCAGCGCCTTCAACAGATCGTTGCGAATGGCTTCGTGCCTCGCGATGCGGTCCTGCAACCATCCTGGAGCTTCCGCGAACCATGTCCGCAAAACGGCCTGGGAATAACCAGGCGCACGCAGCGACACAATCGCCTGCAGTTTCTCCATGCGGTCGATCAGGTGTGCGGCACCAAACGCCACGCCAAGCCGATACCCGCTCAGGGACTCGGTTTTTGATGGCCCCATGATCGTCACGACCTGGTCTGCGTTGATGGAGGACGCTCGCAGGTGCGTGTAGACCTGACCGGTGAAGAGCATGCGCGAGTAGAGCTGGTCCGCGATCACGGTGACGCCGTATTGGTTTGCCAGGTCCGCGATACGGGCAATCTCCACGGGCGAATAGATGACGCCAGTGGGGTTGTTCGGATTGGAGAAGAGGAACGTGCGGGCGCCGGTCCGGAACGCGCGCTCCAGCTCTTCGAGGTCCAGCCCCGCTCCTTCCGTGTGAGCCAGGTAGTCCATCCGGACCGGAAGGACCTCGCCGCCCAGAAACTCGACGAGCTTCCGGTTCGCGAAGTAGTCGGGCCGCACGATCGCGACCTTGTCGCCGGTGGTCACCGTGGCGCCGAGCGCAAGAAACAAAGCTCCTTGTGTACCGGGGGTGATGATCAGCTCCTGCGCGCCGGATACCGGACGACCGGTGAACGTGGCCAGCTTGTCGGCCACGCGGTCGCGCAACTCGGCGCCGCCGCGATATTCCGTGTAGGCCTGTGGCCCGCCGCGACGCACGCCTTCAACAAACTCCTCGAGCGCGCCCGGTGTTGGCGCAAACGCTTCGTCATTCACATCGCCGTGCGAAAAATCCACCGGGGTTCCCGGAACCACGTCCCCGCGCAGGTCTGCGTCTGCGGTGCCGCCGCCCTGGCGCACCTCCTGTCCGGGGGCATGGTCGGTGCCTAATTTCGCGAACTTCTCTTCAATCAAAGTCATGACGACTGATGATAGTCGGGCATGCCACAGCCGGGAAAGCTTTCCGGCAGGGCACTGTCCGCCTCCGTGCGCGCATGACTGCTACAGTGCACTCCCATGAGACTGCGTGACCTGACCGTCGTTCTGTTCGCATCGATACTTTTTACAAACGTGACGGCACGCGAACAACCCGTGATCGGGGGATGCGGGGGCACCCGCGCATCGGTAGGGGGCCGAACGTCGCACTCGCTGGCCTACGACACAGAGCGGCGAAAGGTCCTCATGTTCGGAGGGATATCCGATGACCGGCAGGACGAATATCCTTCGTCGCTCTGGGAGTGGGATGGCGGAAAGTGGACGTGCCTGACTGCCGAGGGACCGCCTGGTCGAATCGATGCGCACCTGGCCTTCGACTCGATACGCAAGCGGCTGGTCCTCTTCGGGGGACGCCGGATCGGGCCGAACCGCACTCAGCAACACTTCGTGGAGACGTGGGAATGGGACGGTCGCGCGTGGACGAAATATGACGCGGCGGGCCCCGGCCACCGGACTCATGGGGCCATCGCCTTCGATCCCGACCGCCGGACAATCGTGATCAACGGCGGAGGTGACGATGCGCGCGGGATGGCCGATAGCTGGGAATGGAACGGCACGCGATGGCGCGAGATTCCGGCGCACTTGCCCTCCGGATCCATCGGCAATGCCCTGATCCGGACCACACAGGACACCGTCCTGATGGTTGCCGCGCACGATGCCACACCTGGATGCGTGGACGAACGCCGTGCGGTCCTGTTCGCCCTTCGCGGCGACTCGGCCGTGGACCTGGCTTCTCCGGGTCCCTGTTTCAGTCCGCAGGCGCCTGCGGCGGCCACGGCGAACGGACTGTTGCTGTACGCCGGATGGAATGGCCCCACGACGCCGCCTGAGACGTGGACATGGACGGCCGGCCAGTGGCAACGTGCCACCAGCGCGCCTGCGCGCCGTCGCGGAACCGCCGTGGCCTACGACTCGGGACGTCAGCGCGTCGTGCTGTTCGGCGGTGAGGATGACAATGGTCTTCTTCACGACACCTGGGAGTGGAACGGCACGGCCTGGCAGCGCACCGGCCCTGTGCTACCGTAGGCGCCGGAGGTTTCTGCGTGCTGAAGAAATACGTTGTCCCTGCTGTCTTCTGTGTGTCTCTCTCGGTTGGTGTTTCTGCTCAGACGGCTGGAGGCCAGCGCGGCCAGGGGGCGCCCGCTGCCCCGCCGGCACCGCCCGCATCCACGTCCGCCGAGGTGCTCGGGATCTATACCAACATCGCGAACTTCATCGTTCGCACATCCACCATGGTGCCGGCCGAAAAATACACCTGGCAGCCCACGCCTGAAGTCCGGACCTTCGCCCGGCTGTTCGCGCACATCACCGACGACAACAACGGCGCCTGCTCGGCTCTTGCTGGTGTGACGCCCGCGCCGGCGCGCGTCGATGTTGGCAACGACAAAGACGGATGGGCCGCCAACAAGATGACCAAGGCCGACCTCGAGAAGGGCCTGGCCGACTCAGTCGCCTTTTGTAACAAGGCGTTCGCCGCGGTTGATCAGGCGAACATGATGGAGATGCAGGGCCGCCGGACAAAAATCGGCGCGCCACATCAACGAGCACTACGGCAACCTTGTCACCTACCTGCGCCTCAACAACATGGTGCCGCCCTCGAGCGCGCCACGCGGAGGCGGGCCGGGCCCTTTTCCTTTATTTGACCGTTAGCTGAATCCAGCCGCCCGCCGGGGCGATCCGGTCGGCTTCAGCGGGTCCCCAACTCCCGGGTTCGTATTCGCAGGGTGTGACGTCACGACTCAGGATCGGCTCAACGATTTGCCACGCGGCCTCGACGCCCGCCTCGCTGCCAAACAGCGAGCGCTCCCCGCGCAGGGCGTCGCCCAGGAGGCGTTCGTACGGCGCCATCTCGTCGCTGCGACTCCGCTGCAGGGCCAGATGGGCGTCCTGGCCCACCATCGCCTCGCCGGGCGTTTTTACCCGCGTCGTCAGCGAGATAGCAACCTCTGGGCTCAGGCGGAAACACAGCTCATTGGGATGGCCATCTGACGCCACGTCAAAGATGACTTCAGGCGGGGTTTTGAAGGTGATTTGCACTTCCTGCACGGTAGCCGCCATGTTCTTGCCTGCGCGAATGAAGAAGGGTACGCCGGCCCAGCGTTCGTTGTCGATCGCCAGGCGAGCCGCGACGTAGGTTTCCACGCGCGAATCCGGGGCCACTCCCGCTTCGGCGCGATAGCCGCGATACTGGCCCAGCACCAGGTCTGATGACCTGAGAGGCCGAATGCGGCTCAGGACGGCAACCCTGGCCGCGTCGATGGCCGCCGCATCGTTCGCGGCCGGAGCATCCATGGTCAACAGCGCGAGGATCTGCAAGAGGTGGTTCTGGAAAACGTCCCGGACCGCGCCCACCTCTTCGTAGAACTTCCCCCGATCGCGCACCCCGAAATCCTCCGCCATCGTGATCTGCACACCATCGATGTGCGAGGCGTTCCAGATCGGTTCCAGGAACGCGTTGGCGAACCTGAAATAGAGCAGGTTCTGCACGGGCTCTTTGCCGAGGAAGTGATCGATGCGGTAGATCGCGTCCTCGGGAAATGCATCGTGCAGCGTCGCATTCAGGGTGTCCGCGGAGGCAAGGTCACGGCCGAAGGGCTTTTCCACCACCACTCGGGCCTGCGCGGCCGATCCCGATCGGTGCAGGCTGGAGGCCACGGTTCCAAACAGACTTGGGGGGATGGCCAGGTAGAACAGGGGGTGCTCTGCGCCTCCCAACACTTCGCGCAATCTCGCGAACGTGCTTTCGTCCTGATAGTCGCCGGCGACATATGACAGTCGCGACGCCAATCGGCCGTAGGCCTCGGCGTCAATGCCACCGTGCGCAGTCAGGCTGTCGCGCATCCTCGCGCGCAGCTCGTCGAGCGTCCATGACTGTCGTGCGACCGCGATGACCGGCACATTCAGATTGCCGCGGCGCTCCATCGCCTGCAGCGCGGGAAAGATCTGCTGAAACGCCAGATCGCCCGTGGCGCCGAACAAGACCAACGCATCCGAATCCGCCATCGGCTATTTGTCCACCGGGCGTTCGTGATGCCCGCCAAACTGGTAGCGCATCGCGGAGAGCAACCTGTTGGGAAAGTCATCTTCGCCACGCGAGCTGAATCGCTGGAACAACGCGGCGGTCAGGAGCGGCGCTGGCGTATTGCTCTCGATGGCGGCAGCGGCCGTCCACCGACCCTCTCCGGAATCCGAGACGCGCCCGGAAAACTGCTTGAGGTCGGGCTGCTCGGCAAGCGCGCGTGCCGTCAGGTCGAGAATCCACGAACCGATCACACTGCCCCGCCGCCACAACTCGGCGACATCGGGCAACGGGATGTCGTATTGAAAGTGTTCCGGATGGGGAAGCGGAGCCGTTTCGGCATCGGCCGCACGCGTCTGCGCACCCACATTCGCATGCGCGAGGATATTAAAGCCTTCCGCATACGCTTCCATAAGCGCGTACTCGATGCCGTTGTGGACCATCTTCACGAAGTGTCCCGCGCCGGCCGGTCCACAGTGCAGATACCCGTGTTCGGCCGTGCTGTTTCTGGCGCCGGCGCCCTCGGTACGCGACGCCGCGTCGATGCCAGGCGCCAGTGATTTGAACACCGGATCCAGGTGGGCGACCGATCCGGCATCTCCACCGATCATCAGGCAGTAGCCTCGCTCGGCTCCCCAGATCCCTCCGCTCACACCCACGTCCAGGTAGCGAATGCCTCCGGCTTCGAGCGCCTTCGCACGGCGAATATCTTCGATGTAATGCGAATTGCCGCCGTCGATGACGATGTCGCCCGATTGCAGGAGCGGAGTCAGTTTGTCGAGCGTGGCCTCAACCACCGCGGCGGGCAACATGAGCCAGACCACGCGCGGGAGTGCCAGCGCGTTGACGAACCCTTCGAGTGAGTCTGAACCAGTCGCCCCGTCCTGCCTCGACTTCTCGATGCTCGCGGCCTGTGAGTCAAACACCACACAGGCGTGGCCGCCTTTGAGAAGGCGACGCACCATGTTGCCGCCCATACGTCCAAGACCAATCATTCCCAGTTGCATCGCTGACGGACTCCTGCTTCCGAGTACTGCTTCAGGGGCGCGGCACTTCGATGCCGAGCGCGGTGGCCAGATCGATTTGGTGTTCCTGCTCCTGCCGCAGAATTTCCCGGATGTCTTCGGCAATGGCGAACTCGTCGCAGGCTTCGGCCTGGCGCAGCCGGATGCGGTACTGCCTGATCGTGTCGGTCTCGTTGTCCAGGTCGGCGCGCAACATCTGCTTCTCGTCCTTCGGAGGCGCAACGGGCTTCGCCGTGACCGTGGGTGTGCCGCCCAGGTAGTCGATATGTTTCGCAATCGTCAGCGCGTGCTGCAATTCCTCCACCGCGTGAACCTCGAGTTCCTTGGCAATTGCCATGTACTCGGCGCCCTTCATCGCCTGCGAATACACCACGTACGCGATGATGGCCTGGTATTCCCGAGCCAGATCCTCGTTCAGCCCTGCGATCAGTTCTTCACGGCTCGTGTCCTTCTTCTGTGCCTTCGCCATCTCAACCCGCCTTTCTTGAGTGGCACTGTAATCCGGCCACGCGGCCCCTGGTGTGCCATAGGGGACACGATTGTGTCAGATCGCCGATAATCGGCAGCATGACGC
This sequence comes from Vicinamibacterales bacterium, assembly GCA_046597705.1. Classification (GTDB taxonomy): domain Bacteria; phylum Acidobacteriota; class Vicinamibacteria; order Vicinamibacterales; family SCN-69-37; genus SYFT01. The sequence continues at coordinate 3,278 of JBKJJZ010000600.1, read as the reverse complement.
GCGTACTCCTTCCGATATTCCTGGCCGTATCAACCATCGCGGCCGTCGTTGCCCAGCAAGGGGCGCTGACCCAGCAGAACACCCAGGGCGGAGACCAGTTCCTTGACGGCATAGGCGAAACGGGGCTAATCGCCCGCTACGTCTTCAACGGCAACGCCGAAGACTCATCCAGAAATCAGCTGCACGCAACCGTCCGCGGCACCGGAGCCTTTGTTGCGGACGGGCCGGGCCAGGTGCTGCTTCTGACCGGTGATGGCAGCTACGTGCAGTTGCCCGCAGGCGCGCTGGCCGGCGAAGACGCCATCGCGGTGGTCGGGTGGCTCTACCTCCCCACTCGCGCCACTGGGCCGGTTTTTGACTTCGGCCAGAGTCCGGCCACCCGGTTGTTCGGCGTTGTTGATGCGCAAGGCTTCCGCGCATCGGCCGTTGTCGACGGCCAGGTCCGCGGCGAAACGCCGGCTAAAGCGCTGGTCGAGAATCAGTGGATGCACTTTGCCGTGGTGCTCGACCCCGCAAGCCGGATGCTGACAACCTACATCGATGGCATGCGTGCGGGTCAGGCGACCAATGTCACTGTGACGCCTGCGCAGCTCGTGCCCCAGGCGTCGACCACGAACAGGCTGTTCCTCGGACGCGCGCAGGCCGAAGGCACGCCGACGCTGCATGGCCGGCTGCGCGACATCCGCCTGTATCGCATCGCGCTGGGCGACGAGCCCATCGCCACCATTCGCCGCAACGCTCTGGCCGCATCTCAGCCCGCTCGCGGGCGAGGCGCAGCCCCGGAAATCTCGACCGCGAACATCCCGAGCGAATCCCCGTTCGCCGATCGGTTGACCAGCGTCCCCGACGTCACTGTCGAGACGGCCGTCGGCATGCTGCCGCGGCTTCCCCCATCCGTGTCCGCCACTTATGCGGGCGGTGTTGCGGGCAACGTGCGAGTGATCTGGCCTTCGCCGACAGACGCATCTGCGGTGCAAAAGCCCGGCACGTACATCGTGTCGGGCCTCGTCCCAGGCACGCGATTCGAACCGAAAGCCACGGTCATCATCAAGGTACCGGTGGGCATCACCACTCCTCCAGACCGCCTGGTGGAGCCGTTCCCCCTCAATCAGGTCGTGCTCGACAAGGATGCGGCCGGCCGCGACACGCCGTTCATCAAGAACCGCGACAAATTCATCCGCGGCCTGGTGGCCACCAATCCCGATAGCTTCCTCTACAACTTCCGCGAGGCCTTTGGTCAGCCTCAGCCGGAAGGCGCCAAGCCGCTCGAGGGCTGGGACAACCAGACGACGAGGCTGCGCGGACATGCGAGTGGCCACTACATGTCGGCCATCGCGCAGGCGTATGCCAGCACCGGATACGACGCGGCATTGCAGGCCACGTTTCTCAAGAAGATGAACTACGTGATCGACGCGCTGTACGACATGTCGAAGAAGTCCGGCCAACCGGCGCAGGCAGGCGGGCCCTCGGTAACCGACCCCATAGCCGTGCCCATGGGCCCTGGCCGCCAGAGTTACGACTCCAACCTCAGGGCCAACGCGATTCGCACCGACTATTGGAACTGGGGCACGGGCTTCATCAGCGCGTATCCGCCGGACCAGTTCATCATGCTGGAACGCGGCGCCACCTATGGCACGCAGGACAGTCAGATCTGGGCGCCCTATTACACGCTCCATAAGATTCTTTCCGGTCTGCTGGATTCGTATGAAGTTGCCGGCAACAAAAAGGCGCTCGAGATCGCGCGCGGCATGGGCGCCTGGGTCAACACGCGACTCAGCGCGCTGCCACCGGAGACGCGCACCGCGATGTGGGGCCGCTACATCGCCGGCGAGTACGGCGGGATGAACGAAGCCATGGCGCGCCTGTTCCGTCTCACGGGCGAACGCCGGTTCCTTGAAACCGCCAAGCTCTTCGACAACACCAACTTCTTCTTCGGCAACGCGGCGCACGAAGGCGGCCTGGCCAAACGCGTGGACACCATCCGCGGCAAACACGCCAACCAGCACATCCCGCAAATCACCGGCGCCCTCGAAACGTTCCGCGCCACAAAAGAAATGCCGTACTACCAGATTGCCTCCAACTTCTGGGACATCGTCAACAGCGGCTACATGTACAGCATCGGCGGCGTGGCTGGAGCCCGCACGCCGAACAACGCCGAATGCTTCCCCGCCCAGCCGAATACGTTGTGGTCGAACGGCTTTGCGTCGGGCGGCCAGAACGAGACGTGCGCCAGCTACAACCTGCTGAAGCTCGACCGGCAGCTCTTCATGTACGACCAGACGGCGAAGTACATGGATCACTACGAGCGCGCGCTTTATAACCACATCCTCGCGTCGGTAGCCGAACAGGACGCCGGCAACACGTATCATGTGCCGCTCAACCCGGGCGCCCGCAAACAGTTCGGCAACGCGAACATGAACGGCTTCACCTGCTGCAACGGGACGGCGCTCGAAAGCCAGACCAAGCTTCAGGATTCGATCTACTTCAGGAGCGCGGACCAGCAGGCGCTCTACGTCAACCTGTTCATCCCCTCGACACTCACGTGGACCGAGCGCAAAGTGACCGTCCAGCAGATTACCGACTATCCCTACGCCGATACGACGAAGCTGCTCATCAAGGGGGCCGGGCGTTTCGACGTGAAGGTGCGCGTGCCGGGATGGGCCACCAAGGGCTTCTTCGTGAAGATCAACGGGCGTGATGAGGCAGTGAAAGCGGCACCGGGCAGCTATCTGACGTTGTCGCGCACCTGGCGCGACGGCGACACCATCGAGCTGCGGATGCCGTTCAAGTTCCAGCTCGATCACGTGATGGATCAGCCGAACGTGGCCAGCCTCCTCTACGGGCCCGTACTCCTGGCCGCCGAAGAGGCCGCGGCGCGCACCGACTGGCGCGAAGTCGTATTCGATGTGAACGACATCGGGCGATCGATTGCGGGCGATCCGGCGACGCTGCGGTTCTCAATCGCGGGTGTGCCGTTCAAGCCGTTTTACGAAACGTACGGACGACACTCGGTCTACCTGCACGTGTCGTTCAAATAGGCCCGCGCCGCGGAGCCACCCGCAGCACGTCGAGCCGCAACATCTGGCCATCCAGCGGCTTGTCCGTGACGCCTTCGATGATCTGCATCCGATCGGCCCGGTCGGGCTCGGCATTGTCCATCTGGCGATCGTTGCCGTCCACTACGCGGATTGTCACGGTGGCGCCAGCGGCTATCGGAATCGTGGCCTCGAAGTCTTCCTTGTAGATCGTGTGGCCGACACGCGGGTAGTGATTCAGCC
>JBKJJZ010000274.1:0-9171 GCA_046597705.1 Vicinamibacterales bacterium | reverse complement strand
GGTTTGCGAAACGCACACGCACCTTCTGGCCACGGCGAAGGCGGATCACGGGGCCAAGATAGGAACCGGGAAGTGTCTGGAGCGTGTCGGCTGGTCCCTTGAGCAAGCGGCCCGAGAAGCGCCACACCATCGTCGGCGCCCCTGGAAGCGCAGCCACTTCGTCTGGGGCCGCAGTCAACAGCAACTCGACGTCGGGCACGAACCCGGTACCGGGTGTTTCCTGCCGATCGCATCCCGTGGCTCCGGCGAGCAGGGACACGCTCAAGAGTCGAAGGAGTTCGCGGCGATGCATGGCTCTATTCGTTCCATGGGTTAGAATCATATCCGACTTGACGAATATGGTTGACGACGCCCAGCCGCTCTTCCGGGTCATGGCCGATCCTTTACGGCTACGAATCCTTCACCTGTTGCGCCGGGGCGAGCTCTGCGTCGGGGATCTCGTCACGGTCCTGGACGTTCCACAGCCGACCGCATCGCGGCACCTGGCGTACCTGAAGCGCGCCGGGCTGATTGCCGCGAGAAAACACAGCTATTGGACGTTCTACGCGCTCGCCCCCGCGCGCTCGCCGCTGCGTCGAAAGCTGTTCGAATGCCTCGACGCGGATACGGTGGGTCGGGCGCGGGACGCGAAGCGGCGGGCCGCCGTGCGGCGCGGCGGCGGATGCTGCCCGAGGTGAGAGTGGATTCGAGTGCGAGAGACGGGAGACGGAAATGGCAATCCGAATTGGGATCAATGGGTTCGGCAGGATGGGACGGCTGGCGCTTCGCGCCGGCTGGGGTCGTCCCGAACTGCAGTTTGTGCACGTCAACGAAGTGGCGGGAGGACCTGACACCGCGGCCCATCTTCTGACCTTCGACTCCGTGCACGGCCGGTGGAACCGGCGCGTCGAATCCGGCAACGATGAAATCCGGATCGACGGCGCGGCAGTCCCCTTCTCGGCTCTGCCGAAGCCGGGGGACGTACCCTGGGCCGCGCAACACGTGGACATTGTTCTCGAGTGCAGTGGCAAGTTCCGGACCACGGAAACACTCAACCCGTACTTCGCGGCCGGCGTGAAGAAGGTGATTGTCGCCGCGCCCGTGAAAACAGGCGCGCTGAACATCGTCATGGGCGTCAATGATCACCTCTACGAGCCGGCGACGCATCACCTGTTGACCGCCGCCTCGTGCACGACCAACTGCCTGGCGCCAGTGGTGAAGGTGATCCATGAAACGATCGGCATCACACATGGAGTGATCACGACCATTCACGACATCACCAACACGCAGGTGGTGGTCGACGCGCCGCACAAGGATCTTCGCCGGGCCCGTGCGAGCAGTCAGTCGCTGATTCCCACAAGCACTGGTTCGGCAACCGCCATCGGGCTGATCTATCCGGAGTTGCTCGGCAAGCTCTCCGGAGTGGCGGTTCGTGTGCCGTTGCTCAACGCCTCGCTGACCGACTGCGTCTTCGAAGTGCAGCGTCCAACGACGGTGGAAGAGGTGAACGCGGCGTTCAAACGCGCGGCGGAGGGCGCGCTCGAAGGCATCCTCGGGTACGAGGAACGCCCGCTGGTCTCGGTGGATTTCAAGGACGATCCGCGATCGGCCATCGTGGACGCGCCTTCCACGATGGTCATCGATGGAACCTGTGTCAAGGTGCTGGCCTGGTATGACAACGAGATCGGCTACGTGCACCGCATGATCGAGCTGGCGGCAAAGGTGGGAGCCTCCTTATGAGCCGAGCCGCAGGGAGCGTCGCTGTTCCCGCGCCAATCATCAGCCTCCGCAATTATGCGATCGTGACCGCGGCGTATTGGGCTTTCACGCTCACGGACGGGGCACTACGGATGCTCGTCCTGCTGCATTTCAATGAACTTGGCTACACGCCGGTGCAGCTCGCGTTCCTGTTCCTCCTGTACGAATTCTTCGGCATCATCACGAACCTGGTGGGGGGATGGGTCGCGTCGAGAACCGGCGTTCGGTTCACGCTCGTTGTTGGGCTGGTGATTCAGGTGGTGGCGCTTGGGCTGCTCGCCCTCTTGAATCGCGAGTGGAGTGTTGCGTGGTCGGTGGCGTACGTGATGGGCTGTCAGGCGCTCTCGGGGATCGCCAAGGATCTCACCAAAATGAGCGCGAAGAGCGCCGTCAAAGTGCTCGTCCCGAAGGGCGACGATTCGGGACTGTTCAAGTGGGTGGCTGTTCTGACCGGCTCGAAGAACGCACTGAAGGGCGCGGGTTTCTTCCTTGGCGGCCTGTTGCTGTCGGTGTTCGGATTCCGCGGTGCGCTCTCGATCATGGCGGCCGGCGTGTTGATCGTGCTGTTGTTCGTGCTGGCGTTCCTGCCGGCGGCCATCGGACAGGCGAAAAAGAAGGCGCCCTTCACTGGCATCTTTTCAAACTCGCAAGCCATCAACCGGTTGTCGGTGGCGCGACTCGCCCTCTTCGCCGCGCGAGACGTCTGGTTCGTCGTGAGCGTCCCGATCTTTCTCGCAAGCGTGCTCGGCTGGTCTTTCACCCAGGTGGGCGGATTCATGGCGGTGTGGGTCATTGCGTACGGCGCGGTGCAAAGCGCCTCCCCGGTGTTGCTCGCGAAAGCGACTCGTGGAAGAGCGCCTGGGCCCGTGCTTGCCAGCACGCTCGGCCTGGGTCTGGCGGCCGTTACGGCACTGATTCCGATTGGGCTAGGCGTGGGAACACCGCCGGAGGCGACGATGCTTGGCGGGCTCGTACTCTTCGGAATTGTATTTGCCTTGAACTCGTCGGTGCACTCGTACCTCGTGCTCGCATATTCCGAGGCGGATCGTGTGTCGCTCAGTGTGGGCTTCTACTACATGGCGAACGCGTGCGGCCGCCTGCTCGGTACGCTCTTGTCCGGCGCCTTGTATCAGTTTGCCGGCGTCAGCGCATCATTGTGGGGTGCTGTGGTTTTCGCAGGCGCCGCAGGAGTTGGAGCGATGTTCCTGCCGCCGGTGACGACCGCAGTGGATTGGACGGGCGCCAAAGGCGATGAGTGAACGAGTTAGGGCCACAGCGTGCCGGACGCCACGGCTTCCAGGAACGCGGCGAGTGGCCAGGCTTCAATGCCCGGGGCCAACACCAGCCGCGCGTTGCCAGGGTAGACGAGTATGCGACGCACGACGCGTGGAAGCTCTCCGATCGCGCGCAGACCAGCGGCATCACCCGCCGTCACGCGTGTGCCGGACTTGACCTCAATGGCCAGATGGTCGCGGCCGCGCGTCAGTACCAAATCCACCTCAAGGCGGCGAGCCTGGGCCGGTGCCCAATAGGCAATTTCGTCGAACAGGCGCGACACCTCGTTGTGCGCGCGCAACACGGAGAGGATCCACCCCTCAAGCAGCGAGCCACGCTCCTCCGATGTCACGGGTCCCAGGTGCCGCTTGGCCGCGCGCACCAACCCGGGATCGACCCAGTACAACTTTGGATGACTGCGCTCGCGCGTCCGCAACCGGGCCTCGAACGCGGGGAGCCGCTGTGCGACCAGCGTGTCCTCCAGGATCTGCAGATATCCATCCACGGTCGTGCGCGAAACAGCCGCGTCGCGCGCCAGGCCGGAGACATTCACCACCTGTCCGTGAAACAACGCCGCCACCGACAGGAAACGAACAAACGCCGGAAGGTTCCGCACGATCGCTTCACCGCGGATCTCCTCGCGCAAATAGAGCTGCACGTACGACTCGAGCGAGGCTGCGGAATCGGCTGCCTCCCACACGACTGGAATGCTGCCGTGACGCAAGATCCGTTCGAGCGAAAACCGATGCCCAAGTTCGGCGGGCACGAATGGATACATCGTCGCCAGACTCGCACGACCCGCCAACAGATTGGTGCCCGACATCTTCAGCTTCCGGGCACTCGACCCCAGCAGAATGAAGCGGTGACGATGGGTCTCCATCGCGCGATGAACTTCGTTGAGCAGTGCGGGCGCCCGCTGAATTTCGTCCACAACCACGGTCGAACCACGAGGCAGCGCCTGAAGCTCCTGCCCGAAGCGCGCTGGCTGCATGTGCAGGTCGAGAAAGGCGCCCTCATCCAGCAGGTCGAACCAGCGGGCAGCACCGAACGTCTCTCTCGCCCACGTCGTCTTACCGACGCCGCGCACGCCAAACAGGAAGAAGCTGCCCCGCGGAGGTTTGAGGATCCTCGCTGTCGTCCTCACTCTGCTCATACCGTCGTCACTTTACCATGTAAAGTGACGACGAGGTGAGCAATTAGTCTCACGAAACACGGGATCCATGGACCGTCCTTGCGAGGACGCTTCCCGGCCTGCGAGGCGTTCACGCGTCACAATCACGTCACAGTTTGACTTTGCGCGGATCGCCGCCAACCGCTAAGCTATTTATTCCATTCGAACGGAGAGATGTCCGAGTGGTTGAAGGAGCACGCTTGGAAAGCGTGTGTAGGGGAAACTCTACCGAGGGTTCGAATCCCTCTCTCTCCGCCAGCCTTCGCCAAACGCTCGCTACGTTCGCGGCTTCGGTTGGTAAGCCGCGTCAATGTCGTGCCACACGCGAAGGTTGTCCACCGTAGCCAGGAGCGAATCGACTGCGTGGCGAAGGTGGACCTCCGACCTATCGCCACGCTCGCAGCCACGTCGCGCCGGATGCGCGCGAGCCGGGTGTGGCCGAAGCGCCGGGCGTGAGACTCATTTCTTCCCAGGCGCAATCGTCCGCAGGTAGTCGAAGAAGTTGGACATGATCACGACATGGTCCTGAACCGCGACCTGGCTCTGGTCCACGGCTGCCGCGACTCGTTTGCCGTCCGGATGAAGGTCGAAGTTGTTGTTGACGCCTATCGGCCGAATGCTCGTTGGCGACCATTGCTGCGGCTTGTCGGGACGGAAGGCATCGCCGACGACGCTGTAGGGCGCGAACATGACCTTGCCCTGGCCGGGTTCTAGCCACAGCAGTTCGTGCGTCGTGGCCGACCAGCGAGGCCAGTCGCCGCCGGCCGTCGACACGCGCCACGGACCGCCGGCCCCCGGGAACGGACGCACATACACGTCGTTGCCGGAGCCGCCGGCCTCGTTCGACATGTAGGCGATGAACCGGCCGTCCGGCGAGAACATTGGCCCGACCTCACTCGCCGGCGTGCCGCGAAACACCGTAGGCTTGCCGGCGGCCCAGCCCCTGGAGGCATCACCTTCCATTGGCAGGATCATGAGATCCCAGGAGCCGGCGTGAGTCTCCATAAAGGAGAGGAACTTACCGCTCGGATGCCAGGACAACGCTACCTCGTCGTCCGGCCTGTTTGTGAGCCGCGTCACCTCGCCCGTGCCATCGGCGTTCACCCAGTAGATGTTACGTGGGCCACCGGGCTTGGCCCGATCGGACGAGAACACGATGCGCTTGCTGTCGTTGGTCCAGACGGGATACCGGTCGAGGCCGGGATCGAATGTCAGTCTGTCCGTCCGGCGAGAACCGTGGATTTGCCCACTCGAATTTCTTCGCGCGAAGGACGGATGACTTTCCGTCACGAGTCATCCAGTCGAGGGGCATTTCGGTCGACGCCGCCGCACCCGGCACGTAGGCGAGCGTGCCATCGAGCGAGAAGGCCACTTGCGCGCCGCCCGAACTCGTCGACGACATCAACCCTTCAATCGCAGGTACCGCCGTACCGATGACTTCTAGACGAACGGGGTCGAAAGGCGCCGCGAAGAGCGTGCCTTGCTGGATGTAGAGGAGATGCCCGCCTTCGCGCTCGCCGCGCTTCGGCGAGGCAAGGCCGCTTGGCACATAGCGGCCGTAGTACGCACCGTTCACGATGACTTTCGACTGGCCCGCCTTCACAGACGCGTCACCCGCCTTCGCCGAGGCTTCGGCGGGCAAGGCTGGGATCGGCGCGACGACGATGTTGGCCCCATCGAAACTCGCTGTATTCGAGTGCTCCGTATAGAGAACCGCCTGGCCGCCAGGAAGGGCCTGCGGCCAGCGTTGCGTCGTCATTCCCTGGCTGAGCGTGCCGAACACCGCCGGCTTCCCGCCGTTCCCCGGAACGCGCAGGAGCGTGTTGTTTGGCCCGCTGATCGGACTGAAGATGATCGTGTCGTCGTCGGACCACGTCCCGCCGCGACCCGATTCGGCATCGGTCAGATTGACCGGCGAGCCACCGGTCGTGGACACCTTCTTCAACTTGCCCCCAGCGAAGAACGCGATCCACTGGCCGTTGGGTGAGAAGAACGCGTAGCTCGCGCCTTCGGTACCTGCGAGCGGCGTCGCCTGCAACTGATCGAGTTTGCGGATGAACAGTCTCGTCTGGTTCTGCTGCTGCGCAGTAAATGCGAGCGTCGTTCCGTCCGGCGAGAGAATCGCCCCGGCCCCGCGGTCGGTCACGAGTGACGCGTCAGCGCCGATGCTGGTGAGGAACCGGCGTGGAGTTGGCGCCGGCGCCGTCCGCCAGGGAGCCCAGACGACGAGTGCAGAGACGAGTGCAATTCCAAACGCGGCGGCGATTGCCCACGGGAGTGCGCGTCGCCACGCTGGAATTACAACGGCTGCAGCCGCAGGTGCGGACGTCGATGCGGCAGCACCGCCGCCGTCACGAGGATTTCGTAGGGGCCGAGGCGCGTGCCCGGTCGTATCGCACTCACGGCGCCCCTGAAGGGACTCCCCACGTAACACACATCTGAAAATGGCCCTAGCGAGCCCGCAAATATTTCAGTTCGGCCATCAGCTGTGACACATCGGCTTCGACGTTGGCGCAGGCAGCGTCCGCCTTCGTGAGATCGCCTGCGCGTGCCAGCTGTTCGAGGCTGCGGGCGCTTTGATACGCGGCGCCCTGCGAAAAGAGTCCGGCCGATCCTTTGATGGCGTGCGCGGCCGCGGCCAGTTGCACGCTGTCATGCGAACGGGCCGCATCGCGCAGTCGCGTCAGCATCGCTGGCGCATCTTCCAGAAACACCTTCACCACCTCATCGACGAGGCGGCGGTTCCCGCCAAATCCGGCGAGCAGCGTCTTGAGGTCCACGGTGTGCACGGCCGCAGGCATGGGCGCAGGTGCGGGAAGACTCGCTGGACTCGCCGGACTCTCCGGGTTCGCCGGCGCGCTTATCGCGTCCATCGTCGCAAACAGTTCGTCGGGCCGGAGAGGCTTGGACACGTAGCCGTCCATCCCGGCTGCCAGGCACGCTTCGCGGTCGCCCGCCATCGCGCTGGCCGTCAGCGCAAGAATCGGCGTGTGCCGGCCAAGGGCGCGTTCGTGTTCGCGGATCGCGGCCGTGGCCTCGAGGCCGCTCATCTCGGGCATCTGGACGTCCATGAGGATGATGTCGAACTTCTGACGCGACGCGCGCTCGACGGCGTGCCGGCCATCGCCCACGAGCGAGACGCGATGCCCTCGCTGCTTGAGCAGCGCCTTGATGAGCCTCTGGTTCGTGGCATTGTCTTCAGCCACGAGCACGCGCAGGGCGCGCGTGGGCGCCGCCCCGGATCGTTCTTGCTTCGCGGGCCGCGGCCGCGCTTTCGGCACCGGGCCTGCGAAGGCCGTCACGATCGCATCGAGCAGGTCGGACTGCTTGACGGGCTTGGAGAGACGCGCCGCAAACTTTGATCCGGGCAGCGCACGTGACGCCGGCAAGCCGGCCGAAGTGAGCAGTATCACTTTCATGTCACCAAGCTGGTCGTCTCTGGCGATCTGCTGCGCGAACTTGAAGCCGTCGATGCCGGGCATCAGCCCGTCGGTGATGACCAGATTGAATGGCCGCCCGTCACCCGCGGCCGCGCGAAGCACTTCCATCGCGGGGGCGGCCCCCTCCGCGGCGGTGGCGGGCATCTGCCAGCCGGCAAGGATCTCCGAAAGGATCAATCGGTTGGTGGCGTTGTCATCCACGATGAGCGTGCGGATGTCGCGCAGGGTCGCCGCGGGCGAGGGAAGATCTGCTGCGTCCTTGTGCACGCCGAACTGCGCGAGGAAGTGAAACCGGCTGCCCTTGCCGGGCTCGCTCTCGAGCCACAGCCGCCCATCCATCAACTCAACGAGCTGGGCAGAGATCGTCAGGCCCAGCCCTGTGCCCCCGTACCGGCGCGTGGTGGACGCATCGGCCTGCACGAACGCCCCGAAGATCTCCCACTGTTTGTCGTGCGCGATCCCGATGCCCGTGTCTCGCACGGTAAATCGGAGCGTCACCTCGTCTTCGGTCTGACGCTCAACGACCACCTCCACCACCACCTCACCCTGGTCGGTGAACTTGATGGCGTTGCCCACGAGATTGAGGATGATCTGGCGGAGGCGCCCGGCATCGCCCAGCAGCGCGCCGGGCACGTCGGGTGCCACGCGGCACGCCAGCTCCAGGCCCTTCTCATTGGCGCGGGGCGCCAGCAACCTGACGCCGTCCTCCACGGTGTCACGGAAGTTGAAGGGCGCGTGCTCCAGCGTCAGCCGCCGCGCTTCGATCTTCGAGACGTCGAGGATGTCGTTGATGATCGTCAGCAGCGACTCGGCGGACTCCCTGGTGGTGCGCAAGTACTCACGCTGTTGTGGCGTCAGCTTCGACTGCAGGGTCAGGTCGGTCATGCCGATGATGGCGTTCATCGGCGTGCGAATCTCGTGGCTCATGTTGGCCAGGAATTCGCCCTTGGCCACGGTCGCCTGCTCCGCGCGCACGCGCGCCACTTTCAGCTCCTCCACCAGTTGGGCCAGCCGATGCTCGGCGGCCTTCCGGTCCGACACGTCGCGCGCGACAGCGTAGATCAGGCCCTGCTCGGCAAATGGCGCTGAGGTCCATTGCAGCCACTTGTACGATCCGTCCTTCGCCCGGTACCGATTCTCGAAGCCGATCAACCGCGCGCCGCCCACCAACCCCGACATCACTTCCACCGTGGAGGTCTGGTCATCAGGATGGACGAAACTCATGAACGGTGACGTCCGGAGTTCGGCTTCGGAATAGCCGAGCACGGTTTCCCACGCCGGGTTGAGCCGCACGAAATATCCGTCGAACGTCGCGACGCAGAACAGGTCCAGCGACAGCCGGAAGAATCGATCGAGTTCCTCCCCGGCCCACTTGCGCTGCACGTAGAGCGCGATCTGGCTGGTGATCGCGTTCATCATCGCCAACTGGCTTGAGGTAGGTTCCAGAATCTCGCGGCTGAAGAACTCCATCACGCCGTAGAACGCGTCGCCGCTGCGGATGGGGAAGGACAGCGCGGCGTGCAGCCCGGCCTCGGCGGCCTGGCGGGC
>JBKJJZ010000622.1:0-2588 GCA_046597705.1 Vicinamibacterales bacterium | reverse complement strand
ATTTGCCAGACGGCCGGTCGCGGCACTGCCCCTCCTTGTGCCGGCTGGGCCACTGTCGCCATCGACTCTGCAAGCGGCGGCCATCGAGCCGGCCAGACAAACTCGGCGGCGGTCCACCCTTCGCTGGCTCCGGGACTGGCAGCCGCAATGGGCGTCACAGGCACCGGTTCGTTACGCCGGTCCTCGCGCCAGGTGCTCTGTCCGCTCAGGCGCGACAGCACTGCGCCCTGCGCGGTCTCGGGCAGCAGAATCACGGCACCCTGACGGTCGCGCATGTAACGCTCAAGAGCGCCGGCTTCCGCCTCTCCAAAATCCTCGGTGGCACCAACGATGATGAGATCGAAGGCGGCCAGGGACGTTGAGTTCGTCAGGGTGGACGGCGCCACATTGGTCTGCATCGCGGACGCCCGCGAGGTCACGACACGTGTCGTGACCTTGAACCGCGGATCGGACTCCAGGGCGCGACGTACGAATGTGGCGGCATAGGACGGCCGGCCGTCGAACGCCAGAACCTGCCATACGCGTGAGCTGACCTCGAGCGCTTTGTCAGCAACAGCCGGACTCCGGCCCGTCATCGCGGCCTCGACTCGAAGCCGCACCAGTCCCGTTTGCGATGGAACAAACGTGAGTGTCGCTCGAAGCCGCGTGTCGCTGCCAATCACGCGGTGTGACGCCTGACTCAACTTCACGCCATCGGCCATCAGTGAGACGACCACCTCGCGCTCCCCAGTCCCATCAACCTGCAGTTCCACGCCGATGGGCGCGATTGAATCGACAGAGACCGTGGCCGGCGACGTCAGCTGCAGGATCTTCAGTCCGGAGTTCGTGGCAGAAGGCGTTACGGAGAAGACGCGCGCGTCGGCCGGAGGACTCCAGCCCTCGGGCAGGTCGGCGCCGGCCACCACATACGCGGCCGCACCAGGGACATCGACACGAGACACGTCGAACGTCGTCTGGAGTGTGGTCACGACATCGAGCGCCAGCTCGCGATCCGACGCCGCACCGTTCAAGACCACCACCGTCGGACGGTCCTGCGCGGCCCTGGTGAGTGCCGGGTCGATGAACGCGAGCACGGCGATCAGCAGAGCGACTGCGCGAAGAGTCCGCTCCGCGATCACCTGCCACCTCCCGAACGGAGCGCATCCGCCAGCGCACCTCGAAGCCGTGCGATGGCACGATCCGAATCGCTCGAAGGTGCGGCGGTCAGCTCGGTTGAAGCAATCGCCATCAGCCGAGTCGTGGCGTCCGTCAATGCCCGGCGGGCGACATCCGGTGTGCCCGCGACAATTGCCTCAGCGGCCGCACTCAGTCTGGATGCGACATCCACCACCGGTGCGCCACGACCATCCGTGGTGAGCAGTCCCGCCGCCGCGGCCGAGAGCTGGGTCGCATGCGTGACTGTCAGGGTCGGCTGCCTCGAAACATCCATGACCGTGAGCAGCGCCATCCGTGCGGCGGTGACCAGGCCGCTCGTGGTGGGTGGGTCCATCGGGCGATCACCGCGGCCAAGGCCAGTCAACTTTCCCTGCAGCCGGCGGGTGTCATCGATTTGTCCACGCTGTGTGAGTGTTCGCAGGATGAAGCGACGGCGGGAGAGTGCGCGTTGCATGGAGGCCAGAGCGGCGCGCTCGGTGGCGAGCGCCGTCTTCAGGTCGATGTCAGTCAGTTGCGCGGCGGCCCGGCTCATGGCGCGGGTGGCCCGGCCAAGGTCCGCGCGGCCGGAGTTGACTGCACGCCCTTCGGCGAGTTCAGTCTCGTGCTCGGCCTCAACTTCCTCGTCTTCAAACTCTCCGCCCATCATGAACACGATCTCCGCGCGCACCGATCGCTGCTCAGCGGCAATACCCATCGCCTCGTCGAGCACCGCTTCCTTCGACAACGCCGGCGCATTCGCGATCAACCGCTCGGTCTTGATGATGACCATCTGCTGGCTGAGCGCGTACTTGTCCTGGCGCTCGTCGATGGAAAATCCTTCTGCCATCGCGTCGCTCGTCGAGACAATCTCCACGATGAACGCATCCGATTCCACGGGTGTCGTGCCGGGCCTTGCGTCGAGGACGACGCCGCGATAGACGATCATGTCGCCGACATCGAGCGACATCGTGTCGAGCGGGAGGAGGCCGGAAGCCGTCCACTGACGAGTGCTCGTGCGCGTGATGGTGACCGCCGCTTCGCCTTCGGTGAACGTGAAGGACTCGCCCGCGCCGGCGACCTTCGTGTAAGCCAGCCGGACCGAACGCAATCCCAGGTCATCTTCGGCCTGCAGGCGCACCGGGAGGGGTGTTGTCGCGGCAGCGCGCAGGAACAGGTCCTTGCCCGGTTCAGTGATGCGCACTTCTGGCGCGCGATCAGGAAGCGCCGTCACTCCGATCAACCGCCGCGCACCAAGGCGCCCATCGTCGCCTGCGGGCGTAATGGCGAGATATCCGTCGGCGCCGATCGGCATCTCGGCAGAAAAAATACCCGCCTCGTTTCGAGTCGCCTTGTGGTTGCCGATCCCGGATTCAATGGACACAACCGCAGCACTGGATGTGATGCTGATGCGCGCGAAGCTGCCCGTGAGCGCGGCGATGCGTTCGGGGTTGGTG
>JBKJJZ010000556.1:0-7597 GCA_046597705.1 Vicinamibacterales bacterium | reverse complement strand
ATCGTGGCGATGGCGGGCGATGGCATCAACGACGCGCCCGCCCTGGCGCAGGCGCAGGTGGGCATCGCGATGGGCACCGGCACCGATGTGGCGATGGAAAGCGCCGGCGTGACGCTCGTCAAAGGCGACCTGCGCGCCATCATCCGCGCGCGCCGGCTCTCGCAGGCGACGATGGCGAACATTCGACAGAATCTGTTCTTCGCCTTCGCCTACAACACCATCGGTGTGCCGGTGGCGGCAGGGGTGTTGTATCCGGCATTCGGTCTACTGCTGAGCCCGATCATCGCGGCAGCGGCCATGAGCCTCAGTTCGGTGTCGGTGATCGGTAATGCGTTACGTCTGCGGCAGACACCGGTTTGAAGTCTTGAAGTGAAGGCAAGGCAACCCGCCGCCTGCCTGCGCTTGTGCAAAAGCAAACATACATCTGCATCCGTCGCCGCCTAGAGTGGAGAAGTTCGGTGGACATCCCTCCTCCGGAGTCTGATCTCACCTTGTCTCCCAAGCCGCAGCCGGGTCCACCCCGACCGTTTGCCTCGTCGGCGGTCCCGGGGGTCTGCCTTGGCTGTGGTCGAGAAAGGCCTGTTCGACATGAGAAGAATCACTGTTCGTCGAGCACGGTCACTGGTTGTGCTGGCCCTTGTGGCGTGCGCAGGGACCATGGCGTCGGCTCAGACGACGCCCGCAGTCCAGTCGCCGCTGAGTCTGGCGGATGTGATCCGCTTGGCAGGCGAAAGGAGAGACGAGATACAGGCCGCGCGGGCGCGCGCCCGCGCTGGAGAGGCGCGCCCTGCCATCGTATCAGCGCTCGAAGACCCGATGATCTCGCCATCGATCGACCATCTGCCGTTCATGCTGGATGGCGCGGACGTCAGCGTCACGGTCGAGCAACGAATCCCGCTGTCCGGCATTCGGGGCCACCGTCGCACCTCTGCGCTGGCGGACCTCGACCGGCTCCGTGCGGAGGCGAGCCGGACGACCCTGGATGTGGGCATCCAGGCCGCCAATGCCTTTCTCATGCTGCAGGAACGACGTCGTACGCAGGCGTTGGTCGCTGAACAGATCGGCTTTGCGCGCGATGTCGTGACCGCGGCAAACGCGCGGTACTCCAGTGGAACGGCTCCGCAATCCGATGTGCTGCGCGCAGAGGTCGAGGTGGCGCGACTGGACGCATTCGCGAAAGCGCTCGTCAGCGAGGTGCGAGGCGCGGAGGCGATGCTCAACACAAACCTGGCGCAGGACGCGGACCTGCCCGTGCCGCCGCTCGTGCCTCTCGCGTTCGCGCAGCCGGTACCTTCGTGGTCCGTCATCAAGAGCGCGCTGATCTCACGGCCCGAACTGGCCGGCGGCCGTGCTGAGGTTGCACGCGCCACGGCGGACGTACAGGTGGAGCGCGACATGTACCGGCCGATGGCGACTATCCGCACGGGACCTTCCTACACGATGGCCGATGGCCGAGGGTGGATGGCGATGGTGGGCGTCAGTCTGCCCATCTGGCGAGGGAAGCTGCGCGCGGGCGTGGCTGAAGCGCAGGCGATGCGCGCCATGTCCGAAGCGGACCTGCAGGCCATGACCCGGATGATCGAGGGCGACGCCGCGGTCGCCGTGCACCAACTCCAGGCGGCCCGCGATCGGCAGGCGGCGCTCACCGGTGATGTGTTGCCGCGCGCGCGCATGATGATCGAACCCGCCGTGGCGGCGTACGCGTCAGGGCAGCTGCCGCTTGTGAGTGTGATTGACGCCGTGCAGGTGCTCTGGTTGGTGCAGTCGGACCTGATTGCGGCGGACTTTGACCTGGGTCTTGCGTGGGCGCGCCTCGGCCGGGCCATCGGGTCGTACGAGGCCATCATCAAATGACACGCTTCTCCGGGCTTCGACGAATCGGCGCGCCCATCCTCTCGGCAGTTGCGACGGCTGCGCTATTGATCGGCGCCCTCTCGGTGCAGCGCGCGCGGGACGCGTGGCCGTTCGCACCCCGTGATCCTGGCCCGGCAGCTACCGAGGCCCCGGTGGCCCCGGTGGCGATGACGGCATCGGAGTCGGCAGCGATGCCTGCTCGAGTGCCGGTTGATGTCGCCGCCTCGACACTCGAGGACCTGGGCATACGCCTCGAGGCGGTCCGGCGCGAATCGCTGACGCAGTTGGTACGCGCCGTCGCCACTGTCGTGCCGGACGAGTCAAGGATTTCTCACGTGCACACCCGGGTGGCGGGGTGGGTCGAACAACTCGATGTCAACACGACCGGCGAGATGGTGCAAGCCGGGCAGCCCCTGGCCCGAATTTTTTCGCAGGAACTTCTGGCGTCACAAACGGAGTACCTGGCCGCTCGGAAGGCGACCTCGGCCTCGGGAATCATGAGCGTCGTGGTGGCCAGTGGTCGTACGCGGCTGACCGTACTGGGAATGTCGTCAGCGGAGATCAATGCGATCGAGCAGTCCGGCGAGCCGAAACGCCTGGTCACGGTGGTCGCCCCCAGAAGTGGCGTGGTCGTGAATCGAGGCATTACCGTCGGCACGTCGGTAGACCCCTCGACAACGTTGCTCACGATTGCCGACCTGTCGCGTGTCTGGATTCTGGCCGAGGTCTCGGAAGCGGATATTCCGGCCGTGCGCGCCGGCGCGTCCGCGCAGCTTGATTTTCCGGCGTCCGGCCGGGTGCCGTTTGGGGCCCGGATTGATTTCATCTATCCGACGCTGACCGAGCGCACACGCACATTACGCGTCCGCTTCTCAGCGGCCAATCCCGGCGGAGGGCTCAGGCCGGGTCTCTACGGCACCGCCGCGTTCGAGTCGGCTGGACAAAGTGTCATCACCGTGCCCCGCGACGCGGTGGTCGACACCGGGTTACAACAGCACGTCTTCGTTGCCACTGGCGATCGCTTCGACCCGCGGGTGGTCACCATCGGCGTGCAACTGGCCGATCGCGTCGAGGTGCGTGCCGGCCTTAAGGAGGGCGAACAGATCGTGGCCGCGGGCGTGTTCCTGCTCGATTCAGAAAGCCGTCTACGCGCCACGGGCGGCGCGGGCGGGCACGGCCACGGCGGATCAGCGCCGCCGCAGAAGCCACCCGTGGCCCCTGCCGCAGCCCCGCACGCCGGCCATAAGAAGTAACGGCCATGGTCGAACGCATTATCGAGCTGTCAGTCAAGCACAAGTGGCTCGTGATGGCCGCGGTCGCAGTGCTCACCATCTGGGCGATCGATTCCGTCCGGAAGACGCCCCTCGATGCCCTCCCGGACCTCTCCGATCCGCAGGTCATCATCTACACCGAGTGGATGGGGCGCAGTCCCGATCTGGTCGAGGACCAGATCACCTACCCGCTCGTTCGTGCCCTGCAGAGTACGCCAGGCGTGGCCACCGTCCGCGGCTACTCGATGTTCGGCATGAGTTTTACCTACGCAATTTTCGACGACGGCACTGACATTTACTGGGCGCGGACGCGAGTACTCGAGCAGTTGGGGCGGGTGCAACAACTGCTGCCTCCCGGCGTGTCTCCGATTCTCGGGCCTGACGCAAGTGGTGTGGGCTGGGTGTACCAGTACGTCCTGAAGGACGGCAGCGGCCAGATGGATCTTGCCGAGCTTCGGGCGCTGCAGGACTTCACGGTCCGCCCCGCGCTGCAGGCGGTTGCCGGGGTGGCGGAAGTCGCCTCACTGGGCGGTTTCGAGCGCCAGTACCAGATCGTGATCGACCCCGATCGACTGGTGGCCTTCGGACTGACGGTGACCGATGTCACCCGTTCAGTGCGTGATGCCAATGCCGAAGTGGGTGCGCGCGTACTCGAACTGGCCGGTCGTGAGTACGTGCTTCGCGGGCGCGGCTACGTCAAGGAACTGAAGGACCTCGAGCAAAGTGTGGTGACGGTCGGCGCAGGTGGCGTACCCATTCGCCTCGGGGATATCGCGAGCGTCCGTTATGGGCCCGACATTCGCCGGGGAGCGGCGGACTGGAACGGCACCGGCGAGGCGGTGGGTGGGATCGTCGTGATGCGCATCGGCTCCAACGCGCTCCAGGTGATCCAGGCGCTTGAGGCCGAGGTCGCCACGCTGCGCTTGCCCGACGGTGTGCGGCTCATTCCGACGTACGACCGGTCTGAACTGATCCTCGGCTCGGTCAACACATTGAAAAACACCCTCATCCAGCAGGCGGTCATCGTCACCATCATCTGCCTGGTGTTCTTGTTCCACGCGCGATCGGCCCTGATTGTGATGATCGTGCTGCCGCTCTCCGTGCTCCTGTCGTTCATCGCCATTCGGTATCTGGGTCTGTCGTCCAACATCATGTCGCTGGGCGGCATTGCCATCGCCATCGGTGAGCTGGCCGATGCGGTCATCGTGCTGATTGAGAACGCGCACGTGCGGCTCGCGGCGGCGCGGCCGGACGCCGATCGCCAGCAGGTCATCGTCGACGCCTGCAAGGAGGTTGGGCGACCGATCTTCTTCTCGTTGATGTTGATCACCATCAGCTTCCTGCCCATCTTCACGCTGGCCGGTCAGGCGGGCAAGCTGTTCACGCCACTGGCGTACACGAAGACCTTCGCGATGTTCGCTGCGGCCATTCTCTCCATCACACTCGCGCCGCCGCTCATGGTCCTGCTGCTGAAGGGTCGATTCCGCACCGAAGCGGCCAATCCCGTCAGCCGGATTCTCAGTGCCGTCTACCGGCCAATCGCGGTGTTTGTCGTCCGGTTCCGGGTTCTGGTGGTGGTCGCCGCCGTACTCCTGATGATTGCCACCGTGCCGGTGTTTCAGCGACTCGGATCGGAGTTCATGCCGCCTCTCGATGAGGGTTCGCTGCTGGTGATGCCGACCACCTTTCCCGGTATCGCGATCGAAGAGGCGCGCCGGGCACTGACGGCGCAGAATCGCATCATCATGCGATTCTCCGAGGTGGCGTCGGTGCACGGAAAAGCGGGCCGGGCGGAGACGGCCACGGACCCAGCGCAACTTGACATGATCGAATCGGTCATCGCGCTGCACCCGCGCGACCATTGGCCGACGTACTACACACCGCGGTGGTACAGCGCGCGCGCACCCGATTGGGCGAAGCGCGGGCTGCGCGGCGTGTGGCCCGAGCAACAGGCGCGCACGCTGGCCGAGTTGTCGCGCGATATGGATGCGGCATTGCAGATGCCCGGCTACCAGATGGCGATCTCTCCGCCGATCCGCACGCGGATCGACATGCTCTCGACCGGGGTCCGGACGCCGGTCGGGATCAAAGTCTTCGGTGAGGACCTGAAGGAGATCGAACGCGTCAGCGTGAGCCTTGAGGGCATGCTCCGCCAGGTGCCGGGCACCCGCAGCACGTTCGCTGAGCGACAGACCGGCCGCGAGTACATCGACATTGTTCCCAATCGCGAGGCGATCGCGCGTTATGGCCTGACGGTACGGGATGTTCAGGACGTGGTGGAAGCGGCCGTTGGCGGCATGTCGGTGTCGACCGCTATCGCCGGGCGCGCGCGGTTCTCGATCAACGTGCGTTACGCGGCCGATCAGCGGTCCGATCCGCAAGCCCTTCGCCGCATTCTGGTGTCGGTGCAGTCAACAGGGAGCGTGACAGGCTCTGGCGGCGACAATGCAGGGGTTGGAGCCAGCGCTCAGGGCAGCGGCATGGCCGCGTCCAGCGGTGGTGGCGGCGCCGCGGGCGGGATGGGCGCGATGGGCGGACGTGGCGGACGCCAGCCCGCGATGGGCGCGTCCGGCGGCACGTCCGCCGATGCCGCGGCGCCGATGGGCAGTCTGTCGGTATCACCGGATGTGATGGAACAGTGGCGCCAACCGGGTGCCGCCGTTCCACTTGGTGACCTCGCCGACGTACGGGTCACCACGGGCCCGCCGATGATCAAGGACGAGAATGGAGTCCTCGTCGGGTATGTCTTCGCCGACATCGATCAGACCCAACGTGATCTCGGCGGTTGGGTGGCCGATGCCAAGGCGATGGTGGCAGCTCAACTGACACTACCTCCCGGTTACCGCCTGCAGTGGACCGGTCAGTACGAGTTCCTCGCGCAGATGGAGGCCCGGCTCCAATACGTCATCCCGTTCACACTGGTCTTGGTGGTGGGATTGTTGTACCTCTCGATGCGCGGATGGCCGCAGACCTTCCTGGTGTTGTCGAGTCTGCCCTTTGCAGTGGCCGGCAGTGTCTGGCTGCTGGCGTTCATGGACTACAACCTGTCCACGGCGGTCTGGGTCGGGCTGATCGCGGTCGCCGGGGTTGCGGCTGAAACCGGCATCGTCATGGTGGTGTACCTCGACGAGGCGTTCACGCGGTACATGCGTGAGGGCCGCATCAGGACACCCGAGGACGTGGATGCCGCGGTCGTCGAGGGTGCTGCGGCCCGCGTGCGCCCCCTGGTCATGACGGTGGCTACGACGGTGCTGGGTCTGCTGCCGCTGCTGTGGGAAGCCGGTGTCGGGGCCGACGTGTCGGCGAGAACCGCTGCGCCAGTGGTGGGCGGCCTGTGGTCCTGCATGCTGCTGACGCTGCTGGTGCTCCCCGCGGCGTACGCCATGTGGCGCCGGCGCCAGGTGCGTGTTGGGATGGTACCGTCACCGATCGCCACCGTGGCATCTGCAACTGCTGCCTGAATTGCCCACATGGCCACGGACACTCCGCCTCCGACCTCTCCACCGCCCGCACCTGGCCTGTCGTCCACCGACGCGCAACGGCGGCTGGCCGAGTTCGGCCCGAACGAAATCCGTCGCGAGCAGAAGACCTCTCGTCTCACGTTGCTGGCCCGCCAGTTTACGAGTCCCGTCATCTGGCTCCTGCTCGGCGCAAGCGTCTTGTCCGGCGTCCTCGGCGAGCTGCTCGATGCGACTGCGATCGGCGTCATCGTCGTCGTAAACGCGGTGATCGGGTTCATCCAGGAACACCGCGCGGAGCGTGCGGTGATGGCGCTGCGGTCGATGACGGCGCCGCGTGCGCGGGTCATGCGCGATGGCCACAGCGTCATGGTGTCTGCGGACACGATCGTTCCCGGCGATCTGCTTCTGCTCGAGGCGGGGGACGTTGCCGCGGCCGACGCCCGTTTGCGCACCGCGCATGCGCTGACGACGAATGAAGCGTCGTTGACGGGTGAGAGCACACCGGTCGAGAAGGCAACGGCACCGACGACGCCAGACACACCACTGGCCGAACGCCATGACTTCGTGTTCATGGGCACGTCCGTTGCCACAGGAACCGGTCTTGCCGAGGTCATCGCCACCGGGATGCAGACCGAATTGGGCAAGATTGCGCACCTTCTGGCGACAGCCGAAGAAACCGTGACGCCGCTGCAACGGCGCCTGGCGCAGGTTAGTCGGACGCTCCTCTACATCTGCGGCGGCATCGTGGCTGCGGTCGCGGTGTCGGGGCTGATTCGCGGTTGGCCGCTCATGGAGGTATTCATGGCGGCCGTGTCGCTCGCCGTCGCTGCAGTGCCCGAAGGATTGCCTGCGGTGGTCACGATCGCGCTTGCCGTGGGTGTGCAGCGCATGGCGGCGCGCCACGTGCTCGTCAGACGGTTGCCGGCGGTCGAAACCCTGGGCTGCGCGACGGTGATCTGCATCGACAAGACCGGCACGCTCCCCACCGGCGTCATGCGCGTGCGCGAGTTG
>JBKJJZ010000419.1:0-7084 GCA_046597705.1 Vicinamibacterales bacterium | reverse complement strand
GAACATCAACTCTCCTGCGCGGACAATGGCAAGGACGGTCGATTCCGGCGCCACGTTCACCAGGAGCCAGTCGCCGGCTGGTCCAGCGCCGCCGGCCAGGACCGCATTGACGACACTCAGGCTGGCCAGATCGACAATGCCGGCGTGTGTGCCCAGCGCGAGTGCCACTTCCTCATACTGCGCGATGACACCGCGCTGTGCGATCACGGCAGCCACGGTGGTCGCGCCAGGCTCCTGATGCGTGATCACGTGACTGACCTGGGCTTCATCCACGGAAAACGGCGTGGACTTCCGAACCTGCCAGCGAACCAGTTGATCGACTTCGGCGGAATTCTGCGGCAGGTGTTCAAACGTGAGCAATGAAACACGGGCGGCCGAATCAGGGATGACGAGCGCGGCCCGCTTGGGCGGCCGAATCCCTGCACGCTCACACGCTCGTCGCAGTGCCGCCGTCACCTGTTCGGGATTTGCGATATTGGCCCCCGTGAGCGCCGGCGTCACGGCGCCCTCGGGCAGCGGTTCCGACGCGAACGCGGATACCACCAGACCGGCTCCGCCCGTCCCGATTTCGGCGATGCTCACGCGGCCCGCGGCAATCTCAATCGCTGCCGCTGGTGGCTGGGCCGAAAAAAAGGAGGACGGTCTGGATGAATTGCGGTTGCTGGATGTCATTCGACGAAGGTCACCTTGTTGATTTCCCGCAACGTGGTCTCACCCTTCATGATCAGGCCGACCGCACACTCGCGCAGGAATCGCATGCCTTCGTCGCGAGCCGCCCGTTTGATTTCCGACGTGGGCCGGCGCTCGAGAATCATGTCACGGATGCGATCGGTGAGGTCCATGAGCTCGCAAATCGCCGTCCGGCCCTTGAAGCCGGTACCGCCACATTCGATGCACCCGGCGCCTTCATAGAACTGATGGCTGGTGGCCAGTGCCGGGTCGAGCGCCGACTCGGTCAACAGTTCCACGCTGATCGACGCCGGCCGCTTGCAGTGCGTGCATATCCGGCGCACCAGCCGCTGTGCCAGCACACAGTTGAGCGCGGAAACGAACTGATACGGCTCGACGCCCATGTTCAGGAAGCGTCCGAGCACATCGATGACATTGTTTGCGTGAACCGTGGTGAAAACGAGGTGGCCCGTCAGTGCGGACTGAATGGCGATCTGCGCGGTTTCCGGATCGCGGATTTCACCGACCATGATCTTGTCGGGGTCGTGACGCAACACCGAACGCAGGCCTCGAGCGAAGGTCAACCCCTTCTTTTCGTTGATCGGAATCTGGGTGATGCCGCGCAGTTGGTATTCCACCGGGTCTTCAATGGTGATGATCTTGTCTTCGCTCGTCTTGATCTCGGAGAGCGCGGCATACAGCGTGGTCGTCTTGCCGCTGCCGGTGGGGCCGGTGACCAGCACCATGCCGTACGGCTCTCGGATGTACTTGCGGAACCGCCGCATTTCATCCTCAGGCCAGCCCAGAATATCGAGCCGCAATTCCGTGAACTGCTCGCTCAGCGATTCCTTGTCCAGGATACGGATGACGGCGTCTTCGCCATGGACGCTGGGCATGATCGACACGCGGAAGTCGATGGTCTTGCCTCGCACGCGCAGTTTGAAGCGTCCATCCTGCGGCACGCGCTTCTCAGCGATGTCGAGCTCCGACATGACCTTGATACGCGAAATAAGCGTGCTGTGGTGCCGCTTGTCGATGGGCTTCATCGCCTGCTGCAGCACACCGTCGATCCGGTACTTCACATGCACCGCATCGTCCTGGGTCTCGATGTGAATGTCCGAGGCCCGGCGTTGCAACGCGGTGAACACCATCGTATCCACCAGCCGGATGACCGGGCTGATGTCCGAGGTGAGCTTGTCGACGGTGAGATTCTCGTCGCCGCCGCCCTCTTCGTCGCGCAGGATCTGCATCTGGAAGCCTTCGGTGGCTTCCTCGAGCACGCGCGTCGAACTCTCACTCTTCTTCAGGATGCCCTGAATCGCCGAGGATGTCCCGACGGTAATCCGGACGGGCATTCCGAGCTGCAGGCCGATCTCATCGATGGCCTGCAGGTCACTGGGGTCGGACACGACAATGAGCAGCGTCTGCCCTTCGCGGCGGTACGGCACGAAGCTGTAGCGCAGCATCAGATCCGCGGGAATGCTGCGAAACAAATCGTTATTGACCCGGAACTGATTGAGATCGACGAACTCGAGTTCATAACGAGCGGCGACCATGCGGGACCGCGCAGTCTCGGCCGCATAATCCACCGGCGCATGCTCTCCCTCGAGATACAGTTCTTCGGCGGTCGGTTGCGGCGTCTCTGTGGACATAACAGCCTAGGACGTAAGACTCGACAGTTGAAAGAGCGGCATATACAGGGACAGGAGCAGTGCCGCGATAATCACCCCCATGACGACCAGGAGCAGCGGCTGCACCAGGTTCGAGAAACGCGTCAGGCTGGTGTCGTTTTCTTCGTCATAAAAATCGGCGATGCTGTTCAGCATCTCCGCCAGAGCGCCGGTGGACTCGCCCACCTCCACCATTTCTATGGCGACGTTCGGGAAGGTGCCGCGACGCGTCAGGGCTTCGTGAAGGCTGACGCCCTCACGCACCTCTTTGGCCACCACATCCAGATCCTGCGCCACGGCGCGATTGCCAACGGACTTCGACGCAATATCGAGCGCGTTGACCAGCGGAATACCACCCGCCAGCAAGGTGGAGATTGTTCGCGCGACCTGCGCAGTGGAGAACTTCCGGCTCAGGGGGCCAAACCACGGAACACGCAGCATCAGGCTGTCGAGGCGGCGGCGCTGACCGGGTTGGCGAATCCAGGCCGAACCGCCCACCACCAGCAGCACCGATCCCAGGAGGATCAGCACGAGATTGTTGAGTACCAGATCCGAGAATCCGACGATGACCTGGGTGGAGGCCGGCAGAGCCGCCGACGCTGAGAATCCCTTGTAGAACGCCGCAAACTCGGGCACAACCTTGAAGACGATCAGCCCGACCACCACGGCCGAGACTGCCAGCAGCACCAGAGGATAGATAAGCGCGGACACCAGGCGCGAGCGCACCGAAGAAATGATCTTCATGTGGGCCACGTAGCGGCGCAGAACGGTCTCAAGGCTGCCGCTCTTCTCACCGGCCATCAATGACGCGTGGTAGATCCCGGTGAACATTCCGCCTTGTGCTTCGAACGCGTCGGAAAGCGCGCTCCCTGACCGCACGCGTTCATATACGTCAGTGAGCACCGCCTTGAGGGCGGGATTTGGCACACGGCGTCGAAGGATGTCCAGCGACTGCACCAGCGGGAGGCCGGCGCGCAGCAGCGTGGCCATCTCCTGGTTGAAGATCAGGAATTCTGAGCGCGAGATGCGTTTGCGTTCGGGTAACTGCAGCGAGAAGCGGCCGATCCCGATCCCGCCCACGGCCTGGAGTGAGAGCAGATAAAGCCCTTTGCTCTCCAGCTCATGGCGCAACACCTGCTCCGTCTCGGCCACATACGTCTCGTGGGTGACCTGTCCAGAGGGTGTCGCAACCTTGCACCGAAACTGCATGCGCGCCTGCTCAGCGACCCGTCAATGAGAGGATCCGCCTGACGTAGTTTTGCGTCTCCCGGAACGGTGGAATGCCGCCGTACCGGCTGACGGCGCCTTCTCCCGCGTTATAAGCAGCCAGCGCCAGTGACTCCCGGCCCTTCCCAAATCGATCGAGCAGGCTCCGGAGATGTTGCAGCCCCGCACTCAGATTCTGGGTCGGGTCAAACGGATCCTGCACCGCATACTGCCGGGCGGTTGAGGGCATCAGCTGCATCAACCCCATCGCCCCCTTGGCTGACACGGCCCGGGGCTGATAATTGGACTCAACCTTGATGAGGGCGTGAGCGAGTTTCGGATTGACGCCGTGGTGCTTGGCCAGCCGGTCAATCAGCTGCCCCAACCCGGTGGCGGAGACGGCGGATTCAAGAACCACCGCGACAACCGGCGTGACTCTTGACGCGGGCGGAGTGGGCGCCTCATAGGGGAACTCGTCAGCGACGACGGACTCCACGAAGCTGCGGGGCATGCCGATCTCGCCCCCGCCTCGCAGGGTCAACCTGGCTGTGTCACCGTCATAGGTGACCGATTCGACGGACATGACCCGGCCACCCCGCAACGTCACGAGCTCGGCGCCCGCCACCGACGGCACCAGGGCCATCAACAGGGCGGCGATCCAGAGTCGGCGGGTCTCAATCATCTGTGGTCTCTGGCGCTCGTGTTACGAAGGCTCAACGAACCGCCGGTAAATACGAATCCCAAGTTCGCGGGTGTCCTTCCCCCCGCCTGGCATAGACGCTGGGGTGAATGCATGGTCCACGCCAATGCGCAACTCAGCCATATCCACTGAGCCCAGCTGATCGGCGCGTAGAGGAATACGACGAAGGACGGGATTGACGTTATCAACTGCAAAACTGGCGACACTCTGGCTGCCCAGATAGACGTTGACGACCTGCGGTTGGTTGAACAGATCGGGCCGGCCATCAAATTCGAGGTACAACGTTGAGTCTTTTTTTGGATTCTTGAAGGACGCCACGTACTCCTGTTTGGTCCAGAACCACTCACGCGCCGGGTTTTCCGGGGCCCACTCCGTGCCGTTGAAGCCAGACCGGTCCACGATGAAGATGTTTTCCGACTGCGGCAACACCTTGAGCGTGGCCACCTTGTAGGAGCGGCCCGCCGGTTCCGGGCCACCCAGCGGCGCCCGCGTGTCGGGGGCATCTGAGCGATAGAGGCCCACTCGAATCGTAGCCTCGCCCAGGTATGGCACGACTGGGATGAAACTCGTTCGCGTGTACTCCACAACATCGCCGGGCTTCCATTCCGATGTCTTTTTCGGAGGGTCGTGGTCATCGCTCCACCGCATGACGCCGTCCGAGTCGAGCAAATGCATGAAAACGCGATAGTTTCCATCAAACGCCGCGGCTGGGGCCACCTGGAACCGATAGGTCATGTCTATCGGGCTGCCGAGTGCCGCGGCCGCCTTATTCAATGTCAGTGAAACCGTCGCCAGCGGCGGTGCATCGTCTTTCGACCCGCATCCGGCCAGGAGCCCGGCGATTGTGCACCCCGCAAGAAGCGCGCCCCCACGTCTCAACAACGACTGGAATACCACCGACGCATGGTACTGTATTGCCCCTATGCTGTTCAATATGCTAGCCTTGCGCCCACGTTGACCCCCCAATAATCCATGGCAGCAGACGCCCTCGGCATGGTTGAAACTCGCGGTCTGATTGGCGCCATTGAGGCCGCCGACGCGATGGTAAAAACGGCAAACGTGACGCTGATCGGCAAGGAATACATCGGAGCCGGCTTCGTGACGGTGTTCGCGCGCGGAGACGTCGGGGCGATCAAAGCCGCGGTTGACGCCGGCTCGGCGGCTGCACGCCGGGTAGGCGAGCTCGTTTCGGTGCACGTGATTGCGCGGCCGCATGCGGATGTGGAGCGAGTGCTTCCCGGGGCCGCGGCGAGCGCCAAGGGCTAGTCCTGCCTGCTGGGGCCTGGTGAATGGCACAGCCCACTACCGACACTCTTTCGACGCCGCCCAGCCCTTCGGTTGACGAGGCTCGCCGCTTGGCGCAACGCGCCAAGGCCGCGGCCGCGCGGCTGGCAGAACTATCTCAGGAACAGATCGACGCGATTGTCGATGCGGTGGCCGCGGCCGCCCTGGCGCGTGTGGAGCCGTTCGCGCGTCTGGCGGTCGAAGAGACGGGGTTCGGTGTCGTCGCCGACAAAGTGGCGAAAAACCGGTTCGCCGCCCAGCGGGTTCATGAATTTATCCGCCCCATGCGCACCGTCGGAGTTGTGGCCCGCCACGACGATCGCAAGGTCATCGAGATTGCCGAGCCATTCGGAGTGGTGGCAGCCATCGTGCCGTCAACGAATCCGACATCGACCGCGATCTACAAAATCCTGATCTCGCTCAAGGCGCGCTGCCCTATCGTGATCAGTCCTCATCCATCCGCCGCGCGGTGCATTACCCAAGTGGCCGAAGTCCTCAACGCCGCCGCACTCGCTGCGGGCGCGCCCGAGGGTGCGGTCAACTGGATGACACAGATCTCGCTCGAGGGCACCAACGAATTGATGCGGCATCGCGACGTCGCTGTCATCCTGGCCACGGGTGGGATGGGGCTGGTTCGCGCGGCTTACAGCGCCGGCAAACCGGCCTATGGCGTGGGCCCGGGAAACGCGCCCTGCTATATCGAGCGGTCGGCCGATGTCACAAAAGCTGCGAGCGACATCCTCACCGGCAAGAATTTCGATCACGGTGTGCTGTGTTCATCGCCCAACTCGGTCGTGGTGGACGCGGCGATCGCAGACGAGGCCAGGCGACAGTTCCAGGCGCAGGGCGGCTACTTCTTGACGACGTCCGAAGCCGACGCGCTGGCGAAGGTCCTCGTCACTCCGCAGCGGCTGCCCAACCCGAGGTTCGTCGGACAGTCGGCGCTCACCATCGCGAACGCGCTCGGGTTCGCCGTCCCAGCCGGCACCCGCGCCCTCATCGCGGAACTCAAGGGTGTGGGCCGCGACTACCCGCTTTCGATCGAGAAACTCTGCCCGGTCCTCTCGTACTACGTGGTGGCGGACTGGCAGGAAGCCTGCGAACGCTGCAAACAGATTCTGCGATATGGCGGCATGGGTCACACCATGTCAATCCATTCGACGAACGATAAAATCATTCTTGAGTTCGGCCTCAAGAAGCCCGCGTTCCGCATCTGCGTGAACACGCCAACCACTCACGGCTCAATCGGTTTGACGACGGGGTTGGACCCCGCGATGACGCTCGGATGCGGAGGATTTGGAGGCAACATCACCTCCGACAACATCACGCCGCGTCACTTGCTGAACATCAAGCGCGTGGCCTACGAACTGCGTCCCCTTGACTCGCGTTCGACTCGCTCAGGGCGCCTGCCCCAGGCGCCGAAGGCTCCGCAACCCTCCGGCCTGGAGGCAGCAGCCGTGAGCGGACAGGTGGAGAGCCTGCTGGCTGGTCGCGCCGGAGGGCGCCCACACTCATCTGAGCCGGTTCAGGCGGCCGCTGACCCGGTGGCCGTCGG
>JBKJJZ010000252.1:0-8793 GCA_046597705.1 Vicinamibacterales bacterium | reverse complement strand
GATTCCCTCCCGGATGCGAACGTTCCGCTCCATATCCACCGCCGTCAATCCGGGACTGGCCTTGTACCAGACCTGCGTCGGGATCTGGTGACGACGAAGGTATTCCTTGAACTTGCGCTCATCGCTGCAGCCGTCATGAACGAGCCAATTGGTCGTGGGGTATCCGATGCCGTTACTGAAGACCAGGTTGAGCCCAAAGCCGACCTTGTTGATGAAGTCGTCCATGTAGGTTTCGAGGCTGCCGTCGTAGTTGCTGAAGAAGATGATCCGCCGCTGCCCGTCGAGATAGACCCACCGTGCGAAATGAATGGAACGGACTCGCGCCAGGCCTCCGCGCGTGTAGATGTGGCGGGCGCTGTAGTCGATGGCCAGAAGCACCAGGAACGCGGCTCCTTGACGCACCCATCCGGGCTTCAAGCTGCCCATCGCGCTGAATTGATTTGTGACGTCGTGGTCCTCAAGAAGCGCCAGCTCGGCGGCGTGCGGCGGGGGCGTGCGATGACACAACACGGGATCCGTGCGTTCCAATCGCCGAAGGCGGAACAGGCCCACCGCAGCGACCGGCACCAGCACGGGCGACGCGAGGAGGCCCAGCACAGGCACGCCGATCAGGTGCAGGAGGTTGCGCACTTGCCACCCGATCGGTGTTGGCTGCTCTGGCGGCAGTGTGAGGCGTCCGGCCGCGACGTCCTCCAGCACCAGGCGCCTGAGCGTCGCATGAACCTCCTGTGCGGGCCGGCCCTCGAGTGTGGCGGCCTGGCTGTCGATATGCCGTTCGAGTGCGTCATGAAGCGCCGCCTCCTCGCGCACCCGTAGCACGGTCCGCCCTCGCCAGTTGAAATAGCCAGCGGCGTTCTTGACGTTGTGTGCCTTCATCCATGCGACGAGGTCCGCATCCTGACTGAACCCCTCGCAACAGGAGAACACTGCCCGCAATCCGTCACCGGCGTGCCGCACCGCGTCTTCGAAGAAGTCGTGGGCCGTGCCGTCAACATCGCCAAGGAACGCCAGATAGCGCGGATACACGGTCGTCGGCATCCCATACACACTCACATCGTCAATCGTCTTGTCGTCGATGATAAGCAACCTGGCGACGTGCACCCTGTCGAGCCGATGGAACGGAATGATTGGGTTGTCGGGCCGTGCGTGCCCAGGCGAGTCGTTCATGGAGGCCAGCAACTGGCGAAGCTCCGGCTCCTGCTGCGGATTCACCGCCGCCAGCACCATGAAGCTCGACTGTGTCGTCAAAAGACCTCGTCTCCCTTTGGTTCGAAGTGGGGCACGGCGTTCATGGTGTGACGCAACTTCGAGAGTTCGTAGTACATGCGGCGTCGAGCCCGGCTTTGATTACCGAGCGGACGATGCTCTGGCATGCTGTGCCACGGGTTGTACGACAGGCGTCTGGCGAACGCCATTTGTTCGGGAGAGTTGAATGTCTGCCTCGGCAGACGCAGAGTCGCGACCGAGACGCGTGGCGACAACCTTTCAGGCCACAGCACGCCATTGTTCTCGATCGGCATCAGGTGCGCGTCGGTCTGGAGTTGCAGGCGGACATCGAATTCAACATCCCCGGCGTTGAGCGAAGCGACCATTGCATTTCTGAGGTAGTCGTCGGGAGGCCGGAACGGCAGGCGCGGGATGGGCGTCCGTTTCCTGGATTTCGGCCACACCGAGTACTGCATCGCCTGGCCCTCTCCCAGCAGATACGGCACGCAGCTGAAGTACGGCGCTTCAAACGGACTGCTCTGCGTCTTGATCCACAGGCCCTGCATGATGAGGTCAAGGACGTGAGAGCGATGAAAGTTCAGGAAGTGGAAGATCTGCGCGTTCTTCAGGCTCTCGAGCTGCAACTGCGCGTTGGCCTTCACGTCCGGCGTGACAAAGGTCGGCGGCGACACGCCGAACATGTCCTGGGTGAACTGTTCTTCGTCCATCAGCTTCGGACCAGGCACGCCCATGAGCTTGATGCTGATGCTCATGAAGCCGACATCTTCAATGTCAGGGGTGACATAAGGACCTGGTCCTGAAAACCGGACCCACGCCTTATATGTGCGTGGCTCGGCGTAGATGCCGTGTCGCAAGTGCGAAGGGAGTCCCTCGTGGACCACGAACTCGCCCCGCACGACACCGTGCGTTTTTGTGTTCCCGCCGCGCTCGAAGCCGCCGGGCTTCCAGAGCAGGCGCATCTGCGCCTGGAAGCTCGAGATGATCGAGTCCACAAAGGCTTCTTCATCGGGCAGCAGTTTCTCTTCCGCGATCCGCAGTCCCTCATTCGGACGGCGCCAGTTGATCAACGCCGTCGTCAATCGGGCGACCGGGTCGCGAAGGACGGCATCGAAGGCAGGGCGGACGAACGGATCGACTCGGCTCTCCATGTGGACCAGGAAAGTCACAAGGCTGCTGAGCCCGTTCAGGAACACCGAACCCGTATTCGGTCTGGGCGCCGATCGACTGGTGTTGGAATCCACGGCAGCCTCCCCGAGATCGCGGCTACTCTACACGGCGCAATGCACGGTGTGTCAATGGCTTCAAAGTGCCGTCAGTCCGGCCGGCGGGCCGCGTCGGCCAGAATGACGTCGGCCGCCTTCTCCCCAATCATGTAGACCGCACTGGCGATGAAGAAGCCAGGGATGCGGGGGAAGACCGACGCATCGACCACGCGCAGGTTGACTGTCCCATGCACGCGGAAGTCGGTGCTCAAAACTCCGTCATCGTCCAGTGAGCCGATGGCACAGGTGCCGCACGCATGGTGGCCCCATGCGTTGTCACGCACAAACTCTTCCAGCCGATCGTCGTCGACCACCGCGTCGCCAGGCAGTTCCTCCTCGGCCACCAGTCCCTGGTCGCACAGCTTTTGTGTGATGCGGCGTACGAAGCGAATGCCCTCGACCACGGCTTTCAGATCGGCCACGCCACCCTCGCTGAAGTAGTTGAAGTCGATGACCGGCGTGTCGAGTGGGTCGGCCGAACGCAGCCTCACAGTGCCTCGGTTCCTGGTATGAGCCTTGAGCACAACCCAGGTCAACGCGTTGAGGTCCTTCATGCACGCGCGGGCAAAGCCGGGGTAGTAGCCCTCAAAGCGCGCGAGCAGCGCCATGCAGAAGAGATCGGGGAGCGGCACCTCGGGCGTGGAGCGCTTGAACAGCGAAAGAATTGCGCCGTTGGTACCGAACACGCCCTGGCGGTTGGCAGTCCACTGTGCCAGCAGCGGATCATCCGCGTCGAAGGTGCAGCCTTTGTAGACCTGCCACGCTTTTTCGGTCATGCGGTTGACCACGCCAACTTCATAACGATCCTGCAGATTGGCGCCGACACCCGGCAACGCCACGCGCGGTTCGATGCCATGTGCACGCAGCACCTCTGGTGGACCAATACCAGACAGCATCAGCAGTTGCGGCGAGTTGAAGGCGCCGCCAGAGAGGATGACCTCGCGCGAGGCATGCAGCGTGCGAGGCTCGCCCGGACTGTCACTCGGTGGCGTGTGCGCGCGATAGAGGCGCTCCCCATGGAGGTATTCGACCCCGATCGCTCGAAGGTTGTCGTCGAGGATGACCCTGGTGGCCAGTGCATTCGTCACAATCCTGAGGCGGTCCGGAAACCGCCGCGCGACATCGAGCACCCGTTCGCGCGTTCCGAAGCGCGCATGGTTGTGGGTCGTGTGGGGGAGATAACGCACGCCCACCGAGGTGTCCTGAACCAGCCGCCAGTCATTCGGATCGAGCCAGCCCTGAAGAAACCAGCGGGCGCGGTCGAGTTGATTTCCGCCTCCAAGAAATGCCTCGCGGACGCTGTCGTGAATTACGCGCGCCAACGTCCGGTCCCGCATGGCGTCGAGCGGGATGGCCTTCTCCGTCGGCAACCATCCCTGCCAGCCATGCCGTGTCAGATTGATGCCGAGCTTCGACAACCACCGGTGGAGGGGCCGATGGCGGCAGTCTTCGAGCCGTTCGAAGTAGGTCCGCATCTTCGCAGCGGACCAACTCGCGTCGCCTGTGAGATCCGCGATGTGGTCCCAGTCCGCGTTGTGCGGGTAGACCAGGATCATCGCGTTGTGCGCGGTGCAGCCACCCAGCGTCCCGGCTCGCGGGTAATAGACCCCATCCACCCGTGAGCCCCCGAAGTGTTCAACGAACTTCCTGTCCCGCCGCTGACGATCGTCGCCGTAATGGCGTACGAAGAACGCCCACGACATGGCGGTGTTCTCCGTTGCAAAGCCGTGGAAGGCGGGGACGTCGTAGTCGTGGGGCAGGCGATTGATGTCCGGATGGGCCTGCTCGCCACCTTTCAATGTGCGGGGATCATCACCGGCCTCGAGCAGGATGACGCGTTTGCCCGCTTCGGCCAGCCGCGCTGCCACCGTCCCACCGCCCGCGCCGGACCCGACGACCAGGTACTCACAATCGGGTGGGGGTGTGGTCATCTGCGCACTGGCGATATCGTAACCTCCACGCGGATGCGTCCTGGTCCGTTGAGGAAGACGAGCGTATACGTGCCCACGTAGCCCGGTCCTGGTGCCCACGTGAATCGCTGGCCCTGCAGCGAGGAGCCGACGGGCAAATCTCTCAGCGTTCCGTTCGCGACGAGATAGCCTGTCTCCGGCTCATCACGGAACCACAGCTCCACGCGTCCCATCTCTGGAAGTCGCACGCGCCGGGTCGCGTCCACGGCCGGCAGCTGAGTCCACGCGCCAGACCGGCTGAAGCCCGTGCGGCTCCATACGTTTCCGCCCGCTGGTGGAGCATCGGCAATTGCCGATGCCGGCACACGTCGCAGTGTTTGTTGGCCCTGAAGGTGGGCAGGGGCCGCGCTGTTGAGCACCCTGAAGAATCGCGATCCGATGCCTTCGCTGCGGCCGGCGGAGTCTTCAACACCCCACGCAAGGGTGTGCAGCCCGTTGGAGAGGGTCGTCGTGTCCAGCAGGTACGCACCGATCGCGCCGCGCTGCGCGTCGAGATTCCGGTGCCGCGTCGGGTTCGCCACGCGCATCGTCAGTGGCGGCTGACCGCCGGTGTTGCCGAACAGGTTTGCGATGTCGTCGTTGCAGAACACACCCGGGGGCACGGGATTGCCGACAGTGCCGCGGCATTGGTCGTACGCGACGGTCGCGACTGGAACGCCGTCAACGTAAACGACAATCGTTGAGCCGTTGACGGGCATCACGATGTCCTGATCGCCATCCACGGTCGTGTTCGCATCGGGCGTCAGCACCCATCCAAAGTTGGCGACGGAGCCGCTGAGGGTCGCGCCTGATGGGGGAGTGTCTATCGTGCCAAACGGTTTCGCGATGGTGTCGTTGGCCATCGTGATGCCGGTCGGCGTTGCGTAGGTCGGGGAGCCTTGTACGTAGGATCGGCCCAACAGCTTCGGTTGCCCGTCCAGATCCGTCGCTACCGCAAACAGGGTCAGTGCACCCTGGCCGCCGCTGGCCTCTCCGTTCGGAATGTGCGGCAGCATTGGCGTCAGAACCTGTATGCCCCATCCTGCGCGTTCCGCGTTCGGCGATGACGAGAAGGCGGACTCGACGTCTGGTCGCGCGCCGGGGAGGAACGGCGCATCTCCGATGAAGACGACCGATTCGCCCAGCACTGTCTGACAACTCGCAGGGTCGTCAATTCCACCCAGGCAGTTGCGATAGACGCGGACATCCGACACACCTGTGTCATCGAGAGCCCAGCCGGTGACTCCAATCGCGCCCACCACCCCGGAGGCGTTCTGCGTGGGGGTGTCAACCTGGCCGAACGGGACCATCGCGCCGGGGATCGGACCCGAGGCCAGCGGGTCTCGCTCGATTTTCTTGATGGAGCCGTTGAACGAGACGATATACAACTCGCCCTGACTATCCCTGCCGAAGGCGGCGATACTACCCAGGGCTGCAGTTCCGCCAAGTTCCGCGGTGTGCTCAACCCGATCTGTCACGGTGGCTTCACCCGCGGAGTTGATTGTCAGCCCCAGCGACCAGACGCGCTTCGACACAAAGTCCGCGTAGAAGTATCGTCCCCGAAAACCGCTGACGAGCGCGCTGCCTCGATAGATAAAGCCGCCGGTCACGGACTGTCCTTCGCTCCTGGGGTAATCCCAGATTGGATCGGTCAGCGGGAGAAATGCCGGGGGAGTGGTCGGCAGGTAGGGAGACAGGCCCTCCTGGATCCGCCAGCCGTAATTGCGGCCGCCGCTACCGGCAGGCTCGTAGTCAATTTCCTCGTGCGCATTCTGCCCGACGTCACCCATGACGATGGCGCCGGTGCCCGCTCCACCTGCGCCCGCGGTATCGACCGAAAATTTCCAGGGATTGCGGATGCCGAAAGACCAGATCTCCGGGAGCGCGCTTCCGTTGATAAACGGATTGTCCGGTGGGACAACGTACCCTTCTGTATTCGCGTCGGGCACGTTGGTGTCGATGCGGAGCATTTTGCCCAGAAGTGTGGTCGGATCCTGTGCGCGGTTTTCCGGGTCTCCACCCGAACCGCCGTCGCCCATGCCGATGTACAGGTAGCCGTCAGCGCCGAACGCCATGTGTCCGCCGTTGTGATTCGCATACGGCTGCGCGATGTAGCGCGTGCCGCCCGGTCCGCCCCATCGCAGATCAAATCGAGAGGTGGCGTCCGCCAGCAGGCTGTTTGCCGAGTGGCGCGTGAAACGCGCGACGACCGTGTGGCCGGAGGCGTTCGTAAAGTTGACGAACAGGCGTTTGCTCGTTGCATAGTCCGGCGCGAACGCGAAACCCAGCAAGCCTTGCTCGCCTCCGGTGGAAATCACGGTCGAGAGATCGAGAAACGGTTGCGCGACCAGGGCGCCGTTCTGTACGACGCGCACGACCCCGCCCTGCTGCACTACGACCTGCACGTTCGGTTGCGTTGGATCCTGGACGAACTCCAGAGGCGAACTGAGTCCCGATACAAAGACCGTCGCCTTGACCTGCGCCACGGCGGGCGAGGTGGCGAGGAGGCACAAACATAATCCGAAGGCAGGCAGGCGCACACTCTCAGCCTATCGATTACTTCGGTGCGCGCCGATCGCACTTCAGTGCCATATTGGCGCCCCTGAAGGGGCGCCCTGCGTGACGGCGCCCCTGAAGGGACGCCCTACGTACTGCCGCGCTTTTCTACGAGCACGTAGTAGAAGTCCGTCGCGACCGCGAAGTCGTCCATTGAGGAGGCGGTGGGCATCGTCTGCCATGCGGTCGTCGGCGTAATGACTTGCCACGTGTCTGGTGTCCCGACCTTGATCGGCATGTTGAACCCGGTCTCATCGGCCTTCCAGCGGTACCGAACGGAACCCGGCGTGGTGGCGAAGTCCAGTTCGAGCGTGGGCAGTGCAGTGCGCCGCAGATATTGATCGAAGATGGGCGTCAGATCGCGCTTGAGCCGGGCGTTGAAGAACGCCACCACGTCTTCCGTCATGATGTTCTTGTACTTGTTCGCCTGGTAGAAATCACGAATCAGCTTCCACCACACCTCGTCGTTGTTCACCACGCCGCGCAGCGTGTGCAGGAACAAGGCGCCTTTGAAATACATGTCCTGCGGCGGAGTCTTGTGCAGGCCCCGCTGCGTGATGACGGGGGCGCGGTTCTGGATCTTGCTCTTGTACGCGTTCGTGTACTTGAGTCCGTCAGAGTAGCCGAACAGACGCTCTACATACAGGCATTCCAGATACGTGGTCCACCCTTCCTGGATCCACATGTCTGAGACGTCCGCGGCCGATACCGCATTGCCGAACCACTCGTGGCCGCTCTCGTGAATGATGATGAAGTCGAACTTCGGGCTGATGCCGACACCCGTCCAGTCACGCTCGAGATAGCCGTTGGCGTAGCGATTGCCATACGTGACGGCGCTCTGGTGTTCCATGCCGGAGTACGGGACATCGATCAGCTTGTAGCCATCCTTGGGGAATGGATACTCGCCGAAGTAGTGCTCGAACGCCGCGATCATCGGTCCGGCCTGAGCGAACTGGATTTTCGCTTTCGCCATATTCTCGGGCAGCACATAGAAGTCGAGCGTCAGGTCGCCCATTTTCTCGCCGAAGTGCTCATACGCGCCGATGTTGAGCGAGACATTGTAGGAATTGATGGGATAGTGAATGCGCCAATCCCAGCGTGTGTAACCGTCGCCCAGATCGGTTTTGCCCATGAAGCGGCCGTTGGAGACGTCTACGAGCGGATTCGGGACCTCTACGCTCAGATCCATCCCGTCGACTTCGTCGCGCCACTGATCTTTGCTGGGCCACCAGATACTGGATCCTTCACCCTCGCACGCGGTGTTGATCCAGTGGCGCCCAGCCGGATCCTTGCGGAACGCGATGCCGCCGAAGCGGCCGGTTTCGAGCGGCGCGCCTGAATAATGAACGTCGACTTCGTAGGTGCGCCCCCTCCGGAGCGTCTCGGGGAAATCGATGAAGACGGCGTTGAGTTCGCGTTCAACTTTCAGCGGCGTGGTGCCCATCAGCACCTTGTCGACTGCGAGGTTGGCGTAAAGGTCCAGGCGGATGCGGGTGTCGTCTGAGAGCATCCGGAACTGGATCCGGTTTCTGCCGCTGATGAACTTCTTTTCCGGATCGACGCGCACATTGAGCGCGTAGTGGAGGAGATCGTTGTTAGCGCGGTAGCGATCGTACGCTCCACGCAGCTCGGACGCGCGCGCCGCTTGCGCCACTTGGTCAGATGTCGGTGGCGGCTGCCCAGCGCGCTGACCTGAGGCCGACGTCGTCAGAGCCGACAGAGTGATGATTAGCGAGACAGTCGCTTTGCGCATGCCCTCGAACCTCGAACCTCGAACCTCGAACCTCGAACCTCGAACC
>JBKJJZ010000488.1:0-6684 GCA_046597705.1 Vicinamibacterales bacterium | reverse complement strand
CGGCCACGTTGCCGGTTTCAATGTCGGCCGGCACAAGGATGGTTGAAAGCCACGCCGCACGAAGCACCACCGACTCGCGACGGTCACTGTAGTACTGCTGTGCGACGCTTTGCGCGGACGTGAGCGCCGCGTCCACCGGCACGCTGAACCAGCGATCCGCGGACCCGCGCAGAAACTCACTTCCGATCACCAGCACGAGCGTGGCCGGAATGATGGTCATCGCCAGCAGCGCGGCGACGAGCTTGGCGCGGAAGCGCGCGAATGGCGCCCCCTGCCGGCGTTCCACCCACAGCTTGATGATGTTGCGCGCCAGCACGAAGATCAGGGCCGCCAGCATCGCCAGGTCCACGGCGGCCAGCGCATAGAGGACCACTTCGCTCACGAGGGATTCGAGACCCACGACATTGGGCAGCCACATGGCGGCCGCAAGCACGCCAATCAGCAGGATGACGGCGAGTGTGAGGATGCGCGGATTGTCGAGGGCTCGTCGCCGCGGGGACGTCGCCGGCGGTGTGGGAGTATCGAGGAGCATGCGCCGAGATGACCTCTGCGGCGGCTATCGAATGACCGGGAGCTCCACTCGCCCGGACATCTCGGATCGGCCCCAGGGCCAGAGCGAGAACCCGCGTGGCAGACTGTCGCGCGCGCGCACGCGGACGTAATACTCGCCCGCGGCGTCCAGACGCGAGGCTTCAGTCAACGGCACGCGCTCGAACTCGGTGACCCAGAGCCGCATCTCGTCTTCCTTCTGCGTCTGCTGCGCCCACTGCACCGAACCCTGGCGCAACTTGGACACCTGATACGCGCCGGTCAACGTATCGAACTTGACCGATGACGCGACGGTTGTGGCGGCCACGGTCTGATCGAACCAGAGCGCGGACGCGCGCCGCACTTCCGCAACATAGGTCAACGTGACCGGCAGGCCGCTCTTGACGGCAGTGCGGACCTCGTCGGAGAACGCGGCGGACGCCGCAAAGTTCGCATAGACGCGGTCTTCGGCCACCACGGGCGTGATCCGGACATCGGCCGCCATGAGCACGGCCGCCCAGATGACGACGATCGCAGCCAGGCTGAATGCGACGCGATGGAAAGAACGTGTGTGCATGACCTATTTCAACAAGTCGTTCAGTTCGTGCTTGAACTCATCAAGGTCACGGAAGTTGCGATACACAGAGGCGAACCGGACGTAGGCCACTTTGTCGAGCTGACGCAACGCCTGCATGACGTGCGCCCCAATCTCCTCGGTTGAGATTTCACGTTCGGGCTTTTCCTGCAGCGCTGCTTCCACTGTATCGGCCACTTCCTCCAGCGCCGACACCCGGACGGGACGCTTTTCACACGCCTTGAGGAGTCCCGCCACCAGCTTCGGGCGTTCGAATCGCTCACGCCGCCCGTCCTTCTTCACGACCATGTAGGGGATTTCGTCGATCCGTTCGTAGCTGGTAAACCTGCGGCCGCACTGCAGGCATTCGCGCCGCCGGCGAATGACTTCACCTTCCTTGCTTTCGCGCGAATCAACCACCTTGTCACCCGGGTGGCCGCAATACGGACACTTCATGAGCCTGCTTTCTTGTCGTCCCTGGCATCCTGCACCGGCGCCATCTGCTTCAACCCGCCCAGTGACAGGCCATCCTGCCACATGAACAGCAGTCCCAGCACGGCAACCGGCACAAATGATACGAGATGCAGGAGGATGGCGGCTGCTGCCGCCGCGTCGGCTGTGGCACCGAAATACTGCATCACCGCGACCTTATACATGTAGTGAAATCCGCCGGCCCCGCCCGGAGTTGGCGCGGCCACGCCGACCACCAGGTACATGACCACAAGGAACGACCCGGCAAAGGGCACCGTCAAACCAAACGCACGCGACACCAGCCAGATGCCCAGGCAAATCGACACCCATAAGGCCAGCGACCACGCCATCGAGACGATCAGCGCCTGGGGTTTTCGCATGACGGCCAGGCCTTCGGCAAACTTGCGCGCGAATTCACCGACCGCGGCCGCCGCGCGAGCCGGTAGCCATCGGCTGAAGCGATCGACCCATTGCCCGACGCGCTCGGGATGTCCAGCAAACACGAACAGGGCGCCAAGCCCGATGATCGCCGCAAGCGCGGCCGCGGCGCCTGCGGCACGGGTTTGCGCACCGACGTCCATGGGGAGAAACGGGATCGCGGCGGCAAACAGCAGCAGAACCGCGGTGAGATCAAACGCGCGTTCAAGAATGATTGTGGCGAATGTCGCGGAAAAGCTCAGTTGTTCCTGTCGTGCGAGCAAGTACGGCCGCAGGACCTCGCCGACGCGCGCCGGCAGCAGAAACGTAGCCGTGAATCCAATCACGGTGGTGCGGAACGCGGGACCGAAGCGCACCTGTCCCAACGGCCGCAGCATCGTCTGCCATCGCCACGCGCGGATCAGATACGTCTGCAGGGTGGTGACGACCGCGAGCGCGACGAGTCTGAGATCGGCTGACGCGAAGGCCCGTCGCAGCTCGGTGCCATCGAGATCCCGTACGAACAACCACAACAGGAAGATCGTGAGCGCGGCGATCAGCAGACCTGACCACCGGCGGGTTGTGCTTGAGGAACTGGACATGAGGTTGCAGAGCGCGCGACCTCGCGCCGTGCGTGGGTTGTTTCTACTATAAGATTGGCGGCAAGTCTATGGGAAAGCGAGAGTTACTCATCATTATCGCGTTCGTGGCTGTCGGATCGCTGGCGTTTCAAATCGCCGCGCCTCCAGCCACTGGCGAGAGGGGCTTCTCGTTCAGCAACTTCTTTCGTGATGTGCGCAGCGATGTGCGTGGCAATCCCGGCCAGGGCAAATTCGTCCACACCGCCTCGATTCCAGTCCCGGCCGATCTGCGGGAGGTTCGACTGATTGGCGTCAACGGAAACGTGAAGATTCTGGGCGATGCGCGCGACACCATCGACTACGAGTTCACGGTGAGTTCCAACGGCCCCGACGACGCGGCGGCTGTGGGATTCGCGAAGGAAACCGCGCTCAAGCGCGACGCCCTGGGTGACGCCCTCGTGCTTCGCGCGGTGTACCCGAAACCGGCAACGCAACGATCCACCATCGTGATGCATGTGCCTGCACGAATGGCCGTGCGGGTGGAGAGCAGCGCCTCGGCTGAGGTCATCGATGTGGCCTCGGTCCACCTGGAGGCCATGCGGGGCGAGGTCACGCTCACGAACATCAAGGGCAGCGTCACCGGCGCGCAGCAGGACGGGGACCTCACAGTGACGGGCGCCCGATCCGTCAAACTCCGCCTGCTTCGCTCGAAAACCAGGATCTCGAAGGTGACTGACGGAATCACGCTCGATCTTCGCGATGCGGATAGTGACATTACAGACTCAGCCGGCACGCTTGAAGTGGACCAGGTACGGTCGGACCTCTCGGTGGCTGACCACAAAGGGACCATGACGGTGCGCGGCAACGACGGCGGAGTCACCGTGTTGCGGCCCACCGCCGAAACCCGCGTCGATGTGAGGCGAGCGGAGGTGGAAGTGCTGGTTGAGCGAGCCGTCACCATGACGATCATCACGTCCGATGAATCCCTGCGCCTGGTCCTGTCGGGAACGCCGTCGTTTTCGCTCGATGCCGCGGCGTCAGATGCAAAAATCCAGGCGACGGAATTCGACCTGAAGGCCGAGGAGGCCGAAGCCGACTCGCGCCTGTCGCATCAATTCGGAGCGAAGAGTGACGTGCGGGTCACGCTCCGCAACACCCGCGGCGACATCATCCTGCGAAAAAAATAAACAGCGCGCAGAAAAAATAAACTTCGCGCGCAGAAATGCTTGACGTGCTGAGGCTGAAGCTCTACGCTTCACTTTCCTCAAAACACTGCCATGACATCTTCCCTAGTGCTCGAAACGCAGCTGCCTGATCTGACGCTCGCGCGTCGAGGAAAAGTCCGGGACGTCTACGATCTTGGCGAGACGCTGCTGATCGTGGCGACCGATCGGATTTCCGCATTCGACTACGTGCTGGGGTCCGGCATTCCCGACAAAGGCAAAGTGCTGACGCAGTTGTCGGCGTTCTGGTTCGAGCGTCTCGCGTCCATCGTTCCGCATCACCTGTTGTCAATC
Source organism: Vicinamibacterales bacterium (assembly GCA_046597705.1). Taxonomy (GTDB): domain Bacteria; phylum Acidobacteriota; class Vicinamibacteria; order Vicinamibacterales; family SCN-69-37; genus SYFT01. Next base: position 2,596 of record JBKJJZ010000488.1, on the reverse strand, counting down.
GATGTGGCCGACTTTCCCGCGGAGACCAAACCGCATCACGATCTGCTGCGCGGACGGTCAATGTGGGTGCGCAAGACCAACCCGCTTCCCGTGGAATGTGTGGCGCGCGGTTATCTGTCGGGCTCAGGACTGAAGGATTACCAGAAGACCGGTGCGGTGTGCGGCATTACTCTGCCGCCCGGGCTGGTGGACTCCTCCGAACTTCCGGAACCCATCTTCACGCCGGCCACCAAGGCTGAAACGGGCCACGACGAAAACATCAGCGAGGCCGAAGCCGCCAACATCCTGGGCGCGGATCTGGTCCAGGAACTCAAGGCGCTGACCCTGGAGATCTACAGCCAGGGCGTGGATCATGCCGCCACCTGCGGAATCATCATCGCGGACACCAAGTTCGAGTTCGGGCTGGTTCCGCACGACGACGGGCGCCAGGAACTGGTGCTCATTGACGAGGTGCTGACGCCGGATTCATCGCGGTTCTGGCCCAAGGCGTCGTATGTGCCCGGCCGCAGCCAACCGAGCTTCGACAAACAGTTCGTGCGCGACTACCTCGAGCAGATCAAGTGGAACAAGCAGCCCCCAGTGCCTTCCCTGCCTGACGATGTGGTGGCGAAGACCAGGGAAAAGTACATCGAGGCGTATCGGGTGCTCACCGGCAAGGACCTGGACCTGTCATGATCCGCGACGACCTCGACACGCTGGTCCAGCACCTGCTCGACCGCGGCATCCTCTTCGACGACGCCCAGCGCGAGTTCGAGCGCATGTTCATCACCCGGGCGCTCGCCAAGACGAACTACAACGTCTGCAAAGCTGCGAAAATCACCGGGCTCCACCGCAACACGCTCAGCCGGAAGATCGCCGCCTATCGAATCAAACGAGCCGGCTGAGGGAATCGGTTCGAGGTTCGAGGTTCGAGGTTCCGCGCCACCGCCGAGCCAGAACCACCAGGTCAGCGTCCAACAGCCATGTTGAAGACCCTGTGGAAACCCGTTGTCGCCGCGGCCCTGACCGTAGGAGCCCTTCCACTCACTGTTGCGGCACCACGCGCACAAGCGCCCACACTTGCTGAAGTCCTGCGGCTGGCCGGCGAGTACCACGCCGAATACGCCAACCGGCTGTCCGGTGTCATGCTCGAGGAGTTGTATCAGCTTATCGACGTGACCGGCGGGAAGATGTCCGCGATTACCCGCATCCAGTCGGATGTCGTGTTTGTGAACCTCAACGGCGGAGTTGCCGCGCTGCGGGATGCGTATGCCGTCGATAGCAAAGCGCTGCGCGAGCGCACCCCGCGAATCACCGCCCTCCTTTCGGCGCCCGCTGCGTCCGCGAAGGACTGGCTGACCGTGATTCAGTTTCCCGCCGAGAGCTCAAGGTATTTTGCGCTCGACCTCATCCTCAAAGTGAATGAGCCGACGTTTGCGCTTCGATTCATGAGCACGAGCGTGCAGCCGACGTTGAAGTACGTGTTCGAGGGAAAAAAGAAGTTCAACGGCGTTGAGACGATGGGGATCCGATTTGACGAACCGGCGGCTCAGGACAAACAGTACCTGGTGGGATCGCGAGGCAATGCCCGCGCCTCGGGGCGTCTCTGGGTAGAGACCACGACGGGGGCCATCCACCAGACCGAACTGTGGCTGGATTCCAAGGCCGACACGGCCAACATCACGGTCAAGTACGCGCCGCATGCGGCGCTGAAACTGCTGTTGCCGTCCGAGACCAGCGAGACCTACGAAGAGCGCGAGGCCGCATCGGGCCCGCGTGACATTGGCCGAGGCGTTGACTCAGGCCGGGGCGGCAGCCGCATCTCCTACCAGGCACAGGCGAAGTATTCGAAGCCCACCTACGCTGCCATCGACCTTCGGACGCTCAAGAGGTAGGGCCTCCCGGTTCGAGGTTCGAGGTTCGAGGTTCGAGGTTCGAGGTTCGAGGTTCGAGGAACTCGCTCTCGCTCGGGCTTCTTTCCTGTGACAAACGCTGGCGCCCGTTGGACGAAACGCGCCCATCTTGACCGTTGGTGGCGCGTTTCGTATGATTAGCAGTCGAACGCAGGGAGTGCTAACACTCAGGGAAGCTGAGTGCCAGATACGCCCGCGCATTACTTGTCTACGAAAGGACACCCATGAACGTTAGACCTCTACACGATCGCGTCATCCTCCAGAGACTCGAGGAAGATGAACAGCGCATCGGCGGCATCATCATCCCCGACAGCGCCAAGGAAAAGCCGCAGCACGGCAAAGTCATTGCCGTGGGCAAGGGCAAAGTTGAAAAAGACGGCAAGGTCACACCGCTCGACGTCAAGGCGGGCGACACCGTGCTGTTCGGCAAGTACGCCGGGCAGGAAATCAAGGTTGATGGGCAGGAATACCTCATCATGCGCGAGGAAGAAATCCTCGGCGTGGTCGACGGTAAGGCCGCCAAGAAGTAACGGGACGAGGAGAAAACATTCATCATGGCAAAACAGATTATTTACGGTGAAGACGCGCGGCAGGCGATTCTGCGCGGCGTCAACGGCCTGGCCGACGCGGTCAAGGTCACTCTCGGTCCCAAGGGCCGCAACGTCGTTATCGACAAGAAGTTCGGCTCCCCCACCATCACCAAG
>JBKJJZ010000090.1:0-6140 GCA_046597705.1 Vicinamibacterales bacterium | reverse complement strand
CTCCGGCTGCTTCCAGGGCGGTCATCCACGCGCCAGGCAAACGAGCGGCGTGAGGCGTGAGCGCTTCGCCGTGGCTTGACACGCACGTGCCGTCGCGCCAGACAGCCAAACTGCCGAGCGGCGTCACGGTTTCAAGCGCCAGAACCACCATGACCGCAATGTTATACTCGCCGGAGTCAGCGCCGTTTTCCCGTGACAACTTTGCCGCCACCGCCCGCAGCCACGCCGGCCATGCGCCAGTACCTCGACGCGAAGCGCCAGCATCGCGATGCGATCATGCTGTTTCGCATGGGCGATTTTTACGAGATGTTTTTCGAAGACGCGATCACCGCCTCACGCGTGCTCGAGCTGACGCTGACGTCGCGTGCAAAAGATTCGTCAGGCACCGCAATCCCGATGTGCGGCATGCCGTATCACGCGGTGGACGGCTATCTGTCGCGGCTGATTCGCAAGGGCTACCGCGTCGCACTCTGCGAGCAGGTGGAAGACCCGAAGAAGGCCAAGGGCGTTGTGAAACGCGAGGTGACACGCGTCATCTCGCCAGGGACGTTCACCGATGCCGGCTACCTCGACGCGCGTGAGCCGGCCTTTCTGGCCGCGCTTGTCCACCAGGCACCAGGCCGCTACGGTGTGGCGTACCTCGACGTGTCCACCGGCGAGTTCTGCGCGGCGGAATGGACCGAGGCACCGGCGCAAACAGGCGCCGGGATTTCAGACGCCCTCCAGGCGGTAGCCGCCGAGCTTGCCGTTCTTCGCCCCAAGGAGCTCATCGTCGCCGAGGATGTGGCCATCGACGGACTGCTGTCGCCGCTGGTCTCACCGCGCGTGACGCGGCTCGAACCGTGGATCTTCGAAGCGGGCCATGCCCGTGAGGTCCTCCTCGATCAACTTCGCGCATCGTCGCTCGCCGGCTATGGGCTTGATGCCGCGCCCGCGGCCACGGCCGCGGCCGGCGCCATCGTCCATTACCTGCGCACCACGCAGCGCGTGGAATTGGCGCACGTGCGCGACATTTCCCGGCGCCTGTCGGCGGATGCCCTGCTGATCGACCCGGTCACGCTGCGCCACCTGAACGTCGTTGAAGGCGTTGACGGCGGACGTACGGGTTCGCTCCTCGATGAAATCGATCGCACGACGACGTCGATGGGTGGACGCCTCTTGCGCGCCTGGCTGATGCGTCCGCTGGTCGCGCTGGCGCGGATCGAAGACCGTTTGGATGCGGTGGAAGACTTCGCGTTTCATGCTACCGATCGCGCCAAGCTGCGAGACCTCCTCAAGGGCATGCACGATTTGGAGCGGCTCGTCTCTCGCGCGTCCCTGGGCACCGCGAACCCGCGTGACCTTGTCGCACTTGGACAATCGCTGACGCTGCTGCCCCGCCTGCGGACAATACTGAGCGACCTGAAGGCTCCGCTGGTTCGAAGCCTGCTGGCCGAGATTGACGACCTGGTGGACGTTCGCAACGCCATCGACGACACCGTGATCTCGGAACCGCCGGCCGTCGCGCGTGATGGCGGCGTTATTCGTGACGGCGTGGATGCCGAGCTGGATGAACTGCGCGGGATCAGCCGAGGCGGCAAGACAGCCATCGCGGCGATGGAAGACGCAGAAAAGGCACGAACCGGCATCAGCAATCTGAAGATTCGGTACAACCGCGTCTTCGGCTATTACATCGAGATCACCAAGGCGCAGCTGGGCAACGCGCCCCCCGAGTACATCCGGAAGCAGACCATCGCCGGAGGAGAGCGCTACATCACACCCGCGCTCAAGGAATTCGAGGACAAGGTCCTGCACGCCGACGAGCGCATCTGCGTGCGCGAGGTGGAGTTGTTTGAAGCGTTGCGGCTTCGCGTCGGCATCGAAGCGCCACGGATTCTGGACACGGCGCGGGCGGTGGCTGGACTTGACGTGCTGAGTGCACTGGCAGAGACCGCATCAGCCGGCAACTACACCAAGCCTCAAGTGCATGACGCGGATGAATTCTCGGCGGTTGACGCCAGACATCCTGTGGTCGAACGCCACGCCGCGCAGGCGTTCGTGCCAAACGATGTCTCCCTCAATGGGAGCACCAGACAACTGGTCATCCTCACAGGGCCGAACATGGGCGGCAAGTCCACGTTCCTTCGCCAGACGGCGCTGCTCGCGATTCTCGCGCAGGTGGGTTCGTTCGTCCCGGCCCGGCGCGCCAAGCTTTCAGTTGTCGATCGCATCTTCGCGCGCGTTGGCGCCTCGGACAACATCGCACGCGGCCAGTCGACGTTCATGGTCGAGATGCAGGAGACCGCCACCATCCTGCATACGGCGACGTCGCGCAGTCTTGTCATCCTGGACGAAATCGGCCGGGGGACCGCGACGTTCGACGGCCTGAGCCTGGCCTGGGCGGTGGCCGAGCATCTGGCAACCAATGACCGCGCGCGCCCGAAGACCATCTTTGCCACGCACTACCATGAGCTGACGGACCTGGCGGACGCCCTCTCGGGCGTCGTGAATTTTCACGTAGCCGCCCGCGAGTTCAAGGACGACATCGTCTTTCTGCACAAAGTCATCGACGGGCGGTCGGACCGTTCGTACGGCATTCAGGTGGCCCGCCTCGCCGGGTTGCCGCCGGCCGTTGTGCGCCGAGCCACCGAGATTCTGCGGTCGCTCGAGCAGGACGAACTGCAGCGCGGCGGCCGTCCCAGTCTCAGCGGCGCACCAGCGCCGGCGCAAGCACAGCTGGGCCTCTTCCAGTCTCCACTCGAAGAACACCCGGTCGTTGATCGTGTTCGCAAAATCGATCTCGAGCGCTTGACACCGCTCGAGGCCCTGAACGTGCTGGCGGATCTCAAACGGGAGGCCGACCGGTGATCGCAAGAGGCGCGGTGCGATCGCAGCGCCCGTTCCTCACTGTGTTGGCGTGTGCGATCGCCGGAGTGGCCGCGGCCTCATGCCAGGGCCCGGCACCTCGGCCCGACGACGTGATCGTGGTGGCGATCGCGAACTCACCGACGAACTTCGACCCCGCGGTAGGCCTCGACGAAGCCTCCCAGAAGCTTCACCAGCTCCTGTTCAGTTCACTGGTGAAGATCGATGCCTCGCTGCGCGTGGTGCCGGACCTTGCCGTGCGGCTCGATTGGCCCGATCCGCTGACGTACGTCGCCGAGCTGCCGGTGGGCGTCCGCTTTCACGACGGAAGTGCGCTGACCGCCCAGGACGTCGCCTTTACGTTCAAGCGCTTCCTCGATCCGGCATTCTCGTCCGGCCGCAAGGGCGCCTATCGCTCCCTTCAGTCGGTTGACGTCATCGACGACACACACGTCGCGTTTCATCTGAAGGAAGCCTCGGCTTCGTTCCCGATCAATCTGGTCATGGGCATCGTGCCCGAGGGCACCGGCACTGATGCTGCGCGTCGTCCTGTAGGCAGCGGCCCGTATCGGCTCGGCGAGTTCGTGCCAGACGACCATACGACGCTGCTCCCTTTTGCGGACCACTACCGCGGCCGGCCGGACAACGCGGGATTGATCTTCCGTGTCGTGCCCGACGAAACGATGCGCGGCCTGGAGTTGCGAAAGGGTTCGGTTGATCTGGTGGTGAACGACCTGTCGCCGGACATCGTGGACGGTCTTCGGCGGGAGCCTCAACTGCAAGTGAGCACGGCGCCAGGCACTGACTTCGCGTACCTCGGGTTCAACCTGCGGGATCCCCTGTTGCAGGACAAACGCCTTCGCCTCGCCATCGGCTACGCGATCGATCAACGGGCGATCGTGGAGTACCTTCGACGCGGCCTGGCCACCGCAGCGATTGGGATCGTGCCTCCGATGTCCTGGGCCCACGAGAGCCAGGTGCTGCACTTCGAGCGGGATCTGGACCGCGCGCGGGCGTTGCTTGACGAGGCCGGGTATCGCGATCCGGATGGCGCCGGACCGTTGCCGCGCTTGCGCTTGAGCCTCAAGACGTCCACGGCCGAGGCGTACCGCCTCCAGGCGGCGGTCATCCAGCAGAACCTCGCGGACGTGGGCATTGAACTCGAGATTCGATCGTACGAGTTCGCGACGTTGTTCTCGGATGTGATCAGGGGCAACGTCCAGCTCTATACGCTGCAGTGGGTCGGGGTGACGGACCCCGACATGTTGCGGCGTGTCTTTCACTCCACCCAGATTCCGCCGGGCGGGTTCAATCGCGGCTATTACAAGAACCCCGATGTGGATCGCCTGCTGGACGCGGCTACCGGCGCGCTGGCCGAGGACGATCGGCGGCGGCTCTACGGCGAAGCGCAACGCATCATTGCCGCCGACGCGCCTTATATCAGCCTGTGGTACAAGACGAATGTCGCCGTCGCTCAGTCCAGGCTGACGGGCGTTACGTTGTCGGCTACGGCGGATTTTTCTTTCCTCCAGCACGTCGGGTCCGCATCACGCGGGCTTCAGTCTTCCTTGGAGTTGCGTTGATGGCATTCCCTCTCGACTACGACCATGCCCCGCCCTTGTGGTTCGGCGGCGCTCTTCCGACGATCACGAGCTTCGATGATTCGGCGGCGGTCATCCTGCCGGTGCCGCTCGACCGCGCGACGTCCTATGTGCCGGGCACCCGCAACGGGCCGCGTGAGTTGATTCTCGCCTCGGCCCAGGTGGAGCTGTGGGACGAGGAACTGGGCATCGATGTGCATCCACAGGGCATTCACACGCTCCCGGAGATGGACGTCTCGCATGGATCGATGGAAGCCGCGATGGCGCACATTCATCAGACGGCGGCCGCGATCATGGACGCCGGCAAGTTTCTGGTCACGCTCGGCGGTGAACATTCGATTACGTCTCCGCTGGTCGCGGCAGCCGCCACGCGCCACGAAGGCCTGACGGTCCTCCAGATTGATGCGCATGCCGATCTGAGGGACGGCTACCAGGGTGAACACCACAGCCACGCGTCCGCGATGCGGCGCAGCCTTGAATCAGCCCCCGTGGTCCAGGTGGGCATCCGCAACATCTCGGAAGAAGAAGCCAAGGCCCTGCCGTCGCTCCAGGCGACGATCTTCTACGACTGGAACATGCGGGACGATCCCGACTGGATCTCGAAGGTGATCGCCGCGCTCCCGGGGCCGGTCTACCTGACAATCGATCTGGATGGGCTCGAACCGGGTTTGATGCCGGCCGTGGGCACGCCCGAACCCGGTGGTCTCGCATGGCGGGAATTGATGACGCTCTTACGCCGGGTCTTCACCGAGCGGAACGTCGTCGCGTGCGATGTGGTTGAACTGTGCCCCATCCCCGGGGTCTGGTCACCGAACTTTGTGGCCGCGCGCCTGGTCTACAAGCTGCTGACCTACAAGCTGGGAACTAGCCGACCTTGACGATTTCCTGGCGCGCCTGCCCGACGTAACTGGACTCCGGAAACTCGTCCACCACGCGCTTGTAGGCCGTCTTGGCCTCGGCCTTCTTCCCGGCGTCGGCATAAGCGCGGCCCAGCTGCATCAACACGCCATCCACGGGGAGCATCCCATCGCGGTCGGCGGCCAGCGCTTCGAAGATCGGCAACGCCTTGTCGAACTGTTTGTCGGCGACGAGGGCCGACGCCTGTCCCAGTTTCGACATCGGTGCAAACACCGTGGACCCCGCTGCGGCGGCCGCTGCCTGGAATCCCTGTTCCGCGTCAGCCAGGCGTCGCAACGCCATCAACGCGCAGGCCCGGTGGTAGCGCGCGGCCACGGCCGCGTTGGTGGACGGAAAGTCGTCGATGATCTTCTGGAAGGCTGCGAGCGCGGCCTCTGACCTGGTCGTCTCCGATGGATAGGTGCCCGTCTGCTGCTGGGCACCGGGAATTGTCGGTGCCGGAACAATCGGCGCATCGTACGTGGTCATCGCAGCACCCAGAAGCGCTTCAGCTTGATCCGTGGTCCTGCCGCGGAACCACGAGTAGCCGGCGATGGCGACGATGAGCACCACGGCCGCGACGGCGCCGAGCAGGAAGCGATCACGATGCGTCGCGACAAGCTCCGTGCCACGGGCCAGGCGCACCGCGAATTCGTTGGTCTTGAGGTGGTGCCGTTCTCCTGCCTGATGTACACTTGCAGTTTGCTGGGAGACTTGAAATGAAGGCAGGAGAACGGCACCACCTCAAGACCAACGAATTCGCGGTGCGCCTGACCCGTGGCACGGAGCTTGACGCGA
>JBKJJZ010000053.1:0-11884 GCA_046597705.1 Vicinamibacterales bacterium | reverse complement strand
CGTAGGGCGTCCCTTCAGGGGCGCCGAACTGCCAGTACGTAGGGCGTCCCTTCAGGGGCGCCGAACTGCCAGTACGTAGGGCGTCCCTTCAGGGGCGCCGAACTGCCAGTACGTAGGGCGTCCCTTTAGGGGCGCCGAACTGTCAGCTCATTGGATAATCAACCCATGACTCCATACGCCGACTACGTGAAAGGCCACGATCCTCTCGACGTCCTTCGAACGACACTGGATGGATACCGCCATGTGTTTGCGCGCAACTCGGCCGTCGACTGGGCTGCGCCGTGGGCGCCGGGCAAGTGGACCGCGCATCAGATAATCGTGCACGTCACGCAGTGGGAGTTGATCTTCAGTACTCGCATTCGCATGGCGCTTGCCATCCCTGGCTACGTCGTCCAGCCGATGGAGCAGGACCACCTGTTGAACATCGAGGCGCCGGTTGTGGACGCGACGACGGCCTCGGCCGCGTTCGAGGCTGTGCGCCAGATGAACATCGGCCTCGTCGGAGCACTGACCCCGGCCCAGCGCGCAACGAAAATCACGCACCCCGAGCGAGGGGTTATTGATATCGAGGATCTGATCGTGACACTCGCCGGTCACGGAGCCCATCATCTGAAACAACTCGGCTAATCGGGCGTCCCTTCAGGGGCGCCGTGAATTGGCGCGGCTAAAGCCACGCCCTACGTACTATCAGTGCAAATGGCGCCCCTGAAGGGACGCCCTCCGGAATCAGCCCTCGATTTTCCCGATCGCGTAGACCCTGACATCGCCTGGGCCAAGCACGATGTGCCATCGTGGGCCGGTGGGTTGGTGCAGCATGGCAATCGTCGAGCCGTCGAAGAGGTTCAACCATTCGGCTGACGGGACACCGCGAGGCAGGAAGACATACGTATCGGCGGGAGGCGTGCCCGCTGCAGCCGTGTTCGTCGCGATGAGCACCCATGAGCGCCCGGCGTCGATCATCACGACATCGAGGCCGGCGATCGGCGGATCGACCTTCGCGGCCGGGCCAGCACTGAAGGTATCCACCATCACGGCGTTGACGGCCAGCTGGTGTGCCACGGCCGAGGCGCCGCCCACCCAGGCGGGCGGCTTGCCGGAGGAGTCCAGCAGGCCGGAACCTTCCTTGACGCCCGGGTCGAAGGACACGATTCGCGCCCCATGCGCGACCGATCTCCATAACAGCGAGGGAAACAACCGTGTCGGCGTGCTCGTGATGGCGATGTCCGCGTAGTGTTCGCCAGCGAGCGCTGACTCCGGCGTCACCGGCACGGACTCCGTGCGAATCACCACCTCGAGTCCAGCACGATCGGCCATCCGGCGAAGGTCAAGCGCCCGGCGTACGAACAACGTTGGCCATGTCACCGCAGAAAACCCCGCGGCGCTGATCGCGTCGAGGTCGGCCTGCCGGGGCTCACCGGCCGGCACGCCCCGATACCAGAGACTGGCCCGCGTCCGGGTCTGCAGACCAGCGGTCGTCCCAACGGGCGATGCAACGAGCATCGCAGCCGCAAGCATCAGCAGCGCCACTTCGGGCCGGCAGCCCGCCTTCAGGCCAGCACTATCCCTTGTCCGTAGCCTCGTCATAGACAGTGCCGAGCGTCCGCGCATTGTGCGCTCCGAAGACCTCGAACCCCGCAAGCGTCTGGGTCGTAGCCGTGAACTGTTCTTTCGTCTGACCCGCCTTGACGGCCGCGCGAGTGTGATCCATCAGCGCGGTCAAGTAGTCGCGGAAGTACATGAGCTCCGCGCGGCCGCCCGTGACCGGGTGATTCGTGCCAGCGTGACCGAAGATGTAGATCGTATCGGCGGAGTGATCGGCGGCGGCCTTCTCGATGACGGTGATCCAGTTTGCGACGAGCGCGCCATTCACCCGGTCGATCACCGGCACGCGCCGGTTGAACATCAGGTCGCCCATGTGCGCCACATTCGCGCGCTCGAATGTGATCACCGCGTCGCCTCCGGTGTGCGCGCGGCCGTGCCACTTCGCCCGCACCCACTCGTCGCCAATCTGCTCGCGCCAGGCATCCGTGAATGTGGTGTCGGGCGCCAGGTTCTCGGCGGCGTTGGGCGCCGCAGCGGCCTGCTTGATGAGCCCAGCGGCAAACTCCGTCGAGACCACCTTTTTGGCCAGGCCCTTGAACGCGATGTTGCCGCCGCTGTGATCGCCGTGATGATGCGTGTTAATCAGGCGATCGACCGGACGGTTCTTCGAACGCTGGTTGATGCCCTCCACGCAGGCTTTCGCCGAGTCCGGGAACTGGCTGTCGACCACGACGACACCGCCCGCATTGATCAGGTAGCCGATGGTGCCTCCGCGACCTGTGAACTGACCAACGCCTCGTCGAATCTCGGTGAATACGGGCGTCCACTGGGGTGCCTGCTGTGCCGGCATGGGCTGTCCCGCCTGCGGCGGTTGTTGCCACGCCCGCGTAAGGGCCGGCCGGCCCAGAGCGCCCGCGCCAAGGGCGAGCGCCGACGAAGCAAGGAAGTCTCGACGTGAAAGCGACATTGGGAATCCTCCGCCGGCAATTGTATCCTCACCACCATGACCTCCAGACGTCTTGTCCCACTGTCGATCTGTGCCGGCCTGGCCCTCTTGAGCGGCGCCGCCATCTCCGGCCAGGCGCCATCCGCGCGGGTCTCGCGCCTGAGTGCGGCATTTCCCGAGATCGACAAGGTGTTCGCGTCGTTCGCGCAGGCCTCCCGGATTCCGGGCATCGCTTACGGCGTGCTGATCGACGGACAACTCGTCCACACAGGCAGCGCCGGCGTGCGCGAACTCGCCGGTCGCTCTCCGATCACACCCGACACCGTGTTCCGCATCGCGTCGATGACCAAGAGCTTCACGGCGCTCTGCATCCTGAAACTCCGCGATGAAGGCAAGCTCTCACTCGACGATCCGGCAGAGCGTTACGTGCCGGAACTTGCCGGGCTCACGTATCCCACCTCCGACTCTCCGAAGCTGACGATTCGGCACCTGCTGTCGCACTCGGAAGGGTTCCCTGAAGACAACCCCTGGGGTGATCAGCAGCTTGCCGTCTCTGAAACGGAGTTCACCGCGATGCTCAAGGGCGGTATTCCCTTTTCGAATGCGCCCGGCGTGGCGTACGAATACTCCAACTACGGCTTCGCGATTCTCGGCCGTGTGGTATCGCGTGTCTCCGGACAGCCGTACGCCGCCTATGTGAAGGCGAACATCCTCGACCCGCTGGGCATGACGTCAACCACTCTGGAACCAGGATCGGTGTCGAAGGCTCGGCTCGCGCTCGGCTATCGATGGGAAGACAACACCTGGAAGGAAGAGCCCCAGCTACCTGATGGCGCGTTCGGTTCGATGGGCGGCATGCTCACGTCAACCAAAGACCTCGGCCGCTACGTGGGCTTCCTCATGAGTGCGTGGCCGCCTCGAAGCGATCCGGATCCCGGCCCAGTGAAGCGCTCCTCACTCCGTGAGATGCAGCAGACCGCTCGCCCCCGGCCCGCCACTGCCACGGGCGGTGCGAACGGCGTGCAACTCAATGCGCTCTCCTATGGCTACGGCCTGCGTATCCGTCAGTCCTGCGACTACCGGCAGATCGTGGCCCACAGTGGCGGACTTCCCGGTTTCGGCTCACAGATGCGATGGCTGACCGATGAAGGCATCGGCATTATCGCGATGGGCACGCTTACTTACACCAGCTGGGATGCCACGTTCGATGCGGTGACCGCCGCGCTCGCGCGCACAGGCTCGCTGACACGACGCCAACCCGAACCCTCCGCCGCGCTTTTAGCCGCCAGGAACGACGTGACGCGCCTCGTGAATCAGTGGGATGACGGGCTTGCCGATCGCATTGCGGCCGTGAATCTGTTTCTGGATGAGTCAAAGGACCGCCGGCGTCGCCACATCACCGGGCTGCGAGAAGGTGCCGGCATGTGCCGCGCGGATGACCGTTTCGAGGTCGAGAACGCCCTGCGCGGCCAGTGGAACATGACCTGCGAGAAAGGCACGCTTCGAGTGGCGATCACACTGGCGCCAACGATGCCCCCGAAGGTGCAGTACCTCTCGGTTCAACCCGCGCCTGCCTCGCCTCCGGCGCGAGTTTGTGGCGGCTGAACCGGAGGGGTTCGACGTTCGAGGTCCGAGGTTCAAGGTTCGAGGTCTTCGGAGGCCGGGTCTTCAGACCCGGCAACTGCCCGCCGGACCTGAAGGTCCAGCCTCCAAAGTCGAACCGCCACACAAGCTCGAACGTCTTGAAGGCATGCGCAGACATTTTTGCCGCTTTGCAACTCATGTCGTGTGTGCGCTTGCGGTCGCTACGCTCGCGGCACAGTCACCTCATGAAGCGCCGAGGAATGCTCCATCAACGGCACACCTCACACCAGCGGGTGAGCCGGGACCGGCCTTATCGGTGAGCGGTGTCGTGGTTGACCCCGAAGGCAAACCAGTGGCCGGCGCCTCCCTGTATGCGTTTCAGACCGACGCCGAAGGGTATTACGGCGTGAAACCGGCCAGCGATAATCGAAATCCTCGCTTGAAGGTTCTGCTCCGCACTGACGCGCAAGGACGATGGGCGTTTGAGACGATTCGGCCCGGTTCGTACCCGAACAGCCGCATACCCGGACACATCCATTTCGAGGTGTCAGCGGCGGGTTTCGCGAACAAGGTGTTCGAGATCGTGTTCGCCGGTGATCCATTCATCACCGCGGACATGCGCACCAACCCCGCGTTCTCAGTGCGGCCCGTCGAAAGCGGGCGCGTTACAGATCGCATCGTTCTGCGGCGCTGAGAGTCCAGGGTCCAGGGGCCCTTCCGTACTTATCGCGACGGCGCTGGAGCAGGCACCTTCTTCACGTACTTGTCGAGCCAGTTCAGCGTCTCGGCCATGACGTGCATGTTGGACTCGCGCGCGGAATAGCCATGCGCTTCGTACGGCAGCGTCACGTAGCGCACCGTTGCGCCGTGGCCCTTGAGCGCCATGTAGAACCGTTCGGACTGAATCGGGAACGTGCCCGAGTTGTCGTCCATCTCGCCGTGGATCAGCAGGAGCGGTTCCTTGATCTTGTTCGCGTGCCAGAAGGGCGACATCTTTGCGTAGACGTCGCCCGCTTCCCAGAACGTGCGCGTCTCATTCTGGAAGCCGAATGGCGTGAGCGTGCGATTGTAGGCGCCGCTGCGTGCGATGCCGGCGGCGAAGATGTCTGAGTGCGCCAGCAGGTTGGCGGTCATGAACGCGCCATAGCTGTGGCCGCCCACGCCGACGCGCGCGCGATCCGCGACGCCGGCATTCACCGCATAGTCCACGGCAGCTTGCGCGCTCGAGACCAGTTGTTCCACGTACGTGTTGTTGGCCGTCTCTCCCGATCCGATGATCGGCATCGTGGCGCCGTCGAAGACCGCGTAGCCCTGGGTGAGCAGCAAGAGGTGCGATGCGCCGCTGACCAGCGTGAAGCGGTTGGGTGAACCCACGACCTGGCTGGCGGCATCAGCGTTCGTGAACTCCTGGGGATAGGCCCACACGAACATCGGCAACCGGGTGCCGGGCTTGTAACTCGGCGGCAGGTAGAGCGTGCCAGACAGCGTGACGCCATCCGCCCGCTTGTAGGTGACGAACTGGCTCTGCACGTCGGACAACTGCGGATGCGGATCCTTGAATGACGTGATCGGCGTCATCGAGGTGCCCGTCCGAAGCATGTAGTTCGGTGGAATCTGCTTCGTCTCTCGACGAGTAATCAGGCGCGTGGCGTTGTCGTCGATGAGGGCCACGATCGACTCATAGCTCTTGTCGTCGCTCTGCCAGACGCGCTCTTTCTGCATCGTCTTGAGATTGAACCGATCGAGGAAGGGCATGTCACCCTTCGTCGATGCGCCGGCGCCGGAGAGGTAGATCGCATCGCCGACGTGCATCACTTTGCCGGTGCCCGGACGGGTCAGTGGCGCGCCCGGGTCGCCGTAGCGATCTTCCTGGCCCAGTTCCCACATCTTTCGAGGCGTTGCGGCAAAACCGGTTTCGTACAGCCACGTTCGGCGCATGCGGGTGGCGCGATCGGACTCCGTCACCAGGATGGCGCCGCGCTCGGTGAACAACAGGCCGCCGTACCGCCATGCCGTCTTGATCAGTTCCACCGATTGGCCACTGAACGGAGCCGTCAGGCTCAAGACGCGATCGCGATGCGGCACCGCGTTGCGGATGTCGCCCTTGTCCAGCGCTTCCACGTAGAGCAGCGTCGCCGGCTCCATCGGATTCCATCGCGCACTTCTGGGCCCCTGCTGCACGCCATTGACCGGCACCACGTCGTCCATCGGCATGTTGGCGAGAGCCTTGAGCAGCGTGCCTTTGCGATCCCAGACTTCGACGTCGCGCGGGAAGCTGCTGGCCGGCAGCAGATACGAATACGGCCGCTTGATGCGCGTAACGATCAGGAACTGGGTGTTGGTGGAGACTTGAAGGCCTGCGTAAACCGCGGGCTTGCCGAACGGCGTTTTGGTACCGGCGAGATCAACCCACGCGGGCTGGCTGGTGAAGTAGTAGTCGTACAGCAACTCATCGTGCGCGCTGGTCAGCAGGTCCTGATAGGTGCGGCCGGCGGCGATGACACCCATGTTCTCCTGGATGTTCGGCGATGTGGGGACGCGTGGCGCAGGTGGTGCCGCGCCGCGGCCCGCGGGGATGAGTCCGCAGATGAATCCGTTCGAATCGTCGAGCCAGGAGCAACCGCCCCCGAGCCCGTTCACGCCTCCGTCAAGAACCGTTCGGACTGCGCCCGTCGCCACGTCGGCCACCAGCAGGCGGATGCCATTGTCCGTACTGTGCGTGATGGCGATCTTTTTTCCATCAGGTGAAAACACCGGGCTGAACGAGCCTTGCGCCGGAAGCGTCAGCTTGCGCTCCGTTCCCGTCGCGACATCCTTCAAGGTAATGCCGGTGACACCGTTCAGCACGCGCGGCCCGTTTGACAGCGGGTTGATGCGCGAACCTCCGAGGCGAAGGATTGGCGCCGCCACCTCGGCCAGCGTCGGCATGCTGCGACGATGGGTGAGGAGGAGCGTTGCGCGATCGGGTGAAACCGACACACCCGGCAGAGGCTCGGCGTCCATGATGTCCGCGATGACCTTCGGCGGCATCAGATATCCGGAAGGTGCGGACGATTGGGCGGCCGGCGCGACGATGGCGAGGGTGACGAGGGCGAACGCAGATGCGACGCGAAGGTGCAGTCGGGTCATGGGGCCTCCTGGGGGACGAGGAGATTCTAGACGAACTGGCGGAACTGGCGGAACTGGCGGAACTGGGGAACTGGCGGAACTGGGGAGGTGCGGAGGTGAGGAGAGGGACGTGCGATAGACTCTCACCAGTGAAACGCGGATTCCTTCTGGTGCAACTGGCGCTGTACGCGCTCGGCGTGGCCGCCGTTCCGGTCTCGGCCCAGACCGCGGCCTCGTCTCAGTCGGACACGCTCAAGGTGTTTCTGGATTGCGGCGACAATTGCGATTTCGACTTCCTGCGGCAGGAGATTCGCTACCTCGACTACGTGCGCGACCGGAAGGACGCTGATGTTCACGTGCTCGTGACCACGCAAAACACCGGTACCGGTGGGCGTGACTATCAGTTGCAGTACATTGGTCAAGGCCGATTCGCCGACCACGTCCACCGATCGCAGTTTGTGTCGAGCGGGACCGACACGGGTGACGAACGGCGTCGCGGTTTCGCGCGCGTGTTCACGCTGGGCCTGACGTCCTATCTCATGGACACCCACACCGCGGACAAACTGACACTTCAGTTCACCGCTCCGCTCGAAGCGCCGACGGCCGCCATGGCCAAAACCGACCGGTGGAACCTGTGGATCTTCCGGGTGGGCGCCAGTACGTCGCTTCGTGGTGAGCGCACCGACAAGAGCCGGCAGTTCAAGGGAAATGTGTCTGCAAGCCGCACCACTGAAGACTGGAAAGTCAGTTTCACTGCTGAGGGTCAGTCCGACGGCAATACGTTCACGCTCAGCGACGGCAGTGAGCTGGAATCCGCGTCGCACTTCTACAACGTTCGCGGCGTCGCCGTGAAGAGCCTGGACAAAGACCACTGGGGCGCCGTGGGCCGCATCTCCACTGGCGATGCGACGCAGCAGAACTACAAACACACCTCCCGATTGGCGACCGGCGTCGAGTACAACATTTTTCCGTATTCGCAGTCTGCCCAGCGGGTATTGCTGTTTCAGTACGCGATCGGCCTGAACCGCTACGACTACATCGAGACCACCATCTACGACAAACTGCACGAGACACGTCTCGACAGTTCGCTGCAGGGCGTGCTGGCGTTTCGACAGCCGTGGGGATACTCGTCGTTCTCCGCGGAGTACATCAGCTATCTGCACGACCTGTCCAAGCATCGCGTGGAACTCGACGGTCAGCTCGATCTCCGGCTGTTCCGCGGCCTCAGTGTCAACACCAAGGGCAAGCTGTCGCTCGTGCACGATCAGCTCTACCTCAGAGCCGGCGCCGCAAGCGATGAGGAGATTCTGCTGCGACGCCAGCGCCTGGCCACGTCGTACCGCTACGAGTTCAGTGTCGGGTTCAGCTATCAGTTCGGGTCCATCTTCAACAACGTGGTGAATCCACGCTGGGATCGCTGACATCGTGCGCGCACGGTTCGGTCCGGTGTCAGCGCTGGTGTGCGCCATTGGCCTGACGCCCGTCGTCTGCCTGGCCCAACCCGCGCAGCCACGCACTCTGGAGGTGCGCCGGACGAACACGCCAATCACCCTGGACGGTGTGCTTGACGAGGCGGCTTGGAAGACCGGGGATGTGGCGGATGGCTTCATTCAGAGCGAACCGGCCACCGGGCAGCCGGCTACTGAACGCACGACGGTCCGAATGGTGTTCGACGGCGTGACGCTCTTCATTGGTGCCTACTGTTACGACCGTGAGCCGTCCGGCGTGATCGTCATGGACCTGCGCAAGGACTTCGCGCTGGCGGGTCAGGACACGTTTGAGGTGATCCTGGATTCGTTCGGCGACAAGAGGAACGGATTCCTGTTTGCGACGAACGCCGACGGTGCTCGCGCCGATCAACAGGTGACCAACGAAGGGCGCGACGTCAATGCGAGCTGGGACGCCGTGTGGACTGTGCGCACCGCTCGATCGCCTGAGGGGTGGACGGTGGAGATGGCCATCCCGATCAAGTCGTTGAGGTTCGAGCCCGGCGGCACGTGGGGGGTGAACTTCAGCCGCCGGATCCGCCGGAAGAATGAAGTCGATTTCTGGTCGCCGGTGCCCAGGTCGTTCACCCTTGCGCGCGTCTCACTGGCGGGCGAGTTGACCGGTCTGTCGGATGCGACGCCGGGCAGGAATCTGCAGATCAAGCCCTACGTGCTGGCGGGAGGCGTACGCGCGGTGGGTGCCACCGACTACAAGTCCACGTCCAACATCGGCCTTGACGCCAAGTACGCCGTGACGCCGGCATTGACGTTGGACGTGACGGCGCGGCCTGACTTCGCGCAGGCCGAGGCCGACGAGCAGCAGGTCAACCTGACGCAGTTCTCGCAGTTCTTCCCGGAAAAGCGCAGCTTTTTTCTGGAGAATGCCGGGCTCTTTTACGTGGGCGATACCGCGCGTGCTCGTATCAACCCAACGCCTACGCCCGATGAAGACTTGCTCCTGTTCTTCAGCCGGCGCATCGGCCTGAGCAAGACCGGCGACGCCGTGCCGATTGTGGCCGGTGCCCGACTCACGGGCAGAACAGCGGGCTTTGCGGTGGGAGCGCTCACGGTGCAGACCGAGTCCACATCCAGTTCACCCGCCACGAACTATTCGGTGCTGCGGCTCCGGCGCAATCTATTCGGCGCGTCCGATGTAGGCGTGCTGGTCATGTCGCGTCAGAACACGGACACCAGCGGCGACTACAACCGTGTCTACGGCGTGGATGCCAACATCCGTGTCTATCGCATCCTCGACTGGAGTTCGTACGCGGTGCGAAGCGCCACCACCGGCGTTGCCGATGACCAGTACGCGATGCGCACATCGTTCAACTGGGAGGGGCCGTTCTTCCACGGCAAGGTCGGCATGCTGGTGATCGGCAAGGGATTTCGTGATGACCTGGCCTACTACCGACGCACCGGCGTGAAGAAATACATCCTCGACGGCGGCTTCAGGCCGCGTCCGGCGTGGCTCAATCGGTTCGGCCTTCGGGAACTGCACCCGCACATGGCGATGGAGTGGTACACGAATCCCGAAAACCGGACGATTGGAAGGACTCTGCACTACGGCCTGACATTTCTTCGCAAGTCAGGCGCGTTCATGGAGCTGTCGGGCAATCCCCAGAGGCAGACGCTGGACCAACCCTTGAAGTTTCCAACCGCGACGGCCGCTCTGGCACCTGGGGACTACTCGTGGAATGCGTGGCGGGTTCTGGTCCAGTCCGACTCCAGCCGGAAGATCAACGCCACGGCCACTGTCAATTGGGGCGGTCTGTGGAATGGCACGCAGCGATCGGTGGTGGCCAGCGTGACCGCGCAGCCGAACGCGCACTGGAAGATGACCGTGGGCCTTCAGCGAACCGCTGGCACACTGAAACTACCCGGTCAGTCATTCGTGTCGTCGATCGTGACGGCGCGCACCAGCTATTCATTCACGACAAACATGTTTCTGGACGCACTCGTGCAACTCAACCGCGATACCCATCAATTGAACACGAACGTGCGTTTCAACTTCATGCATCATCCACTGAGCGATCTCTACATCGTGGTGAACGAGCAGCGGTTCACCACCGATGGCGCCGCAACTCCCGGGCGCGGAGTCATTCTCAAGTTCAGTCAGATGTTGCCGTTCTGATCCGGCCAGGCTGTTCGCCCAGAGGGTCCGGGCAACGCCGGTTCTACTGCGGGCGACGCAGTGCGCGAACCTCGGCCAGCACTTCACCGAGCAGTTCTTCATGCCGATCGAGACGGCGTTCTACTCGTGCGGCGCCACCCTCCACTCGTTCGAGCCGTACGTCCATCTGGTCGAACCGCTCGTCCACTTTCTTGAGTCCACTCCTGAGCTCTTGCCTGAGCTTCTCAAAACAAAATGTGGTGAAGTCGCGCATCTCGACGAAGTGTTGGGCCACTTCACCAAACCGTCGGTCTACGGTATCGAACCGTGCGTCCACGGCGTCAAACCGCGCGTCCACGGCGTCGAACCGCACGTCCACTGATCGCTCCAGGTCATCGATTCTCATCGACATCGTCTCTTCAAAATGTTCGGCCATCATCCCTCCCGCAGCGGGTTGGGGACGACGAGTCTACCATCGTCACCAACGGGTCGCAGTCGAACCAATTCGCAAACATCGTGCCGCACCGCGTTCCCGCGGCAAAGCGACTGTTCCTGAACGGAACTCGCAAAGTTTCACAGCTGAATGACGAGAGGATCGCAGTTTCTGCCTATCGCCTCGCCGCGCGGCTCCGACCGACGTGACATAGACTTCCGGCATGCAAGGGTCGGCCGGAATTATCCGTCGTCCAGCGGCGCCGATGCAGCAGCAGCCTGTCGGCCAGCGAGCGGCAGCTTTAGAGCAGTTTTCACTTGCTTGTAGTACGTAGGGCTTTAGATTAGCCGCGCCAATTTACGGCGCCCCTGAAGGGACGCCCTACGTGTCGCACCTTCTGGCGGCTACACATATCTGCAAATGGCTCTAGTCATCGCACCCGCGCGATGAAATGTCGACGTGATTCGGCAGGTACGGGATTCGGGGCGCTGACGATGTAGACTCCCCAGACTTAGCGATGCCTCTCAGCCCCGGCGCCCGTCTCGGTTCGTACGAAATCGTCGCACCCCTCGGCGCGGGCGGCCCGCCTTCGCTGGCGGCGGCCTTCGGCCGCCAGCTACGGCGAGGTCACGCCGTAGCCCAGGCGAGGATCTGGCGATGATTGGAAAAACAAT
>JBKJJZ010000039.1:0-3197 GCA_046597705.1 Vicinamibacterales bacterium | reverse complement strand
TCGACCTCCTGGCCTTCCTCGAGGGTCCGGAACCCGGCGCCCTGAATCGCGGAGAAGTGCACGAATACGTCGTTGCCCCCCTCGCGCTCGACGAAGCCATAACCTTTAGCGTTGTTGAACCACTTGACCTTGCCCGTAATACGCATCGTACTTGCCTGCCTTGCGAGATCGGCGACGGTGAATCCGGCGCACTAGAAAAAAAAGACCGCACATGCGGTCTCTACTTCGACGATGGTCCCGCCCAACGTCGATCGGTAATCCTAGTCGGGCGACCGGGTCGTGTCAAGACCCATGAGGAATTTTTGTGCCAAGACGTGCATTACTAAGTGTTTCGGATAAGACCGGCCTGATCCCCCTGGGGCAGGCACTTTCCGCCCTGGGATGGGAATTGGTGTCCACTGGCGGAACGGCCCGCGCGCTCTCAGAGGCGGGTTGCGCCGTGATCCCGGTTTCGGACGTCACCGGCTTTCCGGAGATGATGGACGGCCGGGTCAAGACCCTGCATCCCAAAGTTCACGCCGGGATTCTGGCGCGACGCAGCGAACCGGCGGACATGGCGTCCGCATCCGAACATGGGATTGGCCTCATCGACCTCGTGGTCGTGAACCTCTATCCGTTCGCGCAGGCCGCGGCCAAGCCGGACCTGCCGTTCGATCGCCTGATCGATGAGATCGATATCGGCGGCCCGAGTTTGTTGCGGGCGGCGGCGAAGAATTTTCGCGACGTTCTGGTGGTCGTTGATCCGGCCGATTACCGCCGGGTTATCGAGGCCTTGCGTGGTGACGGCGGCTCGTTGGCAATGCGGTTTGATCTTGCGCGCAAGGCCTACGGCCATACCGCCGATTACGACCGCACGATTGCCGGAACTCTCGGCGAGATCCATGTGGACGGCGCCGGCACGTTCACGCGCGGCGCCACCAGCAGCCGGTGGACGCCCGTCCTCAGCAAAGTGCGCGATCTGCGTTACGGCGAAAACCCCCATCAGGCGGCGGCCTGGTACGCCATGGGGCCGAGCGGGTTTGGCGGCGCCGTGGTGCATCAGGGCAAGGAACTGTCGTTCACGAACCTCCTGGATCTGGACGCGGCTGCGCGGATCGCCATGGAATTCACGGAAGCCGCCGCGGTGGTCATCAAGCACACGAACCCAAGCGGCGCGGCGACCGGGCACTCTGCGGCCGACGCGTACGTCCGGGCGCGCGAAGCGGATTCGCTTTCAGCCTTCGGCGGCATTGTCGGCGTCAATCGCCCGATTGATTTGGAACTCGCGCACGCCTTGACGTCCACATTCATCGAGGCGGTCATCGCACCGGGGCTGTCGGCGGACGAAGAAACGCGCGCGGTTCTGGCAACCAAGCCGAACCTGCGCGTGGTCACGGCCAATTTTGACGGGTTGGATCAGGATCGCGATGTGCGATCGATCCTCGGCGGATGGCTGGTCCAGGACCGCGATCGCGTGATCGAGGCCGCGCAGGAGTGGCCCTTCGCCGAAGGCCCGCGCGTCGTCACGAAGCGAGCGCCGACAGCCGAGGAATGGACGGCGCTCCGATTTGCCTGGCGCGTGTGTTCGCACGTGAAGTCGAATACCGTCATCTTCACCGCAGCCGACGTAACTCTTGCGGTAGGCGCGGGACAGATGAGCCGGGTTGATGCTGTGCGCACCGCGGTAATGAAGGCCGGAGACAAGTTGCGTGGTTCTGTTGCCGCGTCCGACGCGTTCTTCCCATTCCGGGATGGACTCGACGTGGTGGCGGCCTCTGGCGCAACGGCCGTGATTCAACCTGGTGGCTCCGTGCGCGACGACGAGGTCATTGCCGCCGCCGATGATCACGGCATGGCGATGGTCTTCACGGGGCGACGCCACTTCCGGCACTAACAACTGGCGGAACTGGCGGAACTGACGCAGATGAGCCTGGCCACATGACAGAGAGACTGCCAGTGAAGACCCTGCGCTGGCTTCTGATCCCGGCGGTAGCTCTTCTGTTTCTAGGCCTGGGTGCCAACACGATTTGGGACGCGAACGAAGCGTTCTATGTCGATACGCCCCGCCAGATGATTCAGTCAGGCGACTATGTAAATCCCGTGTTCAACGGCGCGCCCCGAATGAACAAGCCGGTGTTGAGCTACTGGGTTGTCGCGGGTCTCTATCACCTGTTCGGCACTTCGGTCGCCGTGGAGCGCTTCGGGATCGCGCTTGGCGCCCTGGGCATTCTTCTAGCGGCATTTATCTGCGGCCGGGTGTTGCGATCAAACGCCACCGGCTGGCTGTCGGTGCTCATCGTCGCCACTTCGCCGCAGTTCGTGATGTTCTCCCGCCGCATCTTCATCGACATCTGGGTGACGATGTTCATGACGCTGACGATCGGGTGCTTCCTGTTGGCGCAGTCCCAGCCTGCCCGGCGCAGACTCTGGCTGGCGGCGATGTATGTTGCCATGGGGCTTGGCGTCTTGACGAAGGGGCCGGTCGCCCTGGTGTTTCCCGCGGCCGCGATTGGCCTGTGGTTGCTCGTCGAGCGCCGCATCCGGGACGTCACAAAACTCTGGATCATTCCTGGCGCGCTCATCGTGCTGGCCATCAATCTGCCCTGGTGGTGGGCGATCTATTCGCAGCACGGCATTGAACCTGTCCGGGCGTTCTGGCTCGGTGAAAACTTCGGACGCTACACCGAGTCGATGCAACCGGGCGAGCGCGACGTGTTTTTCTATCTGCCGGTTGTCATTGGCGATCTGTTTCCATGGTCGCTGTTCGTCATCGCGGGACTCGTCAGCGGCGCGGCGGCGTTTCGTCGAAGTGCCGGCTCCCCGATTCGGCGATTCCTCACGATCTGGGTCGTGCTGCTGGTCGGCGTGTTCTCGTTCTCTGAGACGAAGCAGGACCTTTACGTGTTTCCAATTGTGCCGGCGCTTGCCGCACTGGCCGCGGAATTTGTCATGCAGCGGCTCGACAGCACCGGGCGCGTTCGTGCACTTCTGGTCGGCACGTGTGTCTTGTTGCTTATCGTGGGAGCCGGTATCGCCAGGCTGTTCGGAGTATTTGCGACCGGTCCTCACATATCCGGCGCGACGTCGATGGCGGCCGTGCTTGTTGGGGGTAGCCTGGCCGTCGCGGTGTTGGCGTGGCGGCACCGCACGGGCGCCGCGCTCCTGACGCTTGCCGGCGCGCTCGTGGCCGCCAACTACATCTTCGTGCTGCTGTCGTT
>JBKJJZ010000299.1:0-8315 GCA_046597705.1 Vicinamibacterales bacterium | reverse complement strand
CGTTCGATACGTCAGTGCGCCCCGGCGATCGGGGGTTCGCGGGACCGCTCCGGCTGTTGCCAGTCGAACTGACCAACTACAACGACTTGCCTGTGGCGACTGAACGGGCCCTGATGGTTCGTTGGTTTGGTAGCCGCCCCGCGCATCCAGGCTTTCAGTTGATGTATCTCGACAAGAACTCATGGCTGCAGGAAGCAGACGGTCTGAGTTTCTGGACTCGTGGGAAGTCGCGCGCGGAGTTGCTCGTGCGCACGAACCAACCCGAGCGCCGGCTTGAATTGACGCTGAGCGCTGGTCCACTGCCAACCATTGTCGAGATAGATGTGGAGGGCCATCGAGCGAAGGTTACCCTCGCGATTAACCAGAGCGGTATCGTGCAATTCGCTCTGCCGCCGGGGTTTCGATTCAAGGACATCCAGAACCAGACCAGCTACATCTGGCGTCTGGCCATCACAACAGACACAGGCTTCACGCCGGCCGACGGCCCCGCACATGACACCCGATTCCTTGGCGTGCGCGTGCTGCCGCTGATCATCAGGTAGCCAGGTGATGCGACGGCAGACACTGCTCGCCATTCTCATTGGCGCCATCGTCGGCGTGGTCATGACGTGGCCGATGATGACGGCGCCCGGCTCGCTTGCGCGCATGGATTCCTACGATGGCAAGTTCAGCGTATGGAACGTGGCGTGGGTCGCTCACGCGCTGGTGGACGACCCGCGCAACGTCTTCAACGCCAATATCTTTTATCCCCACACGGGCACGCTGGCGTACTCCGAAGCGAACCTCGTTGCCGGTGCCATCGCGGCGCCGGTGTATGCGGCTACGCGCAATCCCGTGCTTGCCCACAACGTGGTCGTGTACGTGGCCCTGGTGCTCGCGTTCGTGCTCACCTGGCTCCTGGTGCGCCGACTGACGGGATCCGCCCTCGCTGGCCTTGCGCCCGCGGCGGGCTTCGCGTTCTCCGCATATTCGTCCGCGCACACGGCACACATTCAACTGCTGATGGTGTTCGTCGTGCCGCTTGTGCTGATCGCCTTCCATCGATTCGTTGAAGCTGCATCGCCGGGTCGAGCGGTTCAACTTGGACTGGCGCTGGCCGTGAGCGGCCTCGCGTGTGCCTATTACGGGCTGATGATGGGCCTCGCTGTAGGCGTCGGGGCCCTGTGGTTCGGCCGCGGCCACGAAGCGCCGAAACGATACTGGCTCGGCCTCTTCCTGGCGGCCGTTGTGTCCGTAGGCGTCATTGCACCCGCGCTCGCGCCCTACGCCGCTCTCCGAAATCAGGACGGGTTTCGGTCGACCCTCAATCTTGAAGAGGCCGATCGCTATTCAGCCGATTCCCGGGCCTTCCTTCGCGGGCACAGCACCATCATGACCGTCGTTACACCAGAGGCCTTC
Organism: Vicinamibacterales bacterium; assembly: GCA_046597705.1. Lineage (GTDB taxonomy): Bacteria > Acidobacteriota > Vicinamibacteria > Vicinamibacterales > SCN-69-37 > SYFT01. The sequence goes on along the minus strand of JBKJJZ010000299.1, from coordinate 6,917 downwards.
CGGAAATACATCGGTGGCGATGGAGAGGTCCTGTTCCCGGGCGTGATCATCCTCGCGCTGACATTCGTCGGCCTGCCGACTGCACGCAGAACCTCCGCACCAGGGTTTTACGCGGCGATCACTGTGTTGGCGCTGTGGGCATCGCTGGGCCCCAAAGCGGGCCTCTATACGTTCCTCGCCGACTGGGTCCCGTTCATGTCTTTCCTACGCGCGCCGGCGCGCATGGGAGTATTGGTCTTGTTCGGCTTGGCCGTCTTCGCGGGATACGGAGTGGCGTGGATCGAAAGGCGAGGGAGGTTGGTGTGGATAGCGCCGCTCCTGGTTGCACTGACGGTCGCTGAGCTGCGTGTCTCATGGCCGTTGCGTGTGGTGCCGCCCGTGCCGGACGCCTACCGCATGCTGGCGCAGCTGCCCCGGGGCGGGCTGTTGATCCTGCAGTTTCCTTATCGCACCGGCGAATGGTTCCCGCACGCCGAGTACATGTTCTGGTCGATGTATCACTGGCAGCCGATGATCAACGGCTACAGCGACTACATCCCCGTGGACACCCGCGCTCTGGCCGTGCCCATCAACGGTTTCCCGAATACCGAGAGTTTCCGGCTGTTGCGCGAACGCAACGTGCGCTATGTCGCGATTGACTGGCGCATGTATAACGAGGCCGCCACCGAGGTCATGCGTGCGCGTTTCCCGCCATATGCGCAGTACCTGCGGCCACTCATCACGACCGACCCCATCTCGCTCTATGAAATCGTCGGGTGGCCTGAGTAGCGCAATGTGGCGCCCCTGAAGGGACGCCCTACGGAATAGGTACGCAGGGCCCCCCTGAAGGGACGCCCTGCAGAATAAGTACGTAGGGCGTCCCTTCAGGGGCGCCCTGCAGAATAAGTACGTAGGGCGTCCCTTCAGGGGCGCCGCGATTATCGGGGCCGCGCGAGGTAGACCGCGGTGCCTGACAACGAAAAAATCATCACGAGCACGGCGCCCATGAACGACAGCGCCAGCGCCGACTCGAGGGGAAGTCCCAGCTGCGCGAAGTAGTAGCTGAACGTCGCCTCACGCACACCCAGCCCGTTCACTGATACCGGCGCCATCTGGACGATGAACGAGAGCGGAATCATGACCGCGAGGTGCGCGATCGGAATGGGCACGTCCAGCGCGATCGCGATCGCCGCGTAAAACGCTACGAGGATGGCCTGCACGATGACCGCGCCGAAGAAGCCGAGGGCCAGCGCAACGGGAGCTTCCCTGAAGCGCGCCAGCGCGCCGACGAGCCGGCTGATGCGCTCCTCAACCCATTCCTGATGAAGCGCTTTGAGCGGGGTCAGCAGTTGCCCGATGCGGTGCGGCATGACTAGCATCGGCGCGGCCAACGCCGTTCCGACGCCGAGCGTCAGCCACAACAGGCCGGGCCCGAAGGGACCGACCACGGGACTTCCTGTCGGCGTCATCGATGCACCGGCGGCCGCCACAAACACCAACGCCAGCAGACCGATCCCGCGGTCCACCAGCACCACCGTGGTCGCCAGTGTCCTGGATCCCGCGGCCGGGGCAGTGTCGCGCACGCGAATGACGTCGCCGCCGATGTTCGACGGCAGGAAGTTATTGAAGAACGTCGCCACCAGATATGACTGGAGAAGGGCAGAGAGCCGAACGACCACCCTTTGGGCGCGCAGCAGCAGGCCCCAGCGCCAGGCGCTCACGAACACCATGGCGAGGTAAAGGCCCAGGGCGGCGACGAGCCACGGAACCGACGCCCTGCGGGCCGTGACCCACAGGCGCGCCAGGTCCACTCGCGAAAGGAGCACGTACAGCAAGCCGGCCGAGACGACGATCTTGATCACCCAGAGGATCGCTTGACGGCCCGCGCGGGGAGGTGGTTCGCTGTCGAAAGCAACGTCTGGGTCGGGCGGCATGCTGGTCATCGGCGTCGACATCAGGCGTCTGTCGCGAGCCGCGCAGTGTAACACGCTACAATCATGGAAAGCCCCAACGCCCACGCGATCGGGTTACGCGCCGTATGCACATCCTGATGATCGCGCCGGAGCCGTTTTTTGAGCCCCGGGGCACACCCTTCTCGGAGTTACACCGTATCCGGGCCCTCACTTCTCTAGGGCACACCGTGGATCTGGTGACATACCCGTTTGGCAAGGATGTCGCGTTGCCGGGACTGCGAATTACCCGCAGCATGCGGCCGCCGTTCGTCTCTCGCGTTCGAATCGGCCCCTCATGGGCGAAGGTGCCCCTCGATGCCCTACTTTCGCTGACGGCATTGCGGCTGGCCCTGACGCGAAAGTATGACGCCATCCACTCACACGAGGAAGGCGGCGCCATCGGCATCGTGCTTGCGGCGGTGCTTCGCAAGCCGCATTTGTACGACATGCACTCGAGCCTGCCCCAGCAGATCGAGAACTTCGGATACGGACGGTCTAAAGGTCTGGCCGCATTCTTCGGTTGGGTGGAGCGCCTGATGATCAAGCGCTCGCGCGTCGTCATCGTCATCTGCGAGGACCTTGAAGATACCGTCAAGGCCCTGCGCCTCCCGGTACCGACGGTGCTCATCGAGAATGCCGCCGGTTCCGGCAGTGCTCCATCCGCGGGAACGGGCCTCGCCATTCGAGGAGCCCTGGGACTTTCTGAAACGACCCCTGTCGTGCTGTATACGGGGACCTTCGAGGCGTATCAGGGCTTGGACCTGTTGTTCGAGTCCATGCGTCGCGTGATTGCCGCGCGACCTGACGCACGTCTTGTCATGGTGGGCGGTGAGCCTGCGCAAGTCGACGCAGCGCGCGCGTCGGTCGAGGCACTGGGGTTGTCGGCCTCGGTCATCTTTACCGGCCAGCGTCCTGCCGAAGAAGTGCCCGCCTACCTTGATGCCGCCACGGTGCTGGTGTCGCCCCGATCCAGTGGCACCAACACGCCCCTGAAAATCTACCAATACCTTCGTTCCGGCAGGCCGATTGTCGCCACCCGTCTTCGCACTCACACGCAAGTGCTCAATGACGATGTGGCGATACTCACGCCGGCGACTCCGGAAGGACTTGCCGAGGGGCTGTTGCGGGGGATCAGCGATTCGGATTCGGCGGGAATCGGCGCCCGAGCCCGTGTGCTGGCCGAGACGAAATACAGCGACGAAGCGTTTGTCGAGAAGACACGACGCGCCTACGAGGTGCTGTTCCAGTGAATCGTCAGCACTACAGTTACACCCACTACGCCAGCAAGGACGTGGCGGCCGGATTCGATCAGCTGCGGTTCAGCGGCCCGATTGGCGAGTATCTTCTCGAGACACAGGAATCGCTGCTGATGGAGGCGTTCGCCCCGCTCGCTACTCGCACATCCGGCGGAGCCCTCGCCGGGACGAGCTTGCTCGACGTGGGAACCGGGACAGGCCGTGCGGCGATTGGGTTGGCGCGGGCCGGAGCGACAGTGGCTGGCGTAGACGCATCGAGCGAAATGCTCGAGGTGGCTCGCGAGCGCGCGGCAGCCGCGGGTGTGCCGGTGACGTTCGATGTGGGCGACGCACATGCGCTGCCGTTTTCGGCCGGGCACTTCGATGGCGCCGTTTCGCTTCGGGTCCTGATGCACACACCTGACTGGTCGCGGTGCGTGGGCGAACTGTGCCGCGTGGCGCGCCGTCGCGTGGTGGTGGACTTTCCCTCGCTCTCCAGCCTGGCGGCCCTTGAAAGCGGTGCTCGACACCTGCGCCGCGCCGCCGGCCGCCCAGTCGAGGCGTATCGCGTGATGTCGGAACGCAGCGTCGTCGCAGCCTTCGAAACGCACGGCTACAAAGTGGTGCACGTGCATCGCCAATTCGTGTTGCCGATTGCGCTGCACAAGGCCGTGGGTTCACTGGCATTCACGCGCGGCACGGAACGCGCGCTTGCGGCGATGGGCCTGCTATGGCTGGCTGGCTCCCCCGTGACGATGGTGGCGGAGCGGTGAAGGTTCTCGTGACCGGGGCCACGGGATTTACGGGCGCACATCTGGCGAGGCGACTGGTTGCAGCGGGGGATATCGTTCGCGCGGTGGTCCGAAGGCCCGCCGAGGCGCAGGTCCTTCGCGATGCGGGGATCGAGGTCGTGCCCGGCGACCTGACCGATGCTGCGAGCCTTCGTCGAGCGTGCGCCGGCGTTGAAGCGGTCTACAACATCGCCGCGCTCTATCGCACGGCCGGGCTTCCCGCGTCGTCATATCGCGCAGTGAACGCCGAGGGCGTTGCCTCGGTGGTGCGAGCCGCTGCGGCGGCGGGTGCAACGCGCGTGGTGCATTGCAGCACGGTCGGTGTGCACGGCGATGTGGAACACCCGCCTGCAAACGAAGATGCGCCTCTCAGTCCCGGTGACGTGTATCAGGAGACAAAGCTCGAAGGCGAGCAGCTGGGTGCGGCAGCGGCGAAGGAAACGGGCATCGAACTGGTCATCGCCCGTCCATCGGGTATCTATGGCCCTGGGGATCGCCGGCTCTTGAAATTGTTCGGCGGTGTCGCGCGCGGACGGTTCGTGCTGCTGGGCGACGGCGGGATCTTCTACCACCTCACCTACGTGGACGACCTGTGCGATGGGTTTCGTCTGTGCGCCACGCAACCGGCCGCGGCGGGTCGCACGTACCTGCTCGCCGGCGGGGAAGTCACCACGCTGAAGGAGCTCATCGCGATTACAGCCGAGGTGGCTGGTGTGGCGCCGCCCCGAGCGCGGTTGCCGGTGTGGCCGTTCTGGCTGGCGGGCGCAGCCTGCGAGGCGCTCTGCAAGCCCTTCGGCGTTGCACCACCCATCTATCGGCGACGTGTAGACTTCTTCACCAAGAGTCGCGCGTTCGATATTTCGAGGGCGCGCGCGGAGTTGGGGTTCGCGCCGGCCGTGGGGCTGCGCGAAGGGATTGGACGCACCTTGGAGTGGTACCGTGGCCAGCACTGGATCTGACGACAGAATTGCGCGCGCGCAGGACCAGTTGTTCCGCGAGCCTGGAGGGGCACGCGCCAAGTACAGTCGTCTGATCGTCGGCAAGCCCGGCTGGGCCGCCCTGATCCTGTACGAAATCGTGACGGTCTTCACCCAAACGGTGCCCGGCGCGCTGGGGTTGGTCTTCCGCAAGTTCGCGTATCCGTGCCTGCTTGGCAGTTGCGGCCGCAACGTCGTCTTTGGCCGCGACGTGGTGCTGCGCCATCCGCACAAGATTCACATCGGCGACAACGTGGTGATTGATGACCACTGCCTCATCGATGCCAAGGGAGACACCAATCAGGGAATACGGATCGGCAACGGCGTGTTTATCGGGCGCAACAGCATTCTCTCGTGCAAGAACGGAGACATCACGCTGGCCGACGGCGTCAATATCGGCTTCAACTGCGAAGTCTTTTCAGCCGGCCACGTGTCGATTGGCGCCCACACGCTTCTTGCCGCGTACACGTACCTCATCGGCGGCGATCACGACTTCAGCGATCCTTCAGTGGCGGTGAACGCGCAGCCGCGCAAGGCGGACGGGATCACCGTCGGCGAAGGGGTGTGGCTGGGCGCCGGGGCCAAGGTTCTTGATGGCGTCAGGATTGGCGATCGCGCGATCGTTGGTGCGGGCGCCGTCGTGCTCAGGGATGTGCCGGCAGGGGCCAAGGCGGTCGGTGTGCCTGCGCGCGTGATTGAAAGGCCCGCGGACCAGCGGCCGGGCGACCTCCGGGCCTGATCGGATGGCGCGTGTCGCGGTTGTCACATCGTCGCCGCCCCTTGTCGAAGGCGGCCACCTCGTCATTGCGCGCGCACTGGTCACCGCGATCCAGGACGCGGGACATGAGGCGGGGCTCATCACCACCGCATCGAATCCATTCGGACAACAGGCCGCCGAATACCTCGCCAACTGGCGCACGGACGTGTCGCAGATTGGCGGTCGTCGCGTGGATCACGTCATCTCGCTGCGATATCCGTCGTACGCCGTCCGCCATCCTTCCCATGTGTGCTGGCTCAATCACACGATGCGGGAGTATTACGATCTCTGGGATGAGTTTTCGTCACGCCTCTCACCTCAGGGCCGACTCAAGGAACGGGTCAGGCGGGGACTGATGCGCACCGCGGACACGTACCTGTTCAAGCACAATCTCAAGGGATTGTTCGCGCAGTCGCGCACCGTGCAGGCACGTCTGCAGCGATGGAATAACGCAGCATCAACCGTGTTGTACCCGCCCGCGCCGCAGCGCGCCTACCGATGCGACGGCTACGGCGACTACATTTTCGTAGTGTCGCGGCTGGAAGCCTTGAAGCGCATCGACATGATTCTTCAAGCGCTCGCCACGCCAGCGGCCCAGGGCGTTCGCTGTGTGATCGCGGGCGGTGGGGAGGCTGACGCTGCGCTTCGCGCCCAGGCGGCGCGGCTTGTCTTGGGCGAACGGGTGACGTTCGCCGGCCGTGTCTCAGATGAGGAACTGCTGGATCACCTGGCGCGGTGCCGCGCGGTCTGTTTTGTGCCGCAGCGCGAGGACTATGGGTTTGTCACCGTGGAGGCGTTCTCGGCAGCCAAGGCGGTCGTCACCGTCACCGACAGCGGCGGTCCGGCGGAGCTTGTCGTTGACGGAGTCAACGGTCGCGTGACGGCTCCGGACGCCGTCGCGCTTGGATTGGCGCTGGCTGAATTGTGGAGCGATCAGGCGCTCGCGGAGCGCCTTGGCCGCGAAGCATTGGCGGCCGCTCGAAGACTCAACTGGCCCGACACCGTGGGGACGTTGCTCGGGAGTCACCAGCGTCAGGCTGGGGGGAAGTGACCGTGCGGCCGCGCCCCGGGTCTTGGGTTGCGATCAGCGCCGCGGCGTTCGTGATCGCGCTGCTGGCGGCCACGGGATTCGTCGGACTGATGTACGCCGTTATCTACGCCCTGGCGATTGCGCCAGGCGTCGTGCTCGGCCGCAAGCTCGTTGGCGGCGGCCATCCAGCCGGCGT
>JBKJJZ010000403.1:0-2649 GCA_046597705.1 Vicinamibacterales bacterium | reverse complement strand
ATGGTGGGGCAGCAGTTCGTGTCACGGCTGGAGCACCACCCATGGTTCAACGTAACGTGGTTGGCCGCCAGTGAGCGGTCAGAGGGCAAGACCTACACTCAGGCGTCCCAATGGCGGTTGCCGACGCCCATGCCCCATGCGGTGGGCGGTCTCACCGTGGACGCGTGCATTCCTGGCCGCGGCCCGAAGGTGGTCTTTTCAGCATTGGACGCTGGTGTCGCCGGCGAAGTGGAGGAAGCCTTCGCGCGCGCCGGCCACATTGTGCTCAGCAATGCCCGCAACCATCGGATGGATCCGCTGATTCCATTGCTCGTCCCCGAGATCAACGGCGATCATCTTTCGATCCTCGCCGAACAGCGGCGTGTCAAAGGCTGGCCTGGCGCCATCGTCACCAATCCGAACTGCTCAACGATTGTGTTGGTGATGGCGCTGGCGCCTTTGCAGCGCTTCGGTCTCATGTCCGCCGTTGTCTCGACCATGCAGGCCGTGTCCGGCGCCGGATATCCAGGCGTGCCCTCCTACGACATCCTGGGCAATCTCGTGCCGTTCATCTCCGGCGAAGAAGAGAAGATCGAGACCGAGACGTTGAAGATTCTGGGCTCGGACGCCGGCCGTACGAAACACTCGATGGTGGTTTCGGCCCACACCAATCGCGTACCGGTGATCGATGGCCACACGATGACTGTGTCCGTGCAGATCGAAGCAAAGGCCCAGCTCGATGATTTGAAGGACGCCTTCAGGAGCTTCGCGGGCCGGCCGCAGGAATTGAAACTGCCGACGGCGCCGATACCGGCCATCATTCTTCGCGAAGAGCCGAACCGTCCGCAGCCAAGGTTGGATTCCGATCTCGGCGGAGGCATGGCGGTGTCTGTTGGCCGCCTGCGCCCGTGTCCCGTCATGAGCTACCGCTTCGTGGCGCTCGGCCACAATACCGTTCGCGGCGCGGCGGGCGCCTCAATCCTCAACGCTGAACTGATGCACGCGGAGCTTCAGTGCTTGTCCTGAAGTTCGGCGGCACGTCGGTCGCCGATCAGGCGGCGGTGACCCGCCTCGTGCAGATCGTGCGCGCCACTCGTCAGTCAGCCCTTCCGAACGTACTCGTGGGATCGCAGCAGGATCCGCGCGGCCCTGTTGTGGTGGTGTCGGCCCTGGGAGGAGCCACGGATCGTCTGCTGGGCCTGGCGGCTCAGGCTCGTGCGGGCGACGCCGACGGGGCCAGGGAACACGTGCGCCTCCTCCTCGAACGGCACCTCCAGGTGGCGGGTGTCATCACCAATGACGCGCTGCGGGCGGAGGTCGAGGCGTATCTGAGCCACGAATTCGGCGCGCTGGCGCGCGTGGTCTCGGCACTGGCCGTGCTCGAAGAAGTCTCACCGCGATGGCTCGACGCCATCGCCGCTGTCGGTGAACTCGCCAGCAGCCGCATCGTCGCTGCGGCGCTCAAATCGAATGGCCTTGCGGCCACCTGGGTTGATGCCAGGAAGGTGGTGGTCACTACGGCCGAACACACCGCGGCGCCTCCACTGATGGAGGAGACCGAAGCGAAGATGAACGCGGAGCTCATTCCGTTGCTGGCGACGAGGCACATCCCGGTGCTCGGAGGTTTTGTGGGCGCGACGATTGATGGCGTGACCACCACGCTGGGCCGCGGCGGTTCGGACTACTCGGCCGCAATCGTTGGCGCGTGCCTTGGTGCATCCGAGATTCAAATCTGGACCGATGTGGACGGCATGCTCACCGCCGACCCCCGCCTGGTGCCGCGCGCGCAGGTTGTGCCCGAGCTGTCCTTCGATGAGGCCTCAGAACTCGCGTTCTTCGGCGCCAAGGTTCTGCATCCCGCCACCATCCTGCCCGCAATGGCGAAGAACATCCCGGTCCGAATCCTCAACTCACGCAACGCCGAGGTTCGCGGCACGCTGATCACTGCAAAACGGCCGGCCAACGTCGGGCCCCTGACCGCCGTCGCGACCAAACGCAACGTGACGGTGGTCGACATCACGTCCACGCGCATGCTGATGGCGCACGGGTTTCTGCACAAGCTGTTCGGTGTCTTCGAGCACCACGCCACCTCCGTGGATGTCGTCACCACGTCCGAGGTCTCGGTGTCCGTCACGGTAGACGATGTGCGCAGGTTGCCGCGGATTCTCGACGACCTCAGGGCTTTCGCCGAAGTTCAGAGCAGCAGCGACCTCGCCGTTCTGTGCGTGGTCGGCCAGGGTATTCAGGGAGATGCGACGTTTGTGAGCCGACTGCTGCAGGCCCTTGGGCCCGTGCCGATTCGCATGCTGTCGCAGGCGTCCGAACGCCGTAACATCACGATCGTGATCCCCGACGCCGAATTGCCTGGCGCTCTGGCCCGGGTGCATGAGGAATTCTTCAATGGTGGCGCGGCTGAAGCCAGCCCTGCTCCCAACGTAGGGCGTGGCTTTAGCCGCGCCGAGGACCAGGGATGACCCGCATCCTCCTGGTGGGCCACGGCCGCATGGGCGCTCTGGTGGAGCAGCTTGCGTCTGAATATGGGTGCGAGGTTGCGGGCATCGTGACGGAACAAAACGGCATCGCAGGCATTGCGACCGCCCCTGAATCGCCCGACGTCGCGCTCGATTTCACCGTGGCGGGCGCGGGTGTTGGGAACGTGCGGGGGCTGGC